>CALALV010000169.1 GCA_937925605.1 uncultured Woeseia sp.
CTCGCGCGCTGGCAGGCCTGGGCGCCGGCCGGCGCGGCCGCCGCGGTCGCGGCCGTGGCGCTCGTGACCTGGAACGGCCGCGAGGTGCCGGACGCGTTCGGCCCGCCGCCGGCCGCCGCCGACCTCGAAATACTGATGGAAGGCGAGGACCTCGAGATGCTCGAGGAGCTCGAGTTCTACAGCTGGATCGAGCTGGAAGATGCCGGTGACGGCAACGTCGGCTGAGCGCTACTGGCTGCTGGCGCTGCTGCTGGCCTGCGCGCCGGCCGCCGCGGACGAGGCGGCCGACGCCGCACCCGACCTGGCCCTGCTCGAGTACCTCGGCAGCTGGGACGAGTCGGACGAGGAATGGATGCTGTTCGGCGACGAGGTCGCGCGGGCAGAGGAGATCGACACGGGCGATGACGACGACAGGGACGCGACATCGCGGGAGACCGAACATGAAAGCTGACTGGACTGCCTGGCTCGCCGGCCTCGCGCTGGCCTTTGCCGCCGCCACCGCCGCCGCGCAGGACGCGCCGGACTGGGACAGCCTGGACGAGGACCAGCAGGCCGTGCTGTCGGCGCTCGAGGGCGAGTTCGATTCGCTGGACGCCGAGCGCCGCGCGCGCCTCGCCGCCGGCGCCGAGCGCTGGGCCGAAATGACGCCCGAGGAGCGCGAGGCCGCGCGCGGCCGCTTCCTGCGCTGGCGCAGCCTGTCCGACGATCAGCGCGAGGCGATCCGCGACCGCTACCGGGAGTTCCGCGACCTGTCCCCCGAGGAGCGCGAACGCATCCGCGAGAACTTCCGCCGCTTCCGCGACCTGACGCCGGAGCAGCGCCAGCAGCTGCGCGACCGCTTCCGCAGCATGTCGCCCGAGCAGCGGCAGATGATCCGCGACCGCCTGCGCGAGCGCGCGCAGCAGCGGCAGCGCGTGAGGGATCGGCGGCAGCGCGACTGAGAATCCTTGGCCGCCGGACGGCTTGGCGCCCGTAGACCTGAATGCGGCCGGCCGTCGCCGGATTCACTTCGTCACCCTGAAAAAGCTGTCAGATCTTATTTGTCCTTCGCCGAAAAGACGTGCCGCTGACCCGGCCGTGATCAGCGCGGATTTGCAGCACGCCTGACCGTATCACCGGGATCGGCGCCACCAGTTCGGCGACCGCCCTTGGCCGCCGCCTCGGCTCGCTTCATCAGTTGTGCCCCGAAATCTCGTATGATGCGGCGCTTGCTGTGCTGAATCTCCCCGAGGACCGCCGACACGCATGCCCAGGGCCCCCGGCAAGTTCGCGTTCCTGTTCATCTTCATCACGGTGACACTGAACATGATCGGCTTCGGCATCATCATGCCGGTGATGCCGCGGCTGATCATGGACGTGACCGGCGAGGATCTCGCCAACGCAGCGCAATGGGGCGGCTACCTGTCGCTGGTCTACGCGCTGATGCAGTTCGTCATGATGCCCATCATCGGCGGGCTCTCGGACCGCTTCGGGCGCAGACCCATACTGCTCGTTTCGCTCGCGGCCTATTCGCTCGACTTCCTGATCATGGCCGTCGCGCCGGTGATCGGCATCATCGTGATCGCGCGGGTGCTGGCCGGCGCGTTTGCCGCCACCTACTCGACCGCGAACGCTTACATCGCGGACATTACGCCGGCGGACGAGCGCGCCGCGCGTTTCGGCCTGCTGGGGGCGGCCTTCGGCCTCGGCTTCATCATCGGCCCGGGCATCGGCGGGCTGGTCGGCGAACATTTCGGGCCGCGCGCGCCGTTCTTCCTCGTCGCCGCGCTGAGTGGCTTGAATTTCCTGTTCGGCCTCATCGTGCTGCCCGAGACGCTCGAGGACGAGAATCGACGCCCCTTCGACTGGCGGCGCGCTAACGCCTTCGGCAGCTTCCGGCAGTTTGCGAAGTACCCGATCATGCTGCCGATCGCCACCGTGCTCTTCATTTCATCCGTCGCGCACTGGACCTATCCCTCCGTCTGGTCCTACTTCGCCGAGGAGCGTTTCGCCTGGACGCCGGACCTGATCGGCTGGTCACTGATGTTCGTCGGCCTCTGCTCGGCGATCGTGCAGGGCGGGCTCACGCGCATCGTGATCCCGGCGCTCGGCGAACGCACGACCGCGGTTGCCGGGATGTCCATCGCGGCCGCTGCCTACCTGGGCATCGCGCTCGCCGACCGCGGCTGGGTGATCTACGTCATCATCGCGATTTCGTCGCTCGCCGGCCTCGCCGGGCCGGCCCTGCAGGGCATCATGTCGCGGACCATGCCGGCCGACGCGCAGGGCGAGCTCCAGGGAGCGATCGCCGCGATCACGAGCGTGTCGATGATCCTGGGACCGCCGCTGATGACGCAGATCTTCGCCGCGTTCTCGTCGCCGGGTGTCCCCTTCGCGATCGCCGACGTCGTGCTGCTGCCCGACGGTGCGCCGTTCTATTTCCCGGGCGCACCGTTCGCGTTCGCCTCGGTGCTGGAGCTGGTGGCCGTGCTCGGTCTCTTCTTCGCTTTCCGCCGGATCGTCAGGCCGCGGGAAGTCGTCGCCTGAGGAGTCCGGGACCGGGACCAGTCCCGCGGCGGACGCGAGCGTACCCGCGAGGACTTAGCCGCTAGCCCGGCCGCCCGTCCGCGCGGGGCCGGGTCAGGATCGGCGCATATACCCCGAGATAGAGCAGAAAGGCCGCGAGCCAGGCGCCGCCGGCGAGCATCAGCGTCGCCACGTAGCCTGCGGGCATGAGCGCCGGGCCGAAGACGCGTACCAGGACGGCCGCAGCGAGCAGGACATAAGCGAACGCGATCACCGGTCGCACCTCAAGCGGCCGGCCCGTATGGCCGAGCGCCGCGCGCGTCATGACGGCGAGGATCATCATGCCCGCCGCGCCGGCGCCGAGCGCGTGCAGCCAGTGGGCGGCCCAGCTGGCGCCGAAGCCCGCGTACAGCGATTTCATGGCGAGGCCGAGCGGCAGCCAGAAGTAGGCGAGGTGCAGCACCCACAGGATCGGCATGCGGAGGGTGCGGTGACTCTGCCAGCCGGCAAACCTGAGGACGTGGGCAATTGCGGCAAAGGCGGCCATGCTCGCGGTTACGGCGTGCTGCGGCGCCACGACGTCGCTGACGCCGTAGGCGACCGTACCCGCGATCGCAGCTATTTCCAGCGGCCGGCGGGAGCGGATGCCGGGGTCCTGGCCGCGCGCACGCAGTGCGTTCGCGGTGAACGCGGGCACGATGCGGCCGCCGATGACGGTTATCAGGACCAGCGCCAGGTTGAGGGCCGCGCGCAGCGCAGTCGAGGCGAGCGCCACATCCTGCCGCGCGAGACCGGCGAGGAAGGTCGCATCCGCGACCCAGAAAGCAAACAGGACGACGAGCAGCGGCGTGTTGCGGCTGCGCTTGCCCAGGAGTGACGGCGCGAGCGTCGCGATGACCGCGGGCAGGAAGGCGAGCTCCGCCACGACGACGAACTGCCAGGGCAGAAAGCCCGCGAACGACATCGCCAGCCGGCCGATTACCCAGAGGAGAACGAGCAGTTTCAGCGGATTGCCGGCGAATCCCCGCCCGCCGGTCCAGCTCGGCACCGCGGTCAGCATGAAACCCGCGATCGCCGCGGCGATGAAGCCGAAGATCATCTCGTGGCCGTGCCAGAGCTGCGGCGGCACGCCGTTGCCGATCGTCGGCCCTGCCGGAAACAGCCACAGCCAGGCCGCGACCGCGACGAAGGCGTAAAGCCCCGCCAGCAGGAAGAACGGCCTGAACCCATAGGCGAACGGGACGAAGCGGGCCGGCGCGCTCACGCGAGCCAGCCCTTGAGCCACAGCCACGGCCCGAGCGGGCTGTGCGTGCGGGCGATCGCCAGCATGCACAGGTAGAGCAGGACCGCGCCCGCGAACGTGATCGCCCTGGTCCTTGCGGTGCGGCCGCGCTTCAGCGCGAAACTGCCGAGGACCACGTAGGCGACCAGCAGCGCGACCTTGAGCGCCAGCCAGCCGTTCGCGTACAGCGCCGCGGGCAGGATCGTCAGCAGCATGAACGCCGCGGTCAGCAGCACGGTATCGATCGTGTAGCTCAGGTAACGCAGCGGCGCGGCCATGGCCCAGCCCGCGCCGGCCTGCACGGCGACGCCGCGCAGGAGGAACAGGGCGCCGCTCGCGATGACCGCGGCGACGTGGACCAGCTTGATTTCGGGATAGAACTCGATCATGTCAGTTGTCGAGAAAAAAAGGGCGTTCGACCGGCGATCCTTCGCGGTACGAACGCCCGACTTGCACAAAGGCGCGCGGGCGTCAGTTGCCCACGGCCTCCGAGCCGCCCGGGAGTGCCTCGCGGGCCTTGCGCGGCCCGATCCAGAGCCGCAGTACGAACCAGGCCAGGGCCATGGCGCCGACGCTGAAGACGACGTCACCCGGCACGCGCATCCAGACCAGCAGGTCCACGATCGGCTGCTGCATGAACTCGGCCGAGCGGGCGTACCAGTAGCCCTTGTCGATCGCCGCGATCAGCTGCAGCACGCCGAGCGGCAGCAGCGTCATCAGTCCCATGCCGGCGAGGCCGATATTCAGCGACCAGAAGCAGGTCTTCAGCGTGCCCTCGTTCCAGGTCGCCGCGGGCTTCATGCCGCGCAGGCAGAACAGCATGAGCCCGATGCCGAGCATGCCGTAGACACCGAACAGCGCGGTGTGGCCGTGCAGCGGGGTCAGGTTCAGGCCCTGCATGAAGTACAGCGGCAGCGGCGGGTTGATCAGGAAGCCGAACAGGCCCGCGCCCACCAGGTTCCAGAACGCGACCGCGGTGAAGAACAGGATCGGCCACCTGTAGCGCTGCATCCACGGCGTCGCGTGGCCCAGCTTGTAGGTGTGGTAGGCCTCGAAGCCGATGTAGGCGAGCGGCACCACCTCGAGCGCCGAGAACGACGCGCCGAGCGCCAGCACCGCCGTTGGGGTGCCGGTGAAGTACAGGTGGTGAAGCGTGCCGAGCACGCCACCGGCCATGAACACGATCGTGGCGAACAGGACCGCGACGACCGCCGTGCCGACCTTGAGCAGCCCGAGCCGGGTGAACAGGAAGGCGATGACCGCGGTCGCGAACACCTCGAAGAAGCCCTCGACCCACAGGTGCACGACCCACCAGCGCCAGTACTCGACCATCGACAGGTGCGTGTGCTCGCCCCACATCAGGCCGGCGCCGTAGAACAGGCCGATCGCGACGGTGGACAGGAACAGCAGGCTCACGATCGGCCGGGACTCGTCCTTGCGGCGCATCGCCGGCCACAGTGCGCGGCCGACCAGCGTGAGCCAGATGCCGAGGCCCGCGAACAGGAACCACTGCCAGAAGCGGCCGATGTCGACGTACTCCCAGCCCTGGTGTCCGAACCAGAAGTTGTTGGCCAGGCCCAGCTTCTGCATGACGGCGAACCACTGCCCGGCGAACGCGCCGACGACGATGATCAGCAGGCAGGTCCACAATACGTTGACGCCGAGCCGCTGGTACTTCGGTTCGTGCCCGGAGATGGCCGGCGCGATGTACAGGCCCGTGCCGAGCCAGGCGGTCGCGATCCACAGCACCGAGAGTTGCGTGTGCCAGGTGCGGGTCAGCGAGTACGGCAGGATATCCGAGATCGCGTAGCCGTAGAGCTCCTGGCCCTCGACCTGGTAGTGCGCGGTCATCGCGCCCAGCAGGATCTGCACGAGGAACAGCGCAATCACGACCCAGAAGTACTTGGCGGTCGCGCGCATCGAAGGCGTGACCTTGACCAGCGCCAGCGGATCGCTGTCGGGCAGCTTCGCCGGCTTGCCATCGTCGCCGCCCTCTGTGACCGCGTGGTACCAGCCGAGCAGGCCGATGCCGGCGAGCAGGAACAGCACGCTGAACACGGTCCACAGGAAGGCGCTGGACGGCGGTTCGTTGCCGACCAGCTCGTCGGCCGGCCAGTTGTTCGTGTACGTGATGTCCTTGCCCGGGCGTTCCGTGACCGCGCCCCAGGCGGTCCACCAGTAGAACGCCGACAGCGCCTCGCGGTGATCCGCCGCCGGCACCGTGTCGTTCTTCATCGCATAGGCTTCGCGCAGGGCGGTGAACTCGGGGTCGGCGCTGAACAGCCGGTCGTAATGCACCATGACCGCGGCGATGGCCGCGGCGCGGTCGGCATCGACCGTGATCGTGGCCGACTCCGCGTCCCAGGTGTTCTGGCGTATGCGCTCTTCCAGCCGGCGCTGCAGTGCGGCCTGCTGGCCGGCGGGCAGCTCGGCGTAGCTCTCGGCGCGCGCCTCGCGTTCGGCCCAGAGGTCGAGCGTCGCGAGTGCCTCGCGGTGCAGCCAGTCGGCCGTCCAGTCGGGCGCGACGTAGCCGCCGTGGCCCCAGATCGAGCCGAGCTGCTGGCCGCCTATCGACTGCCAGACCTGCCGGCCTTTCTCGATGTCGGCGCGGGTGAAGACGACCTCGCCGTCCGTGGTGACGACCTGTTCCGGCATGGGCGGGGCCTGCCGGTGGATTTCGCCGCCGATCCACAGCAGCACGCCGAACGACACGGCGAGCAGCGCGATCAGCCAGGTCCAGAGTTTACGAGTGGTACTCATTTCGCATCTCCTCCGAAGATACGGGAGATGCTGCCGGCCGCAGGGCGGGGCCGCCCTGATCCAGGTCAAGTGCGGTTCAGTTTCTCAGGACGCTGGCGGCGATGGCCTGCAGGGCCGGGACGTCCAGCAGCTCGACCTCGCGGCGCTCGACCAGGATCAGCCCGTCGGCCTGGAAGCGCTTGAGGACGCGGCTGACGGTCTCGGCCGCGAGTCTCAGGTAGTTCGCGATGTCGGTGCGCGCCATCGTCAGCCGGAAGCGCGTCGGCGACAGGCCGCGCTCCGCGTAGCGCCGCGACAGCAGCAGCAGGAAGGCCGCCATGCGCTCGTCGGCCGTGAAGTCTCCCGCCAGCCGCGAGGCCTTGCCAATGTCTTCCGACAGCAGCTCGAACAGCTTCTGCTGCAGGCCCGGCATGCGGGTCGCGAGCGTCGCGATCTTCGGGAACGAGAAGCGGCACAGCAGCACCGTCTCCAGCGCGACGGCGTTGCAGGGATAGCGCGACTGCGAGATCGCGTTCAGGCCGATGACCTCGCCGGGCAGGAAGAAGCCCTGCACCTGCTCGCGGCCCTCGAGGTCGGTGACGTAGGTCTTGACGGTGCCGGCGCGGATGGCCGCGATCGCGTTGAACTCGTCGCCCTCGCGGAAGATGTGCTCGCCTTCGCGGATCGGCGGCGTGTGCTCGACCAGCACGTGCAGCTCGGCGAGCCGGCCCTTGTCGTAGCCGCGTTCGAGGCAGGCCGCCGAGAACGCGCAGGTGCTGCAGAAGTGCAGCTCGTCGCCGTCGTCCGCGGCGACGCTCGGCGGCGGTACGCGCCCGGGCGTGCGCGTCAGCATGGCGGCCGCGCGCAAACAGCGCGCTTCAGACGGCGCGGGAGAACTGCGGCCGTTCGCGGTCGGGCCGGGTGCGCTGCAGGTATCGGTCGAAACACATCGCGATTATACGTAACAGGTATCTGCCCCGCGAAGTGGCCCGGATGCGGCCTGAGTCGAGCTCGACGAGCCCGTCGTCCTCGAGGCGCTCGAGCCGTTCGAGCTCGTCGGCGAAGTACGCATCGAAGACGATGCCGAAGCGCCGCTCGGCGCCCGCCCTGTCGATCTCTCCGCGGCACATCAGCTCCTGGATGACCCAGGCGCGCAGCTCGTCGTCGAAGTCGAGCGTCATGCCGCGCCAGACCGGCAGCCGGTCATGGTCGATCGCGATCTCCCAGCCCGTGATGTCGCGCGGATTCTGGCTGTAGCTCGAACCGACGTGGCTGATTGCGCTGACGCCGAAGCCGACCAGGTCGCTGTCGGCGTGGGTCGTGTAGCCCATGAAGTTACGGTGCAGGCCGCCGCGGTGCAGCGCCTGCGCGAGCTCGTCGTCGGGCAGCGCGAAGTGGTCGACGCCGATGTACTCGTAGCCCGCCGCGGTCAGGCACTCGACGGCGAGCGCGAGCAGCTCGAGACGCTCCCCGGCGCCGGGCAGGTCCTCGTCGCGGATCTGCTTCTGTGCCTTGAACATCTGCGGCAGGTGGGCGTAGCCGTAGATCGCGACGCGGTCCGGGCGCGCCTCGATGACGGTGTCCACGGTGCCGCGGAAGCCTGCCTGCGTCTGTTTCGGCAGGCCGTAGATCAGGTCGACGTTGACCGAGCGCATGCCGCGCGCGCGGCAGGCCTCGATGACGGCGAGCGTCTGGTCGATGCCCTGGATGCGGTTGATCGCCTTCTGCACGACCGGGTTGAAGTCCTGCACGCCGAGGCTCGCGCGGTTGATGCCGAGCGCGGCCAGCTCGGCGATGTCCGCCTCGTCCACGTGGCGGGGATCCAGCTCGATCGAGAAGTCACGGTCGGGCGAGTCGCTGAAGTGGAAGTGCCGGCCGAGGCTGTCGAGCAGCCGGCCGATCTGCGCGGGCCTCAGAAAATTCGGCGAGCCGCCGCCGAAGTGCACCTGCACGACGTCGCGGTCGCGGTCGAACAGCGGCGCGGCTCGCGCGATCTCGCGCAGCAGCCGCTCGACGTAGCGTTCGCCCTTCGACAGATCTCGGGTGATGATGCGGTTGCAGCCGCAGTAGAAGCAGGGGTTGGTGCAGTAGGGGATGTGCAGGTAGATCGAGATCGGCCGCGGGATCAGCTCGGCGTTGCTGCGGGCCGCGTGCTGCCTCAGCTCGGCCTCGCCGAAGCCCTCGTGGAAATGCGGCGCGGTCGGGTAGGAGGTGTAGCGCGGCCCGAACTCGTCGTAGCGGCGCAGCAGGTCGAAGTCGAAGCGGGCTGTCGTGTCCATGGGCCGTACTCTGCGGCAGCGCGCGCGGGGCTGCCTTGACTTAAGTCAACCGGGAGTCAGCGGGGATCGTGCCCGCGGGCGGGCGGGTTGCCTATACGTAAAGACCGCGGGGCCGCCGCACCGGACGCGCCGCTGTGGCCCGGTTCGTCGCCGTTGCCCGTAGCAATGCGGCTTCGCGAACGCGCGGAGCCCGACCGGCACAGGCCGGGGTATCGCCGGCAGCGCGATCCGCAGGATGCGGGACGGGCGGCACATTCCGGTATCCGGAGAATTGCCGGTGATGCATCCACCGGCGCCGGGATGGAGATATCGCTTCGCTACTGCTGTTCCAGGTTGCGAAGTACGGCGGCGTCTATCTGCGCGGCGATATCGTCCGCCGGGTTGCGGCTGAGCTCGTCGTCGATGATCGCCGAGATCTCGGGTCCTGCCATCCGGTTCCGGACGGTCGCCCAGAACGCGCGCCCGTAGCGGCTGCTGAAGTACTTGAGCGCGGTGGACCTCGGCACGCTCTCGCATTCCCTGAAGATACCGATCTCGACGTAGTAGCATTCCCGCGCGTACTGGTCGAGTACCTGCGACAGGAACAGGTTCAGCTGCCAGCGTTCCGTAGCGGCCAGGGTCTCGGGCGCCTCGTTCGCTTTCGTGAAGGTCGCCGCCAGCTCCGGGCCGAGAGCCTGCTGATCCAGCTCGAACAGGTTGTTGTTGACGTCCGCGCTGAGCTGCGCCCGCGCTATGGTCTCGACGATCTCGACTTCCTTGTAGACGAGGAAGAGGCCCAGCAGGACGGCCAGCAGCCCGACCGTGTCGATGGTTTCTTTCCAGCTCTCTTTTTTCATGCGCCGACCCCTTTCGTGTGGCGACGAGTCAGTCTGTCGGTAGCAAATGTACGGTTATTTCGGGAGCGACTATTCCGTTACTTCCAGGAATACCTCGGAGTTCGCAACGATGATGATGAAGCGCATGACTTGCTCATCCTGAAATGCGTGTTGCCCGACCCCCATGTTGATCCTTCCCTGCCACCAACCGGCTCCGAGGTCCTCAGTGAATATAGCGGACGGGCCGATCTCGCTGTCACTCGCAACGTAGGGCATGTGGCCGGCGACCTCGCAGATCGTCGAACGGCATTCGACGTGCTCGACGGTAATGTGTGATGTCGCCTCGGTGTGCGAGATCGCCTGGACAATGCCACTTTCCATCGCAGCAGCCCATGATTCGTCCCTCGCTTCGTTTCTGAAACGGTCGTGGACGAGGGACAACGGTGACGCATTCGAAGGCTCGCCGAACACGAAGTTGTATTCCGGTGGCAGTCGCAACGGTTCCGGGCTGCTCGAGTCCGGGCTGGCAGGCACAGTCAGCAACGGGACTGCCGGATGGCTGGCATCAGGTGACCGGTGGGGGTCGCCGAGTTCCGCCTCGGGAAGTTCATCAGGACCGCCAGCGTTCACCGCGGCACCCGGCGCAGCTTCAACGCGAGGCCCTTGTTGCCTGCTGTCGTGCAGCAGGAAAAAGGACGTCGCGACAACGGCGACAGCCGCCAGCAAGACCAGTGCAGGCCGGCGATTCATCCGCCGAGCTTCCGGATCCGGTCAGCCGTGTTCGGTCCTTCGGCCCCGACAAGCTTGCCATGTGGTGAGTGCATAGCGGCTAGTCTACTCCCGGACAGGTACGGTCATTGCCCGTCCACGCTGCGCGAGGCTGCAGTTGGAGTCTACGCTCGCGCGCGTTTGCCCGCTCAACAGCCTCAGAGAGAACCGCGCATTGCCATTCGAACCGGCATTGGCTCGCCTGTCGAACAGGCAGGAAAGCCGCTTGGCCAGTAGCCGACGGGGATCATGCTCCGCAATCGTTGCAAACTGGTATCGTGGCCGCAGGAATGTCGGCATCCCGGGCACGGCGCCAACGCCGGTCGCGTGTCCGGCGTTATTGCTGCGGGGGCTACCGCGCGGCGGAGCGGTCAGATGAATAAACACGAACACTGCTGCCACCACGGCGAACAGGCCGAAGCGGCCGACGACGGCCGCTACGACAAGGTGCCGGACGGCTACACCGGCACGGTCTGGACCTGCCCGATGCACCCGCAGGTGCGGGACGTCAGCAACACCGGCTGCCCGATCTGCGGCATGGGCCTCGAACCCGAGAGCCCGGGCCTCGGCGAGGAGGACACGAGCGAGCTTGACGACATGCGGCGGCGCTTCTGGTTGAGCGCCGCGCTGACGCTGCCCCTGTTCCTGTACACGATGGGCGAGATGCTGCCCGGCTGGCATGCGGATTCTCTGCTGCCGCCGGCCTGGGCGCAGTGGGCGCAGCTCGCGCTCGCGGCGCCGGTCGTGCTGTGGGGCGGCTGGCCGTTCTTCGTGCGCGGCTGGCAGTCGGTCCGCACGTGGAACCTGAACATGTTCACGCTGATTGCGCTCGGCGTCGGCGTGGCCTTCGTCTACTCGCTGGCGGCGACGGCCGTGCCGGGGCTGTTCCCGGCGTCGCTGAAAAATGCGGCCGGCGAGGTCGCCGTGTACTACGAGGCGGCGGCCGTGATCACGACGCTGGTCCTGCTCGGCCAGGTGCTGGAGCTCAAGGCACGCAGCCGTACCTCGGGCGCGCTGCGCGCGCTGCTCGAGCTCGCGCCGCCGACCGCGCGCCGCATCGGCGAGGACGGCGAGGAGACCGAGGTCTCGCTGGACGAGCTGGCCGCAGGCGACCGGCTGCGCGTGAAACCGGGCGAGAAGATCCCGGTGGACGGCGAGGTCGTGGACGGGCGCAGCAGCGTCGACGAATCGATGGTCAGCGGCGAGCCGGTGCCGGTGGAAAAGGAGCAAGGCGACGAGGTGATCGGCGGCACGGTCAACGGCACGGGCAGCCTCGTCATGCGTGTCACGCGCACCGGTGACGACACGCTGCTCGCGCAGATCGTGCGCATGGTCGCGGAGGCGCAGCGCAGCCGCGCGCCGATCCAGCGGCTGGCCGACCAGGTCGCGGCCTGGTTCGTGCCGGCGGTGGTCGTCGTCGCGGTCATCACGTTCATCGCCTGGTGGGCGGTCGGGCCTGAGCCCGCGCTGGCGCTCGCGCTGGTCAACGCGGTGGCGGTGCTGATCATTGCCTGCCCCTGTGCGCTCGGGCTCGCGACGCCGATGTCGATCATGGTCGGCACCGGCCAGGGCGCGCAGCACGGCATCCTGATCAAGAACGCCGAGGCGCTGGAGACAATGGAGAAGGTCGACGTCGTGGTCGTCGACAAGACCGGGACGCTGACCGAGGGCCGGCCGCGGCTGGTCACGGTCGAGGTCAAGGGCGACAAGGACGAGGCCGAACTGCTCGCGCTGGTCGCCGCGGTCGAGCGCGCGAGCGAGCACCCGCTCGCGGAGGCGATCGTTGCCGGCGCGAAGGAGCGCGGCATCGGGATACCGGACGCGGAGGACTTCGCGTCGGTCACGGGCGAGGGCGTCGAGGCGCGCGTCGACGGCCGGCGAGTGGCGATCGGCAATGCGCGCCTGCTGAAGCGGGTAGGCGCTTCGAGTGATGCTCTCGCCGAGGCGGCGGAAAGCTATCGCAGCAAGGGCCAGACGGTCATGTTCGTCGCGGTCGACGGCGAGGCGGTGGGGCTCATCGGCGTCGCGGACCCTATTAAAGAAACGACGCCGCAGGCGATCCGCCGCCTGCACGAGGCAGGCCTGCGCATCGTCATGCTGACCGGCGACAGCGAGAGCACGGCGAAGGCGGTGGCTGCCGAGATCGGCATAGACGACGTGCAGGCCGACGTGTCGCCGGAGGACAAGCACCGCGTCGTGCGCGAGCTGCGCGAGGCGGGCCACGTCGTCGCGATGGCAGGCGACGGGATCAACGACGCGCCGGCGCTGGCCGAGGCGGACGTCGGCATCGCGATGGGCACGGGTACGGACGTCGCGATGGAAAGCGCGGGCGTCACGCTGGTGAAGGGCGACCTGCTGGGCGTCTATCGCGCGCGCTCCTTGAGCCGCGCGACGATGAAGAACATCCGCCAGAACCTGTTCTTCGCGTTCGCCTACAACACGGCCGGCATCCCGGTCGCGGCCGGCGTGCTGTACCCGGTGTTCGGCTGGCTGCTGAGCCCGATGCTGGCGGCGGCGGCGATGAGTTTGAGCTCGGTGTCGGTGATCGGGAATGCGTTGCGGCTGCGGCGGGTGGAGTTGGGCTGAGCGGGCGGCCAGGAGGCGGGACTTACAGGTTGCTCTCGATCCGGTCGATCGTCGCATCGAGCAGTGTCTCGGCGCGATCGAATGCCCGCAGCATGTCGTCCTGGATCCAGTATTTCTGGACGAGGATATTCTGGAACTCGGGCGTCGCGACCATCGCCGCGTGGTCGAAATCGCGTTCGAGCTCGAGCTCGATCAATGTCGATTCCTCTTCGCTGCTGCCGGGCTTGGGCGCGGATACCGCCGATATCTCGGGCAGGTAACCATGCTCTCTCAGGTAGGGCATCATCACTTCGAAGAAGAAGTCGTAATCCTGCTCTCTCAAGGCCTCGGCCCGTTGTATCTCCGACGGCCAGTCGGCCAGGGTTTGCCGCAGCGCATCGTCGCCGATAATGGATAATTCGCCGCCGAACACCAGGGAGTTGAGGGCGCCCGTCGAGAAGCGGGACTGGCTGTCCCACCAGGTCAGGTCGCCGAGAATGCGGTTCACCTCGGCATCGGCCAACGGCTCGGCGCCGGAGGCTACCGACCGCAGGAGCCTGCGGTTGCTTCGCTGGACGTCGAGGTGAAAGTTCCTGCCGGCCTCGATGCTGGCTTTCGATTTTCGAAAATCGTCCAGCAGCGCAACCAGAATTTCCCGCTCCCTGGTCTGCTCGCCGCGTTCCTGCCACCAGGCATCGATGGCGAAGGCAAGCAGGATACTGCCTACGATGGCGGCTGCTTCTACCCCGGTGCGTGCCCAGGCAATTCGTCGGGTATTCTTCATCCTGGATCAGTGCCTTGTCGCTGTTCGCAGCATGCCGGGCGCGGCCGTTCCGGAGCAGTCTAGCTCACTGTCTGCGATCGCGTAAGAACGAGGCACCGGGTCACGCGTGTCGGCACCGGTCATGCCCGGCCAGGCTTGCCTGCGCGTGATGTCGATCCAGCGGACTGGCGAGTGAGATGGAGCGGGCCGCGGCGGCGATGAGCCTGAGCTCGGTGTCTGTGATCGGGAATGCGTTGCGGCTGCGGCCGATGGAGCTCGGCTGAACCGGGCCCCGGATGGCGAAGACGGCCCGGCGATGCCGGCTCTCGCGGGACGGCAACGCGTGGACTTCGCCCGTTACTGCGGGTCCGTCGGCACCGAGTTCCAGATGTCCACGACGTTCTTCCACTCGCCGGCGGCGTCCTTCTTCCAGACCGTTACGACTTTTCCGCGAATCGTGATCGGTTCGCCGTTCTCGTCGTCGAACGTGATCTCGTTGCGCTCGATCATGTAGGCCATGTCCCCGGCCTCTGCGACGTACGCGCTTTCCGGCTCCCAGGTAATCCGGAAGCCGGGGATGGCCGACGCCGCCTGCACGTAACTGCGGATGGCTGCCTTGCCTTCGATGATCGGCGAGTCCGGCGGGAGCATCACGGCGTCGTCGTCCCAGTGAGCCACGATCGCGTCGATGTCGCCCGAGTTGACGATGGCCGACCAGTCCCGGCTCAGCTGCATCAGGCGTTCTTTCTCGGCAGCGATGTCGACCGTGTCCAGCGTGCACGCGGCCAGCAGCAGGCCGGCGGCAAAGCAGAGTGCTGCGTTGGATCTGTGCATGGGCGTCTCCTGTGACTCAACGGGTCCGGCGGCAAAAGTCGGGTCGTTGCCTGCAGGCAATTGGCCTGCGCATGGAGCCGGCCGCAGGCGGGCGATGCCGAAAGCGAAGGCGATAGTGTGCCCGGGGCGGCGCTGTACCAGGTAGCACCGACCTGACCGAACTCGCACTGCGCCGTCGGCGACGGGAACGCCAGCCTCGCAACACGACCGGTCGTTCCGCCATTTCTGGTAACACGTTGCCGGTCCCCCGACAGGCTTTCGTACGTCCAGAGGATATACTCCGACGCATGGCATACATAACGCCGATCGGCTACCTGGGCCTTGCAGCCATCGCGATGTGCTGGTCGCTGGCCGTGGTGCTGTACCGCGTCGCGCCGCCCGGCAGTGCCGGGCGAAAACTGGCTGCGCTGCTCGTGCTGGAAGGGCTGGTCCTAGGCACGGCCGGTTTCCCCGAAATGGTCTTGGGCTGGGAGCGATCAAACGCGCTCTACGAGCGCCTTGCCTGGCTGGACCCGCTGAGTTTCTCTCTGCACCATCTCGCCGACGGCGGCATGATCGCGCTGTATCCGCCGTTCCTCGCGGCCGCGCTGGCGACCGGCCTGACCCGGGCGTTCGGTAAGAAGAACTGGCGCATCCTGTTCGCGATACTAGGTGTTTCACTCGGTGCCGGCACGATGGTGACGAGGGCGCTCTGGGAGTCGACGCTCGGCAGCGCCTTGCTGTACGTCACGCTCATGCTGCTGTTCGGGTACGCATTGATCGCCTCGATCGACGCATGGCGTAAGGCCAGGCCCGGGATCGCCAGGACGCGTGCCGGCGTGTTCGCAAGCGCCTTCGGCATCCGCGACCTCTGCTGGGGGTTCACCTACGGCGCCTCGTTCTACATGATCGCAAGCGGCAACATGAGCCCCGAGTCCGGCCTGTTCTGGGGAGTCAAGTTCGTATACGCGCTCGGCACGCTGCTCGCCGTGCCGCTGATCGCCTACGGCGTGCTGCGCGCCCACCTGTTCGACATCGACCTGCGCATTCGCTGGACCATCAAGCAATCGACGCTGGCCGCGCTGATCGTCGCGTTCATCTTCCTGGTCTCGGAAGGCGTCAGCACGTTTCTGTCGGCCGAGTTCGGCAACCTGGCGGGGCTGCTCGCCGCGGCGGTGGTCATCTTCTTCCTGACGCCGCTGCAGCAGTTCGCCGAGCGCATCGCGAGCACGGCCATGCCGAACACGAGGAACACGCCGGAGTACGCCGCGTTCCGCAAGCTGCAGGTCTACGAAGCCGCCGTGATCGATGCGCTGAGCAAGCACGGCATCTCGGCGAAGGAGCGCAAGCTGCTCGCGCACCTGCGCGAGTCGCTGGGCATTTCAGCGGCGGATGCCGAGGCGATCGAGCGGGAGTTGCAGTCGGGTGGCGAGGCCGCCGCGGCTGCCTGAGCCCGACCACGGCATCGCGATGGGCACCGGCACCGACGTGGCGATCACGACTGCTTCAATGGTCGGTGCAACACGACGTGCCGCAAGGTCGCTTCGAACAAGAATATCCGTGCCTGCGCATCAGCGCGAGCGCACGGCCTGAGTGCCGATCGAGGGAGTACTGCCGATGGCGATTCTGACCAGGGACAAGCTCGCTTCCTACGGCGTCGAGCTGCTCGTGGTGGTATTCGGCATCCTGATTGCCTTCCAGGTAGACGAGTGGCGCGAGGACCGCCAGCGGAGCCGCAACCTGGACGCGGCACTGAACCGGCTGGCCGAAGAGACGGCCGGGAACCTGCAATACTGCGAGCAGATAATCCCCGTCCAGGCGCAGCATGCGCAATCGGTACTGACGGTCGCGCGGGTCCTGAACGACGGCCGGCTGGACGACGAGGACGTCGAGGCGTTCGAAGCCGGGCTGACGAGGGTCGGCTATGTCACCGGCGGTCCGTACTCGACGTCGGTCGCTGCGGAAATGATCGCCACCGGCCTGCTGAAAGACCTGGACAACGCGGAGCTCCGCAATCGAGTTGCCGAACTGCCGGTCTGGATTGACGGCGTCCGCAACTGGGACCACGAATACCGCAATTCCCTGGGCGCGGCGGTTGCCGAAGTTGCCGAGGCGGTGGATCTGGAGCTTCCGGACGACTTCGAGATGCCCGCGTACACAGAGGGTCCGGCCACGGGATTCGAAGACAGCATTCGCGTCAGGTACGTGTTCGAGGAACTCGTTGCCAATCGAAGCTTGAAGAACGTCTTCATCGAGGCGGCGGACACCCATCTCGACATGTGGCGCAATCACCAGGGCGTGTGCCGGAAGCTCGAGGGAATCCGGGCGTCACTGAGCGCGATGAACCGGCGCTGAGGCGCCACCGGCGCATGCGGGCGTCAGCCCGGCGATGCGCTACTGCCCTTCCGCCTCCCGGGTCGCGTCATCGTGACCCACCCGGGAGGCGTGGTGATGCCATACGCGCCAGCCATCGTCTGCACGCCTGAAGACGAAGGTGCGACGGTTGTTGAGCGCAGGCCCCAGGACGAAGCTTACGATGGCCACGTCGCCATGCTCGTCGACGGTGAGCGACTGCGGGTCTATGCGCAGCACGCCGCGTCCCGAAGCTTCGCGGCCGCGGAAGAACACGTTGAACGCGGCGAGGATTTCCTCGCGGCCGTCCAGCCGGCCGGGCCCGAACGTGCCGAAGACCCTCGGCAGGAAGGCCGTCGCGTCGTCGGTCCACATCCGGTTGAAGCAATCCTGATCGAGCCGGGAGAACGCGTACAGAAATCGCCTTGCGGCCGCCTCGGCGCCCAGGGCGGGATCCGGCGGACAGGCCAGATCGGCTATTGCGGACTCGGCGCCGGCCTCGTCGGGCTGCGCCGTCTCCGGCGAGCAAAGGCAAAGCGCCAGGGCGACGAGAAGGCAGATTTTCGTTTGACTCATGTCCCGGGTTTCCTCGCGAGTACCCGCGTCGGATCACTAGCGATCCGGATTATGCCGGACCTGCTTAGGTCGACTCCCGGCGCGCTAAGAAACCGGACGGCGGGCGACGGTTGCACGTGGCTGCCGGGAAGCGCGCTACTCCCTGCCAGCAGTCTGCAGGACCGCCTTTTCGAATGTATCTTCGATCGGTTCGAACTCGAAGCCGAGAGACTCCCAATAGGGAAGCCAGCGGACTGCCGTATTGATGAACCCCCGTGCTGTCCTTTCGTCCAGGTAACCTCGCTTGTACAGGATGTACTGACTCCTCATTCTGTTTATCACAGAGAGTTCCCACATTCGCAGCCTGTAAAGCTCCAGGGCCGTCAGGGTTTCAATTCCCTCCGTTTGAGCTTTGACCCGGATTTCCGGCAACGAGTCAGACAGGGCCATCGCCGTCTGTGCGACCTGCATCTGTTCGAGTCGCCCCACCATCGAGTCGGTTTCTGCAAGGTGTTGAGTCTGCCGGAGCTCATACACGAGCAACGCGATTCCAAGCAGGACGCCGAAGTTTGCAACCAGGGTGAGCCAGCTGTTCAGCTTCTCGGTATTCATTGCACAGCTCCTGATCTGCCGGAACGGATGCGCACAGGTTACGCGTTTTCTGCGCACGCATCAGCCAGGCAGGCCGCAGATGCACGGGCCCATTGCTCGTTGAGTCTTTCTTTATTCGACGCGCCGGCGGCGTCTTTCTTCCAGACGGTGACCACTTTTCCGCGCAGCGTGACCGGCTCGCCGTTCTCGTCGTTAATGGTGATCTCGTTGCGCTCGATCATGTAGGCCATGTCCTCGGCCTCGGCAACGAAGGCGCTTTCCGGCTCCCAGCTAATCCGGAAACCCGGTATGGCCGACGCCGCCTGCACGTAGCTGCGTATGGCTTCCTTGCCTTCGATGATCGGCGAGTCCGGGGGGAGCATCACGGCGTCGTCGTCCCAGTGAGCCACGATCGCGTCAATGTCGCCCGAGTTGACGATGGCCGACCAGTCCCTGCTGAGCTGCATCAGGCGTTCTTTTTCGGCAGCGATGTCAACCGTGTCCTGCGTGCATGCGGCCAGCAGCAGGGCTGCGGCAATACAGAGCATTGACCGTGTCTTGTTCATCGGTATCTCCTCTGGCTCATCTCTTTCGACGGGGCGGTCCCAATTTCATCGCGATTCGAATGCTCGGGCGCGCAAGGAGGGTTACCCGCTGAGAGGCGTTCCGAACCTGTAACGCTCGTAGCAGGTTACGTGAGCCGGCTCACCGTCGACACAAACGGGAGTAAAAGCTGACTCGCAGATCGCGACTATTGTATGTACATCGAAAGTCGGGTGCGCAGTCTGGAACATAGCGACCCGACGCCCGGATGAGCGCGAACGGCGCCTGTCAGGCAGCACGCACGTCGACGAGTTCACCCCGCGAACGCGGGGCGGGAACCGGATCGCCTGCTTTTCTCAACCCGTCGATATGAAACTCGATGGCCTCCTGGATGAGTGCTACGACTTCCCGGCGAGTCTCGGCTGCTGCGACACAGCCCGGCAGGTCCGGCACGTAGGCGCCGAAGCCGCGCTCGCTTTCTTCCACGATGACCAGGTATTGCATGGGCCTCATTTTAGACCAGCCTGCTTGAGAATGCTGTTCAGCGTACCTGGCGGCATCCCGACTCCCGGCTTGCCTGCAACGGTAACGGTGCCGGGCTTCGACGGGTGCCTGAGCTGCCGGTGCCTGCCGCGAGTTCGTTGCACAACCCAGCCGTGCTGGTTCAGCAGTCGAAGAACCTCCCGCACTTTCATTGACCCAGGTTGGCCGGGATGACGTCACGGCGCTACGGGCAAAACTGGCTGGATTGTCGACAAGTGTCCACGTGCGCATAGTTGCGGTGGCGCAGGTTGTCTCGGGCGAAATCGGCCCGGCGCCGGTCAGCGCCCGCACGTCATGCGCCGACGACCGAGGAGATTCCTCTCCACAGTGATTGCAGAAAAAGCCCCGCGACGCCAACGTAGTGAACGACCGGGTTCGCGGTGTTGGCGCAGATCATCGCGTAGCAGAAGAGTGCGATCTGGCTGATCGGCCCGGCAGACACCAACGGGACATCGAGCAGCACCACGTTGAACGGGAGCGCGAACGCGAAGAACGCTCCTGCGAGGTACCAGATCGTCGACGACACGCTCGGGTACCAGGCGGCCAGGTCCTGCGAGTCCGCGTCGTTCGTAAACGCGAGCCGCGCCAGCAGGAACAGCACGATCGGCCCGGCTATGTACAGCGGCAGATACTGACGCAAAGCTATCTCCAAAGCGTCAATGGCAGTAAATTGGCTGCCATAAGCACCATACACCACTGGAGAACAAAGGCCGCCGCCAACCCGTGCAGCACGTTCACCGGCGATTTCCGCCGCCATTTCCCGGTAAGCAAGACCGTCAAGAACATACCAACAGGGAGAAACAGCGTTCCGACCGCGAGCAAGGCGCTGGCGAGCGTGAAATCGCCAAGAGACATGAATGACTGCGTCAGGAAGAAAGGAATCGGAACGAAGAGCAGGACAGAAGCAACGAAAGCCGGGACCAAGGGCCGCCGAATCGTCCCGGGACGCCATCGCAACAGCGAAGCGGTCCCTGCGACCAGTATCCAGGCCAGCCCGGCCAAGCCCAGCAGGAGGCTGGCCCGATGTGCCAGCAGGTAGGCCGCAGGGACTTTCTCGAACGTCTGGAAACCATCGCTCAGCAGGTACTCACCCTCATTGCCCCTGGTGAAGACGTGAGACGTCGTCGTTCGATCGCTGGCCGAGAAGAGGCGATCGCTCACGGGCCGCAAGGAGCGAGCGTCGGCCAGCCACGGCGTCAGGGTGAGCGAGGCACCGCTGGCTGAAATCGCTATAGCATTGAAAATAGTGTCGATGTACTCGAACGTTTGAAATCGATTCGGGCTTGGAACGTATTGGCCCTGCCAACTCGACATATCGGAGGCCGGATCTGCGGTCGGCGGTGCCTGCGCTCTTGAAATGTCCAGTGCTTCAATGAACAGGCGATCGAGGCGGCCATAGTCCGCGGTTTCGCTGTCCGTGTTGACGCCGTAGGCAAACGCCTTGTTCTCATCCGGAAAGACACACAGCATTGCGACGAAGCCGACGGTGTTTCCGCCGTGACAGACCCCCACCACGCCATGGCGATCCCGACGGCCCATGCCGAGCGCGTAGCCTGCGATAAGCCCTGCTTTCGCGGCGTCTGTTCCGAAGGCTTTTCCTCGAGACAGCATCAGCGCACCGTCAACAAGAGCCCGACCGTCCACGCCGCCTTCACCCAGCAGGAACTCCGCGTACCGGGCCAGATCGGCAGCCGTCGTCGTGAACTGCCCCGCGGGCCTGAGGAAAACCGGGCTTGCCGCGTATCGTGTTCCGTCGTCGACGTGCCCCCATGCCAGCATCGGATCGGCCCTCTCGCCTTCCTGCGTCGTAAACGCAAAGGTGCTGTTGTGCATCCCCAGGGGTTCGAGAACCTGTTCATCCAGGTAGGCCTCGTAACGTTGGCCGACAACCGCCTCGACAACCATCCCGACCAAGGTATAGCCCATGTTCGAATAGCTGAATCGTGTGCCGGGCTCTGAACGAACGTGTAGCTGTATCGCCGGTTCGGGAAACGCGCTGATCAGGGGCAGGTCCGGATGCGCGCGCTTGCTGAACAAGTGCCACAAATGCGCATCATTCAGGCCGGACGTGTGATCCAGAAGGTGCCGGACAGTGACTTGGGAAGACCCCGCCCAGGAGTTGTCGAATGCAAGGCGCGGCAGGTAGCGAACCGCCGGCGCATCAAGATCTATCCGCCCTTCGGACGCCAGCGCGAGCACGCCGGTAGCCAGCAGGCTCTTGGCAAGTGAACCCACGTGAAAGCGCGTGCTGGTAGTAAAAGGCGCTTCGCTGCGATAGTCCTTCAGTCCGGCTGCCCCGAGGATTGCCTCGCCAGATTCTTCGATAAGTGCCCAGGCGATGCCGGTCAGGCCCTCTTCAGCGAGTGCCTCTTCGACCTTCGTCTGCAAGTCAGCCCGGGCAGCTTGACCGGCGCACAAGCACA
The DNA here is from genome assembly GCA_937925605.1 of uncultured Woeseia sp. Taxonomy (GTDB): domain Bacteria; phylum Pseudomonadota; class Gammaproteobacteria; order Steroidobacterales; family Woeseiaceae; genus Woeseia. Next base: position 21,537 of record CALALV010000169.1, read on the forward strand.
GGAATGCAGTCGTTGCAGCAAACGCCGTGCATGGACTCCGGGCCTCTGGCATGAGTCAGTGTGCCTCCAGCGACTCGACGCCGAGCTGCTGGAACATGCCGAGCATGTCCAGTATCTCCCACTCTTCAGCAATCTTGCCGTGCTCGAGTCGGCTCAGCACCATGCCATGCACCTTTACCGGTCTGCCGGTCGCCGGAATACCCATCAGGTCGCCCGTATGGGTGCCGCAAAGGGTGATCGAGATTACGACTTTGTCTCCGGCCACGATCATGTCGTCGACGGACACGTTGAGATCCGGGAGTCCGCTTCGGTAGGCGTTGAAGAGCTCCGCCAGGGCCGCTTGTCCACGCAGTTCGGTGCCAGGACTTCGATAAACATAGTCTGCGTGTACCAACTCGTGCAAGACGGAATAGTTCCCATCGTTGATTACTTCGTCTACAAACCGACGGACTGTCGTTTCGTTGGTGTCAGGCATGAGCTCCTCCGATCAGGCCGAGCGAGAAGAACAGCGCCGCAACGATCGCTGCAGCGGCACGGACAGTATTCAAAAGGGTCCAGCGCTCGAGATAATGGTCCCAGGTCGGGGCCGCGCCCGGGTCTGATGCCGACACGGCAGCCAGGCGGTCATTCAGGGGGACGTTTCCAGCGATCGTTACCAGGAACGTCCCGACGACGTACAGCAGGCCTGCGCAAAGAAACCATACCGCCGCCGGGGAACCCCAGCGAAAAAGCGAGAGCACGGCAAGAAGCAGCGAAATAACCGCCGTCCCGGTAAAGACGCCCAGAAACGAACGGTTCAGCACGACGACATTGATCGATTGCATCGCGGCGATGCCCTCGGATGACGGTAGCCTGGAAAGCGCCTTCATAACAAAGCTCGAGAATGCAAAGAAGACACCGCCGATCAGGCCACAACCCGTCAGCGCTGTGACGGCCAGTACCTGGGTAAGGGTGCTCATGCGGTAGCCCTCCATGCGTCTGTCGCCGCAGCCTTTTTTGCGAACGCAGCGAAATCCCCGGGCGGTCTGCCGAGTGCGCGCTGAACGCCGTCGCTCAAATGGGCATTACGCCCGTCCAGGACAGTTGCAAAGAGGTAATCGAGCATCCAGACGACATCCCGGGGCGCACCGGCCTGCATAATGCCATCCACGAAGTCCACATGAGGAACAGGCGCATAACGAACCTCGCGACCTGCTGCTCTAGATATCTCGCTCGCGACGTCGGCAAGGGTCAACAAGCGCGGGCCGGTCACCTCGTAGATTTCGCCGACATGGCCCGGTTCCGTCAGTGCGACAGCCGCAACTTCGGCAACGTCATCGGCATCGACGAACGGCTCCGGCGTATCGACGTCAGGCAGCGTGATCCGGCCAGCCCGCACCATTTCGACAAACGCGCCTTCCGAGAAATTCTGGTTGAACCAGCTGGCGCGAACGATTGTCCACTCCATGCCGCTGACCTGGACGATGCGCTCACAAGCCTGCGCCTCCTCCTCGCCTCGACCGGACAACAGTACCAGGCGCTTGGCCCCGTGCCGCCTGGCTTTCTCTACGAAGGCCTGGATGGAGTCCGTCGCCCCCGGCATTGCAAGATCCGGCGCGTAGTTGATATAGGCGGCATCGACAGCGTCGAGGCAGTCGTCCCAGGTAGCCTCGTTGTTCCAGTCGAAAGACGGCGTCGCAGACCGCGAGCCACGACGCACTGGAACGCCCCTGGCTTCGAGCCTGGCGACGATGCGCCGGCCGGTTTTCCCCGTCGCGCCCAGTACCAGTACCGTGCCGCCGTCTTCAGGGTCCTTGATCGTCTTGGATGTCATGGCTTGCTCCCCGTAACAGGTTGATATGCAAGCCAATCATGCAATTCCGTCTGCGCTCGTTCTTGACGCCTCGCGACGTTCTCTTGACCTCGTGCGCCAACTGCCGGCCTAGTCGGCTGTAGGCCGCGCCTCGATCCGGAACGACCTGGGAGTCTGCCCCGCCCAACGCTTGAACGCGCGATTGAATGCACTTTGCTCGGAAAAGCCGGTCAGGAACGAGACCTCGGCCAGTGGATAGCTTGTGTCCTTGAGCAGTCGCTCCGCGAGTTCCCGGCGACATTCATCGACGACCGACTGGAACGAGTTGCCCCGCTCCGACAAGCGACGCTGCAAGGTGCGCGCACTCATGCCGAGCTGCGAAGCGATTTCGGACAGCGCCGGCACGCCCTGGCTGAGTGCCCGGGAAACCTGCATTCGCACTCGATGCTCGAGAGAAGCGTCGTTGTCGAGCTTCGACAACTTGGTATCCAGTCGCCTGTCGAAGAACTTCACGATAGCGGAATCACCAACCTTGTTCGGAACTCGCATGAGGTCGTGCGGCACCAGCAGCGCGTCCATATCCGTGTCGAAGTGAACAGGGCAACCGAAGTGCTCTTCGTGTTCAGAAGTCGTCGCTGGCTCCGGATGCTTGAAATAGATCGCACTGGCCTGGAACCGGCCGGTCGACACTTCCTTGCTGATGGCTGTGATGCTTGCGATCGTCGCTTCGTTCGACAGCCGAAGCCCGAGCATTGCCCTGTCGCCATCCCGGTGTAGCTGCATGAGGACCCCGTGCGCCGACTTACAGACCTGGTAAGTCGCAACGCTCGTCAAGACGCGCGCATACCGCTCGGCACGTTGGTACGAGCCAAGCAGGTCAAGCGCGGACTTCCAGGCCAATCCGAATGAACCATAGTCCTCGCTGCGCATCGTCGCTCCGACCCTGAGCGGCAAGTCGCAACCCGTGGGCTCTCCGCGCGCAACAGTCGCAAACAGGTCGTAATAGTCAGCCTCCGCGACCATGAGGCCTGGATCGATCGGTGCATCGGGATCGATGCCGACGGATCGAAGCAATGAACGTTTGCCGAGGCTATCGTGAGCCTGGGCGATAACTTTGTGTGCGAATAGGGAAGTGATCTGACGCACAATCGATCCTGGTGACTAGAATGTGAAGACCGTGTTCCATTCCGAGTTTATAGCGGTTTGTTGCCCGCGGTCTGCTTCGATGTTCTGCTTCGGGTGGCAAGGGCCGTCGTCGGCGCTGCCATCGCCTGCCGCCTAACGACCATATCCAGGCACACTCAATGCAGGTCGCCTGGAGCGGCAACGCGAAGCCGGTTGGGTCAACCGGCGGATGCAGCGCATTGCCAGGCGGCGGCTCCGCCGGTGTGCCGGGACCTCATGAGCTGAATCGCCAGTATGCCCAACCACAGGAACAGGACGGCCAGGAAAAGCCTCTAGTACAGACCGGTTCCAATTCGCGAAGCCGCCGATTGAACCAACGCTACGAGCAAGACCACCGACACTGCCGCTGTAATCAGTGAATACTGCCCGAATCGTTTTCACTCTGCCAAGCGAAGAAAATGGCTACCCCAGAATATGACTGCCATTTCAAACCCTGGAAACGCAATGACCGACACAACATCATGGAGCTCTTGCTCCAGCGACCTGTCGTCGGTCGGGCAGCCGATATCGCATGGAAACACGCCTGAACGTCGTGACGATGACCCACAGATCGCACTCGAGGGTGCTGATCCACATCCAGGCACGGCAGACCTGGGTAGAGACCCAGATCAATGCGTCGCAGACCGACGACGTGATCCAGGACCAGGCCCTGCAGACCGGCGTCGTCACCCAGGTCCAGGCTACGCACAGCCAGCGGAAGATGATGATCCAGCTATCGCATGCACGGCTGCGCTCTTCCTCCCAGCGGTCGCAGCGTCGCTCCGTGACCGTCCGCCACCGGCTGCAGCGCTGCTCCCACTCGGTCTGCCAGTTTCGCAGCGACGGCGCCACTCGCTGCGCCATCGTTCACAGCGGCGTCGCTGGTTGGCCTCCCACTCGACGCATCGCCGTCTCCGGCGGCCGGACGGACCCGGGCGGCCGGTACGGCGCTTGGTCAGCGCCCGCACGTCATGCGCCGACGACCGAGGATATGCCCCTCCACAGCGACTGCGAAAAAAGCCCCGCGACGCCAACGTAGTGAACGACCGGGTTCGCGGTGTTGGCGCAGACCATCGCGTAGCAAAAGAGCGCGATCTGGCTAATGGGCCCGGCAGACCACAACGGGACCTCGAGCAGCACCACGTTGAACGGCAGCGCGAACGCGAAGAACGCGCCGGCCAGGTACCAGATCCTGGACGACACGCTCGGGTAGTAGGCGGCCAGGTCCTGCGAATCCGCGTCGTTCGGAAACACGAGCCGCGCCAGCAGGAACAGCACGATCGGCAAGGCCAGGTACAGGAGCAGATCGTAGAAGTGCCAGGACTCGACGCCGGCCAGTCTCCAGCCTGCCCACCACATCTGGACGTGCAGCAGCAGCAGCCACGCGGAAATGGCCAGGAGCAGCGGGCTGACCTTTCTCCTGTTCGGACGCAGGAAGTCCGCGAAGCCTCTCAGCAGCTCGGCGATCCCGAGGCCGAGGATGATCGCCACCATAACCTGTATGAATTCCAGAACTCCCACGCGAACTCCTTTTCCTGTTGTTGTTTTCGGTTTGCCGCTCGGGCCTGTTTCCGTTTGGCGCAATGCGCCCGCTCACTTTCGCCCCCAGCCCGCCAGGGCAGCACTTGCATGCCGTGCATACAGGCAGGCATACCGCAGACATTACGGTTCCTGCGCCGGCATCCCGTCCAGCCGGTAGTCGGCACGTCGGCAGTTCTCCTCGAACGTCCGTTCCGCGCCCAGCCGATAGACGAGGCACTCGGCCCATCTCGTCATCACCGCGGTGTCGCGCCGGTATTCGCGCAGGCGGTCGAGGTTGGCCCGGAAGCGCGGAAGCAGCCGGCCTTCCGCGTCGTAGAAAGTCTCGGGCCCGGCGATCTCGCCCGGTAGCACCTCGTTCTCGACGAAGGTCACGTAGCGGACGTACTTCCGCCCGATGCCCTCGAGCTCAGAGTAGTAGTAGGTCAGGTCGAACAGCGTCGCCGGGTCGAACAGGTCGGCCACGCCCACTTGTTCGAGCGTCGACCACGTGTCGGGCGCCATGTCCGAGCCCTCGATGCGGTAGGTGAACGGCACCGGCCGCTCGCCGCGGGCATACGCGGCCTCCCACGCCGCCAGCCCGGCATCGATCTCGGCGACGAAGCGTTTCTGCACGGCGAGCGCGTCGCCGAGGTTGGCCCCGAGCGCGCCGACGATCTGTTCCCGCCGCTGCTGTTCGAGCCGCTCCGCGTTCCAGTTGCCGATCTGGATGCCGAGATACACACCCACGACGACGATCACGAAATCGATGGCGACGGCCGTCCAGTTCTGGGCGCGGATGTGCTGGGTGAGGCGGCGGAGGATCATGGTTCGGATTCAGCCCGGCCAGATCCGCTGTTTGAGGGCCCGATACCTGGCGTTGCCTTCGAGGATGCGGTCAACCCAGGGCACTTTTGTAATCCACAGGACCAGCGGATGGCGAGCCTCGGCCAACGATTCCAGCTCGCCTGCCGCCTGGTCCAGGTCCCCCCGGACCACCGCGGCGAACGCCGGGCCGGTTCGCCCGGCTTGCGGGTGTTCGACGTCAATTTCTTCGGCCAGCTGCCGGGCGCGGCTTTCCTGCCCGGCAAGCGTCAGCGCAACCGCCAGGAAACCGACCTGGTAGGGGTGTCGGTCGGACAGGGTCACGCCGGCTTCCAGCGCCTCGAGCCCTTCGTCGAACTGTCCCCGCTCGACCAGGAACCAGCCGCGCACCATCGGGGTCTCGTAATAGTCCGGGTTGATGTCGATCGCCGCCTGGATGGCGCGCAGGCCCTCCTCCTGCTTGCCGCTGAAAAACGTCGCGATCGAATAGTGCATGCTGGGCAGCGGTTCCTGCGGCGCCAGCGTCCTCGCGGTATCCAGCACGACGGCCGCTTCCGAAAACCGGCTCGACAAGATGAGGAAGTGCCCGAGCATCATCTGGCTGTCGGAGGAGTTCGGGTCGAGCTCGATGGCGCGTCGCAGGTCTTTCTCGGCGGCTTGCCAGTCATACAGCTGGTATTTCGCAAACCCCCGGGCGGTCAACGCCCGCGGCAGCTCGGGATTCATCTGCAGTGCCTGCTCTGCGAGTTCGAGCGCGCGCTGGAAGCCCTGCCTGGCCTCGCTGGTCGCGTAATAGGTCGCCGCGCCGTGCACCCAGGCGAGCATGGCCGCGGCTTCCGCGAACCCGGGGTCCAGCCTGAGGGCGGCCTCGAGGTGGTCGATGCCTTCGGCCACGTTCTCCGTTCTCAGTGCCAGCGCCGCCGAGCGGCCGCGCAGGAACAGTTCGTAGGCCTTGAGGTTCAGCGTCGGTCCGCGCCTGAAGCGGCTCAGCTGCTCGGGTGCGAGGCGCGCGTGTAAGGCCTTGGCGATCTGCTCGGCTATCTCCGACTGCACGGCAAAGATGTCGGCCAGGTCCCGGTCGAAGGTCTCGGCCCACAGGTGCCGGTCGGTGGTCGTCTCGATCAGCTGGGCCACGACCCGCACGCGGCCCCCGGCTCGCCTGACGCTGCCTTCGAGGATGCTGCCGACACCCAGCTCGCGTCCGATTTCGGAAATGGGCTTTCGCGTGCCCTTGTAAACCATCGCCGAGGTACGGGAAATGACGTGCAGCTCCGCGACCTGCGACAGTCGCATGAGGATGTCCTCGGCCACGCCGTCGGCGAAGAACTCGTTCTCCGCATCGTCGCTCATGTTGGCGAACGGCAGCACGGCGACCGCCTTGGGATCGGCGCGGTGTGCAGACTCGGTAGTCGTCACCGAAGCTGAACCGGACGCCTCGTCGACGGCTGCCGCGCCGGCATCGCGCACGACGCCCTCGGGCGTGCGCTCGTATGCCCATGCCAGCACCAGAGCGACCGGCAAGCCCAGGATGATCAGGAACAGCACGGTCGGCAGCAACCAGGCAGGTGCTCCCAGGTTGTCGAGGAACAACTCGGCTGCGGAGCCGACGGCGATCCCGACTGCGGCGTAGGCGGCCGCGACTCTGATCACCCGGCGGCGCTTCAGCTCGGCCCAGAAGAAAGTGACGTTGCTCACTGCATCACCCCTATCGTTATTGTTCTCGTGCGCTAGCTGAGCTTCTCAGGATGACCGATTGGACAGGCACGATCGTTTCGTTACGTTCGCGATTGATCTATTCATAGTTATGCGGTCCGCAAGTGGGTATTCGGCGATGCAACGTTTTGGACTCCGGCCGCCTGCCGCGACCCCAAAAGCGGAAAAGGATTCAATGCATGTGCAGCGCATTGTCAGGCGGCCTTCATGAGTTGACTAAAAAATACGCAACTATCGCAACAGTGATCGCTGCAATCAGGAATGGCATTAACGCGCGCAATGCCGGGGCATGTCCAGAATTTCGAATGCTCTGTCGAAGCTCCTCTATTTCAGCGCCCGAAAGTTGGTTTCTAACCTTATGATCAGGGTTCCGCAGGACAGCTTCTGCATCTTGAATCTGACTGTCCAAGAGCACCCAAAGGCCGAACTGCCGCGTACCGCCACTTGTGATCGGAATCAGCTGTAGGCGCTTGAATGAAATGTAGGAAGCCACTCCGGCTTGTTCAAGCTTGTGGCTTGCCTCTGTAGCGGAGACCTCACTGTCGAAAACTGCGAGAAGCTTCACCGCTGCTTAACGTCCAAGATCACGGGCTCTTGACGGAGACCGCTCGGAGCGGCGGTGCAAAGCGGGCTGGGTCAAGGGACGGGTGGAGCGTGTTATTAGCCTGCACCGCAAGAAATGTTGGCCGTTACGATTTACTGCGAGTATGAAGGGCTTCATGTAGAAAACCATCTAATCGCGCCTTATTTAGTTCCTGAGTTATCGTTAGCAGCTCGTCGGCCAATCTATCGAGAACTGCGACTCCAGGCGTTGGCTCCCATTCGTGGTTCTCGTTCCGAACAAGAGGCTCGCCGTCCGGCTCCTTCGCCCAAATATTATGGATCAGCCTGTTTCGCTTTTCAGTAGCCCGATCGCAGCGGCCTATTAAGGCCTCGAGCTTAACCAACGCTTGCCCCTCTCCGAGACGCTGCCGCGCTAGTTTCAAAATTCTTCGCCGGAGTTGCGACGAACCTTGATATCTCGTGGCGTCCAGCGCTTCATTGATCGTAGTGTCAGCCAACGTCTTGACTGTCATTCTTAAAATGTAGTCAAGGTGACTGTGCCGGAGCGAGATCATTCCGATCAAGATCAGAATATTCTGATCTTCGGGAACGTGAAACGTCATCATCCGGCGATTGGCATCTGGCTCAGTCATTCAGTCATCTCGCGGGCAGATCAGCGCCAGCGCACGCCCAATGCTTCTGCTGCAGCCTAACGTATGTGCTCACACGAACTTGACGCAGACCGCTTGGAGCGGCAGCGCAAGGTGGACTGGGTCAAGTGGTTGGTGCAGCGCATTGTTAGGCAGATTTGTCGCAGAATCCGGCAATAGAGTAGCCAAGCCAATCTCTACGCCGCTGGCGATACCAAACAATAGCAGTCTTGGAATTATGGACCGCCAAACATAAAGCCTTCGAAAACTCTCTTGCCGCTTGGCCTCCGTGGGTTGGTCAAAAACAGAAGCAAACTGCGACGGGCTCTTCAGCGGAAACTCAAGAAAAAGAAGAATCTCTGAATTATATTCTGCAGCTTGAAAATCTGTCGTAAACGCTTTGTAGAGAAATGGTGCGGCAAGATAGTGCTTCAGCGCCAGATCTAGTACTAAAGAAAGTTGCGGAATTACTGCTGCAAGATAGAAGATGTAGAACTGTTTATTTTGGAGGGCATAGCCGGTAAGGGTTACCGTAGCCAATCCAAGAAATAGAGCAACCGTAAGGCGTGCTTTGTAAACCTCTATTACTCTATCAAAACACTGTTGAACGATCTCTCGCGAATTCGTTGATGATTTGCAATCGCTGCCCGTCCGCTGTACCTGCTCTGTTTGCACTCCCGGATCCTCAGGCGTATCTATATCTGCCTAACGCCTGCGCTACCTCGCACTTAGCGCAGGCCGACTGGAGCGGCAGCGCAAGACGGGCTGGGCCAAGTGGCGGATGCAGCGCATTGTTAGACGCACTATGCGACATACTCAATCTCACCAATTGTTCTCAATTCTGATCTGAGGACGCGACCATTGATTGCTAGTCCAAGAGGTAGATAATAAGACACTTGCTCTGTACCACCGTCCGCTGAAGAGTACTTCTCAATTTGCGCGGGCATAAGGTGCCGGCCCATGTTTGCCACGATCATGCCGGCGACATAAAAATTCTTTTTGTCCGTATTGCTAATTACTGGCGCACCGCTCGCACCCCGAAGGGCCGCGAAGGAGACGACGAGGCATGGTGATGATACATACGGAGGAAGTTCAGACTCGATGAACTGCATTACATTCCCTCTATGCGCGAATGGTTGCAGCGAAACATGGACTCCTCCAGATGACTGGCGTTCGATTCTCGTATTGCTGTATTCGTAGCAAATAATGTCCCTGTTCAAAGGTGGCAGAGTCTCTGCGAACGGTAGTGGTACCGCGTCGTGGTTCTCTCGAGGATCAAAGAAGGCCACATCACAGTTCTTGAATAAGTTAAGCTCCGATATTGTCGAGATCTTAATTTCATTTCCTTCTTTAAATGCATACGCATACGACTCATTGGCCTTTAGGGGGTTGTCCTCAAACACATGTTTTGCCGTAACGACGCGAAGCTTGCCACCAACTCTAGTATAGAACCCTGTACCCAGAAGCTCTGAGATCGTTGGCGCCTTGGTCGCACGCAAGATGGGAATGACAGCGCGGTGTGGGTCGAATGTCTGCATCTTGCACGGCGTTAAAGCGCGTCTAACGTCCAAGCTCACCCGCGCTTGACGCAGACGGCCTGGAGCGGCAGCGCAGGGCGGGCTGAGTCAAGGGACGGGTGCAGCGCATTGTTAGGGCTTCTTACTAAGAAGTTTTCCTAGGGAGTTTTCTAATTCCGCCTCTACATCGGCAGTTACCTGTTCTAGGCCTTTTTCCTTTGCCACTTCGAGTACGCTGTCAAAATCATTTTCCTCTCCGCACTCATTGCATTTTATGAGGTCACCCGACTCAAACTCAGCATCCTCCGGGCCGGTCAAATCCGATTTACAGAATAGGCACTTGAGCGCGACCTGGTAATTGTCTTTGATCATCACTTACTCGAAAAATAGTTTTAGAAGTAGGCCGGTCAAACCGATACCAGCACCCAAGGCAATGAAGAGCCCTCTATGGTCGACAATATAGTCAGACATTACCTGCAGCTTGGAGCGGTCAGCTAGTTGCTGCTCTTTACGCTGTCGCGATCGAACCACACCAAACCCTTCGGTCGTTAATCCAAGCTGGCCATACTTTCCGGCCATTACTCGATGTTCTAACCACTCATTGGCTAGGCAGCGATCTGCTGCTTGCCGCAGCTCTTCAACCAGGACAACTTCTCCAAGTTCTGCAGAGACTTGTTCAGCCAATGGCTTATCTATATCCAAGCGAATCAGGTTTCGATTCGCACCCTCTGCCTCCATTCTTCTCACGAATGCACGGAGCAATTCGAACTCAACTTTGCGGCTAAAATCTGGCATCGAGTCTCGGGAGCCCTAACCAAGAGTAGCGAGCGATTCTGCAAGGACGAAACCAAGCGTGTTTGCAATCATTGTAATTGTTATCGCTCGTAGGCTCCTGATCAGTATACGCCCGTCGGCAAATTCCTTGCAGATACAGTGACGGCGATATTTTGCGCCGCAACATCGCTAACCACGCCATAAAAAAAGCCGGCCAATGGCCGGCTTCTTCTGATCCACTCGAATCGTTGCTTACAAGGCCTTCACCGAAGCAATCAACTCCGAAGCCATCTTCTGCCCATCCCCATACAACATCCGCGTGTTATCCAAAAAGAACAGCGCATTCTCGATCCCCGAGAACCCGGTGCCCTGGCCACGTTTCACGACGACGACATTCTTCGCCTTGTCCGCATTCAGGATCGGCATGCCGTAAATCGGGCTCGACGGATCCGTCCGCGCCACCGGGTTCACGACGTCGTTCGCACCGATGATCAGCGCAACGTCCGCCTGCGGAAACTCGGGGTTGATCTCGTTCTCGTCGAAGATGATGTCGTACGGCACCCCGGCCTCGGCCAGCAGCACGTTCATGTGTCCCGGCATGCGCCCGGCCACCGGGTGGATCGCGAACTTCACGTCCACGCCGCGATCGATCAGCAGCTGCGCCAGTTCCCACACCTTGTGCTGCGCCTGCGCCACGGCCATGCCGTAGCCCGGCACGATCAGCACCTTGTTCGCGAACGCCATCATGACGCCGACGTCGTTCGCGTCGATCGGCTTCATGCTGCCCTGCGGGCCTTCCGCCGCCTCGGCCGCGACGTCGCCGAAGCCGGCGAACAGCACGTTCGCGAGCGAGCGGTTCATCGCCTTCGCCATCAGCTGCGTCAGCAGCGTACCGGCCGCGCCGACCACGGTGCCGGCGATGATCATTGCCGCGTTCTGCAGCACGAAGCCCTCGAACGCGACCGCGAGTCCGGTCAGCGCGTTGTACAGCGAGATCACGACCGGCATGTCCGCGCCTCCGATCGGCAGCGTCATCGTGATGCCGAGCAGCAGCGCCAGCAGGAAGAACACCGTCACCGTCTCGAGGCTGCCGTGCGTCGCGACGATCCAGCCGCCGAGCACCACCGTCGCGGCCAGCAGCAGCAGATTCACGATCTGCTGGCCGCCGAAGCGCACGGTCTTCTTCATCAGCCCCTGCAGCTTCGCGAACGCGATAAGGCTGCCCGAGAACGACACGGCACCGATCAGCCCGCCCAGCGCCGCCAGCACCGCGAACGTCAGCCCGTGGTCCTCGCCGCTGAACAGCTCCACCGCGGCGATCGCCGCCGCCGCGCCGCCGCCCATGCCGTTGTACAGCGCGATCATCTGCGGCATGTCGGTCATCGCGACCCGCTTGCCGCTCCACCAGGCGGCGATGCCGCCGACCGCGATCGCGACCAGCATCAGGCCGTAGTTGCCCATGCCCGGGTACAGGAACGTGATCAGCGTCGCCACGACCATGCCCGCGCCGGCCCAGATGATGCCGCCGCGCGCGGTCTTTGGCGAGCTCATGCGCTTCAGGCCGAAGATGAACAGGATGGCGGCGATGAAATAGCTCGCCTCGATGAGCCCGCGGGCGGAGAAGGTCTCGATCATTTCTTCTCCTCCTTGCTGCTCTTGAACATCTCGAGCATGCGCTCCGTGACCACGTAGCCGCCGACCGCGTTGCCCGCCGCCAGCACGACGCCGACGAATCCGATCACCAGCTCCAGCGTCGTGTCTGCCCGGCCGAGCGCGACCATCGCGCCGACCAGCACGATGCCGTGCACGAAGTTGGAGCCGGACATCAGCGGCGTGTGCAGGATCACCGGCACCCGCCCGATCACCTCGTGGCCGACGAAGGCCGCCAGCATGAAGATGTACAGCGCTATGAATCCGTCGATCATCAGTCGGCGCCTCCCTCGATGCTTTCCTTCGTCGGGCCGTGCACGATCTCGCCGTCACGCGTCAGCGCGGATTTCGCGAACACCTCGTCCTCCCAGTCGATCTCGAGCTCGCCGTCCTTGATGGCCGGCGAGATGAAGTTGAACAGGTTGCGGGCGTACATCTCGCTCGCGTGCCGGCCGACCCGCGCCGGCAGGTTCGTCGGCCCGACGATCTTGACATCCTGGTGCAGCACCGTCTCGCCGGCCTTCGTCAGCTCGCAGTTGCCGCCGGTCTCGGCGGCGATGTCGACGATCACCGCGCCCGGTTTCATCGCCTCGACCGCCGCCTTCGAGATGATGCGCGGCGCCGCCCGTCCCGGGATCGCCGCCGTGGTCACGACGACGTCGGAGGCCGCGATCTCCTTGTCCAGCGCCTCCTGCTGCTGCGCCTTCTCCTCGTCCGTCAGCTCGCGCGCGTAGCCGCCTTCGCCCTCGGCCGAGACGCCGGTCTCGACGAACTTCGCGCCGAGCGACTGCACCTGCTCCTTCGTCGCAGCGCGCACGTCGTAGGCTTTCACGATCGCGCCCAGCCGCTTCGCCGTCGCGATCGCCTGCAGCCCCGCGACGCCGGCGCCGATCACCAGCACCTGCGCCGGGCGGATCGTGCCGGCCGCGGTCGTCAGCATCGGGAAGAACTTGTCGAGCGTGATCGCGCCGATCAGCACCGCGTGGTAGCCGGCCGTCGCCGCCTGCGAGGAGAGCACGTCCATGCTCTGCGCACGCGAGATGCGCGGGATCAGCTCCATCGCGAAACTGGTGCGCTTCTGCTCGGTGAGCTTGCCGACCAGGTCGCGGTTAAGGTGACCCTGCAGGATGCCAGCCACCAGCGCGCCGTCCTTCAGCTTACCCACCGTGTCGGCGGGCGGCGGCTGCACCGTGAACAGCAGGTCCGCGTTCGCGAGCACCTCGCCCGCGTCGCCGAAGCGGACGCCCTCGTAAGCCTCGTCGAGCAGCTGCGAGCCGCGGCCCGCGTCGCGCTCGATGACGACCTCGACGCCCAGTTTCTTCAGTTTTCCGGTGATCTCGGGGGTCAGGGCGACCCGGGTTTCGCCTTCCTGCGTTTCCTTCAGCACGCCAACGGTAAGCGGCATTGTCACGGTCTCCGTCGCATGGAATCAGCGGACGACGCGGTGCCGGCCGTGCCGGTATCGGTTCTGAATCGGCGGGTCAGGACGGCGGTCATCCGAAGGTAATGATGCGCCGGGCATAATGCCACGGCAGCAGATATTCGCAAACCGTGCGCGAAATCGTTGGTTTTTCCCGCAGGCTGCTGCACACTAGCCGCAAGCCCCGGGTGGCTTATAGAAAGAGGTTGGGACGGATGCTTAACGGCGCTGCGTCGGACATCTCCCAGCAGGTCCTGCGAACGGACGTGTCCGGCATGCCTCTCGAGTGGATCGACTATCGCGAAGCGGTGCGCCTGTATCACACCGAGCAGGTCGCCTACGCCTGCGGAACGCGCCTGTACACGGTCTGCGGCGGCAGCTGCGCGCTGACCGGCCGGCGCTCGACCATCGACGTCAGCTCCATCATCGCCACCTACGGCACCAGCCAGGGCCACGCCTACGTCCACGAGCAGTACACGCCGCCGCTCAACAACCGCACCCTGTTCAAGCGCGACGCGAACCTCTGCCTGTACTGCGCGCTGCGCTTCCCGACCCGCGACCTGACCCGCGACCACATCACCCCGCTGTCGCAGGGCGGCCACGACGTCTGGAACAACGTCGCCACCGCCTGCCGTCGCTGCAACAACCACAAGGGCGGCCGCACGCCGGAACAGGCGCACATGCAGCTCATCGCGGTCCCGTTCACGCCGACCTACGCGGAATACATCTATCTAAAGGGTCGCCGCGTCCTCGCCGACCAGATGCAGTACCTGCTCGCGCATATCCCGCGCTCCAGCCCGCTGCACCGCCGCCTGACCGACCACCTGACCGAAGGCACGACGATCTTCGACGAGCCGCACTAACTCTCAGCCACCACCGCCTACCCCAAAAACCAGGGGTGGTGGTCATTCCGGACGAAGTGGTACCACGATTCGAGTAATACGCCGGCCGGCAGGGCCCAGCGTAGTTTTGCGGCTGTGGGGTTGCGCCGGAGTGGTTTTTCGTGACGCGGAATGGTTCTGCCGCGTGAAACCACGATCGGGGTTGGCGGACCCGCGCGCCGGGAGAGGCCCCGGACCTCCAATTTCGGAGTCGGCCCGGGACCTCTCCCGGCGCACGGGCCCGCCCTTGCCGGTGACGGCGCCAGGTTGTATCCGGAGCGTGGAGCTGCGCTCGCGGCACGCGATCGCGTTTCCGCATCGGTGGCATCGCATGCGCCACGTGCCAGGACGCATCCGCATTCTCGGAACCACTCTCTGAAATCCAGTGGCGCACACACCCGGCATTCCGGAGTACGCAGTGGAGTCGAAGCAAGCACCAGGGCCGGTGCAGCGGGTAAGCCTTCGGGCCGACTCCGAAATTGGAGGTCCGAAGGCTTACCCGCTGTGCCGGCCCGGAAGCCCGCCAGCGTTTCCACGCAGCACAAGCGAAGCCCGCGCACCACGAACAATGCTGTTCGAGCCACCCGGCTCCGCCAGCCGGGATTGCGGTTCCACCGCCCCCGATCTCGGCTCCACCGAGTCCCACACGACCACGCCGTCGCAACCCCGTTTCCACCGCACACGAATTCGGCTCCACCAACTTCGATCATGCCTGCAGCGCCCAACCCGGATTCCAAAGCCCCCACAACGGCACCACCAGCTCCGCCAGCAACGCTTCGACGCCGAATTCACGTACCCACACCGCAAAAACGCACCACAACACCAAATCACCCCCCACCACACCTATAATCCGCCCATGCAATACCTCATCGATGCGAGCGTCTACGTCTTCCGCGCCTGGTTCTCGATGCCGGACGACATGCGCGACGGCGACGGCAACCCGGTCAACGCGTTCTACGGCTACTGCCGCTTTCTCGGCGATTTTCTCGAGCGCGTGCGCCCGGAGCAGGTCGCGGTGCTGTTCGACGAGAGCCTGACGACCTCGTTCCGCAACGAGATCTACCCGGCGTACAAGGCGAACCGCGAGCCGGCGCCGCCGGAGCTCGAGCGGCAGTTCAATCTGTGCCGCGAGTTCACGCGCGCAATCGGCCTCGTCGAGTGCGCACATTCCGAGTACGAGGCCGACGACCTGATCGGCTCGCTGGTCATGCGCGGCCGCGAGCAGGGCGTGCCCTCGACGATCGTCAGCCGCGACAAGGACCTCGCGCAGCTCGTGTCGAAGACGGACGTGTACTGGGACTTCGCCGGCCGCGGCCAGCTGCGCTACGACCAGATCCCGGAAGTGTTCGGCGTCTGGCCGGAGCAGATCGCGGACTTCCTCGCGCTGACCGGCGACACGGTCGACAACATCCCCGGCGTGCCCGGCGTCGGCAAGAAGACCGCCGCCGCGCTGCTGCAGCACTTCGGCACGCTCGAGGCGATCTACGCGAACCTCGACAGCGTGCACAAGGTGAAGGTGCGCGGCGCGAAGACGCTCGGCGCGAAGCTCGACACCCACCGCGAGGCCGCGATGCTGGCGCGGCAGCTGACCGGCATCGCCTGCGACGTGGCGGTCGAGCAGCCGGCCTGCGGCCTGAAGCCGCAGAAACCGAAACTCGGCGCAATCAACGCGCTGTTCGACAGCGCGGACTTCGGCACCGCGCTGAGGCGCCAGGCCGAGCGCGTCGCCGACCTGCTCTGAGGCCGTGGCGGGCGACGGACCACTCATCGACGCCCTGCGCGACGCCGGCCTGCGCCCGGCCGGGCCGCTCAGCGCGCAGGCGGGCGTCGACATCAGCGCGGCGTTCCGACTGCCGACCGAGGACGGCACCGTGTTCCTGAAGACCGGCCCCGAATCGGAACTCGACATGTTCACGGCCGAGCGCGACGCGCTGCTCGAGCTCGCGAGCGCGGGCGAAGTGCGCGTGCCGCGGCCCCTGGTCGCCGACACCGCCGGTGGCCGCGCGTTCCTCGCGCTCGAGTGGCTCGAGCTGGGCCCGGCCGATGCCGCCGCCAACCGTGCCTTCGGTCGCGCGCTCGCGAGACTGCACCGGCATACCGCGGACGCCTTCGGCTGGCAGCGCGACAACACGATCGGCCGCACGCCGCAGCCGAATGCAAAGACGGACGACTGGCTGGAGTTCTGGCGCGGGCAGCGCCTCGGCCACCAGCTCGAGCTCGCGGCCGCGAACGGTTACCGCGGCCGGCTCCAGCACGACGCCGAGCGGGTCTGCGCGGGGCTCGCGCACTGGTTCGAGGATTACTCGCCGCAGCCCTCGCTGCTGCACGGCGACCTGTGGGGCGGCAACTGGGCGGTCTGCGCGGGCGAGCCGGTCATGTTCGACCCGGCGACCTACTACGGCGACCGCGAGACCGACCTCGCGATGACCCGGCTGTTCGGCGGCTTCACGCGCGACTTCTACGCGGCCTACGAACAGGAGTGGCCGCTCGCAGCCGGCGCCGACGCGCGGCTGCCGCTGTACCAGCTCTACCACGTGCTGAACCACCTGAACCTGTTCGGCACGGGTTACCTCGGGCGCGCGGAGTCGCTGCTCGCCGGGCTTTGCCGGCAGATCTGAAGTTCACGTCAGCGCCGGGCGCAAACCGTCGTTGCTGCTGCTCGATGCGTGCTGCACCAACCGGACCTGCGGGGTTCAGGCTGACCTCGATAAGGAAATTTGCTGCTCGCCGGGCTTCAGGCAGCCCGGTCTGTCAGGCCGGCGCCTCTTCCTCGACGACGACGTAAGGCTCGCCGAGGAAATCCTCGTCGAACAGGTACAGCCGCGTGCCCTCCGGCGCGGCCAGCACCGCGAACGCGCCCTCGAAGCCGGGGTAGGCCTGCGTGCGCAGGCCGTAACGCTCGACCGCCGCCTCCAGGCGATCGCGTTCGACGCACTTGAAGCACAGCGCGGGCCGGTCGAGCGCGATCGACTCGGACAGGCCGAGCGGGATGCCGCCGGCGTCGAAGCGCATGTGCGTCGTCGGTTCCTCGCGCAGGCGCTCGACCTGCGGCGCGAGCGGCGCCCAGAAGCGGCCGGCGCGCAGCGCGTCGCGGGCCGGCAGGGTCAGCTCGAAAAAGAAGCCGCACAGCGAGTTGCCGGTGCCTTCCGGCGGCAGCGAGAACGTGCGCGCCTCGAGCATCGCGATGACGTTGCCGTCGCGGTCGTCGAAGCGCAGCTCGTTGAACACGTCCTCGTCGAGCTTCATGAACGAGAACTCGAAGCCGTGGTCGGCCATCGAGCGCGCGTGCGGCCCGAGGTCCGGCTGCACGAAGGTCAGCGTGGGCGAGTCGAAGTTGCGGGCGTGCAGGCCGATCGCGAGGTCGCCGTCGCTGACCACCGCGTAGCCGTGCGACCAGACGTCGCCGGTCGCGAGCTCGGTGAAGCCGAGCGCCTTGTAGAACGACAAGGACTCGAGGATGTCGGGGGTGTGTACGCTGAATTCGAGCCAGCGGCCGAGCACCTCAGTTCTCCGCGCCCATCGCGCGGGCGCGACGCAGGCTGCGATCGTTCTCGTCCGCGACCGCCGCCGCGCTCCAGTCCGGCGAGGACTCCGGCCAGCCGGCGACGTGCTTGACGACCAGCCGGCTCAGGAACGCGACGTGGTCGTCGCGCGCGTTCAGCGCCGGCACGTAGCGCAGCTTGCCGCCGCCCGCCTCGGCGTAGAGTTCCGCGTTCTGCATCGCGATCTCTTCCAGCGTCTCGAGGCAGTCGGCGGAAAAGCCGGGACAGACGACGTCGATGTCGCCGAGACCGTCGCGACCCCAGGACTCCAGCAGCTCGTCCGTGTACGGCTGCAGCCAGGGCTCGCGGCCGACCCGCGACTGGAAGCTGACGGCCCAGGCGTCGTCCGGCAGCTCGAGCGCCTCGGCCACGAGCCGCGCGGTCTTCTGGCACTGGCAGTGGTAGGGATCGCCGTCCTCGAGCATGCGCCGCGGCAGGCCGTGGAACGAGAACAGCAGCCGCTGGCCCGCGCCCTCGCGGTCGCGGAAGTCGCGCAGGCTCGCGGCCAGCGCGGCGACGTAGCCGGACGCGTCGTGGTAGTGGTTGATGAAGCGCAGCTCCGGCACCCAGCGGCGCCGCGCCAGCGCCTGCGTCACGTCGGCGAACACCGAGCCGGTGGTCGTGTTCGAGTACTGCGGGTAGAGCGGCAGGACGACGATGCGCCGCGCGTGCTGCGCGTGCAGCTCGTCGAGCGCAGAGGCGATCGACGGCTCGCCGTAGGACATGCCGAGCGCGACGTGCACGGGGCCCGAGAGCCGCGACTCGAGCTGGCCCCCGACGGCGCTCGCGATGTCGCGGCAGTGCAGCAGCAGCGGCGAGCCCTGCTCGGTCCAGATCTTGCTGTAGGCTTCGGCCGAGCGCCGCGGGCGGATGCGCAGGATGACGCCGTGCAGGATCAGCCACCACAGCGGCCGCGGCAGCTCGACGACGCGCGGATCGGACAGGAACTGCGCCAGGTAGCGGCGCACGGCGGCGGTCGTCGGCGCCGCGGGCGTGCCGAGGTTGACCAGCAGCACACCGAGCGACTCCGGCGTGCCGTGCGCGTAGCGCGGCTTCGACTCAAAACGCGGCATTCCCGGACGATTCCTTTACGATCACGCAAGTTATTGAGCGACAATACTAAAAGCCCGACGACCGCGCTACAGAAAGCGGCGTGCCGCGCAATCACCGGAGACTGCGAGCGATGAACGCGACCCCCGACGCCCCTGATGCTCTCGATCCTGCCGATGGCACCGACACACCCGATGCCCCGGATCCGCCGTCGCGCGCGACCGTGCTGCGCGACGTCGCCGTGCTGCAGGTGAAACTGATCGTCGACGGCTTCCGCGACCTGCTGCTGGTGCCGGCCTCGCTGGTCGCGGGCGCGATCGGGCTGCTGCGCGGCGACGGCGGCGCCGACTTCTACAAGCTGTTGCGCCTCGGCCGGGACAGCGAGCGCTGGATCAACCTGTTCGGCGCGCTGGATCGCGAGGCCGACGGCAGCGCGCCCGGCGACGGCGACGACATCGAGCGGCTGGTCACGCGCGTCGAGTCCTTCGTCGTCGACGAGTACCGCCACGGCCACCTGTCCGGGCAGGCGCGCGAGCAGATCGAGGGCGCGGTCGACAAGCTGCGCCGCGCCGCGCGCCGGCACGCGCAGCCACCGCCGGAGGAATAAGCGAAGTCCGGCACGGGACGCGAACGTGCCCAAGCGCCGGCGCTGCGGGTCCAGCCGCGCGAGCGGCACGCAACGGCTGTTGACGGCCTGCGCGGCCGCAGGAGCAGGCGGTACCCGCCGCGCTCAGCGCACGTCGCGGCCGGACAGCAGGTCGTCGATCGACGGCGGCGGGTGGTCCGGGCCCATGCGCCCCGATTTCAGCCGAGCCAGGTAGTCGCGGTACGCGCGCATCGCCTGGTAGCCGAAGATCCACAGGATCGGCAGGTTCGCGTAGATGATCGCGCCGAGGCCGATGCCGGTCAGGTTGTCGAGGTCCGTGCTGGTCGTGATGTGGCCTAGCGTCGCGACCAGCGTCAGCGCGCAGTAGAACCAGCGCCAGGGCAGCGCGCCGCGCTCGCCGGCGATGTACACCGCGCCCTGCTCGCCGTAATAGCCCCAGGCGATGATCGTCGAGACGGCGAACAGCCAGGAGCCGATCGTGATCAGCCATTGCCCGAGCCCCGGCGTCACCGAGTCGAAGGCCTTCGCGGTCAGCGTCGCGCCGACGTAGTCGCGGTACAGGCCGGCGTCGCGCGGGCGCGGCTCGACCTCGCCCGGGAAGGCGTTCCATTCGGCGACGTAGCCCGCGCCGCTCGCGCGCACGAAGCCCGGCAGCCGGTGCAGGCTGTCGCCGCTCGCCGCGTTCGGCCCGGCCGAGACGACCATCATGACCGGCTCGCCCTCGCGCCAGTCGTTGCCTGCAAGCGGCGTCGCGGCGAACTGCCAGCCGGCCTCGGCCCGGCTGACCGCGGGTGGCGCCTCGAAGGCCACGTCCGGCGCGCGGTCCCAGATGCCGGTCGACAGGATGATCAGCGCCGTGAAGGTGCAGACGACGATCGTGTCGATGAACGGTTCCAGCCCGGCGACCAGGCCCTCGCGCACCGGCTCGTCGGTCTTCGCGGCGGAGTGCGCGATCGCCGACGAGCCCTGGCCGGCCTCGTTCGAGAAGATCGCGCGCTTCATGCCGAACAGGAAGGCCGAGGCAACCGTGCCGCCGACGAACGCGCCGCTGGCCTCGGTCGGCGTGAACGCGGAGGTGACGATCAGCACCAGCAGCGACGGGATCTCGCCGGCGTTCGCGGCCAGCACCCAGATGCCGGCGACGATGTAGAAGTACACCATGCCGGGCACCAGCAGGCCGGTCACCCGGCCTATGCGGCGGATGCCGCCGAGCAGCACGGCGGCGACGACGGCCGTCAGCAGGACGCCGCTCGCCCAGCCCGGCACGCCGAAGTACTGGCCGGTCACGTCGGCGACGTTCCAGGCCTGGAACATGTTGCCGCCGGTCGAGGCCGACAGCATCACGCAGATCGAGAAGACGACGGCGAGCAGCTTGCCGAGCCACGCGAGCTCCGGGCGCATCTTCGCGAGCGCGCGGTCGGCGACCCACATCGGCCCGCCGTGCGGGTTGTCCGGGTCGTCGGTGTTGCGGTAGAGCATCGACAGCGTGACCTCGGTCATCTTGATCGCCATGCCGAGGATGCCGACGACCCACATCCAGAAGATCGCGCCGGGCCCGCCGAGCGCGATCGCGAGCGCGACGCCGCCGATGTTGCCGAGCCCGACCGTGCCGGACAGCGCGGCGGACAGCGCCTGGAAGTGGTTGATCGCGCCGGGGTCGTTCGGGTCGTCGTAAACGCCGCGCACGACGCGCGGCCCGTGCGTCAGCGCGCGGTACTGGCAGAAGCCGGACCAGATCGTGAACAGCACGCCGGTGCCGGCGATGACGAACAGCCAGGTCTCGTTCCAGAGAACCGCGTTGATCGCCGCCAGTATGCCGCCCAGATCCCCCATGCCCGTGCCGGCGGCCGGCGGCCGCTCAGGCCGCTTCCAGGATGGCCGTGACGCCCATGCCGCCGGCGGTGCAGACCGAGACCAGGCCGCGGCCCGAGCCCTTCTCCGCGAGCTGCTTCGCGAGCGTCGCGACGATGCGCGCGCCGGTCGCCGCGAACGGGTGGCCGATCGCGATGCTGCCGCCGTTGACGTTCAGCTTCGCGCGGTCGATCGAGCCGAGCGGCGCGTCGCGGCCGAGCTTCTCCTTGCAGAACTTCTCCGACTCCCAGGCTTTCAGCGTCGCCAGCGTCTGCGCGGCGAAGGCCTCGTGGATCTCGTAGAAGTCGAAGTCCTGCAGGCTCAGGCCCGCGGCGTCGAGCATCTCGGACACCGCGTAGGCCGGCGCCATCAGCAGGCCCTCTGCGTTGATGAAGTCGACGGCCGCGGCGCGCGCGTGCGTCAGGTACGCCGCGACCGGCAGGTTCTTCTGCTTCGCCCAGTCCTCGGAGGCCAGCAGCACCGCCGCGGCGCCGTCGGTCAGCGGCGTGCTGTTGCCGGCGGTCATCGTGCCCTCGCCGCCGCGGTCGAACACGGGCTTCAGCGCGGCCAGCTTCTCGATGCTCGTGTCCGGGCGGATGTTGTTGTCGACGTCGGCGCCGGCGTAGGGCACGACGAGGTCCTCGAAGAAGCCGGACTTCCACGCGTGGGTCGCGTTCTGGTGGCTGGCCAGCGCGAGCGCGTCCTGGTCCTCGCGCGCGATCTCCCATTCCTTCGCCGTGATCTCGGTGGACTGGCCCATCGACAGCTTCGTGCGCGGCTCGGTCACGCCCGGCAGCACCGGCTTGAAGTGCCGCGGCCGCAGCTTCAGCCAGGGTTTCAGGCGCGCGCCGAGCGAGCGGGCGCGGTAGGCCTCGAGCAGGATGCCCCGGTAGTCGTCCGGGTAGACGATCGGCGCGTCGCTGGTCGTGTCGACCCCGGCGCCGATGCCGGCGTCGATCTGGCCGAGCGCGATCTTGTTGCCGACCTGGATGCAGGCCTCGATGCTGGTGCCGCAGGCGCGCTGCAGGTCGTAGGCCGGCGTGCGCAGCGACAGCCCGGAGCTGATCGTGCACTCGCGCGCGAGGTTCCAGTCGCGCGAGTGCTTGATGACCGCGCCGAGCGCGACGTCGCCGAGCGTCTGGTGGCGCAGGTCGTAGCGGTCCACCAGCGCCTTCAGCGTGGCCGTCATCATGTCCTGGTTCGAGTGTTCCGCGTAGGCCGTGTGCGACCGGCAGAAGGGGATGCGGGTGCCGCCGATCACGGCGACGCGCCGGGACTGGCCGTCGTGCAGCATTGTTGTTCTCCGACAGGTTGGCCGGATCACTTTACAACAAGGCCGGGGCAGCGTCAGGCGCGTTCGCGCGGCTGCGTGCTAGAGTCCGCCGACGCCCATGACCACCTTCACCCCGAGCAGCGACTGGCGGCAGGAAAGCGGCGCGCTGCTGCGCATCGCCGGCCCCCTGATCGTCAACAACCTGGCGATCGCCGGCATGCAGTTCGCCGACGCGGTCATGGCCGGGCGCCTCGGCGCGCGGGCGCTGGCCGCGGTTGCGGTCGGCGGCAGCGTCTGGTTCCTGGGCTTCACGCTGATGCTCGGCCTGATGATGGCGATCTCGCCGATCGCGGCCCGGCATTACGGCGCCGGCGACCACGACCGGATCGGTCGCTACACCCGCCACGGGCTGTGGCTCGCGCTGATCATGGGCACGGCGCTGATCCTGCTCGCCGGCGTCTTCGCGGGCAGGGCGCTGGAGTTGCTGCGCATCGACGCGGAGTTCCGCACGCTGACGCTCGGTTACGTGCACGCGATCATGTGGGGCGCCCCGGCCATCTGCGCGTTCCTCGCGTTCCGCTTCACGACCGAGGGCATCGGCCACACGCGGCCGATCATGTACACCTCGCTGCTCGCCCTCGTCTGCAACGTGTTCCTGAACTGGGTGTTCATGTTCGGCAACCTCGGCGCGCCGGCCATGGGCGCGGTCGGCGCCGGCGTCGCGAGCGCCGTGACGATGTGGGTCATCATGCTCGTGCTCGGCGGCTACGTCGCCTGGCACCCGCGCTACCGGCCGTTCCACATCTTCGCGCGCATTGGCAGGCTGCGCCCCGAGGTGCTGCGCGAGATCGTCACGCTGGGCTGGCCCATCTCGATCACGATCACGGCCGAAGCGGGGCTGTTCTCCGCCGTGTCGATCCTGATGGGCACGCGCGGCGCCGACATCACGGCCGGCCACCAGATCGCTCTGAACTTCTCGTCGACGACCTTCATGGTGCCGCTCGCGCTGAGCTCGGCGATCACGATCCGCGTCGGCCACGCGCTCGGCGCGGCGAACGCGTCCGCCGCGCGCTACTCGGGCATCGTCGGCATCGTCCTGTGCGGCGCGTTCATGACGCTGTCGGCGACATTCCTGCTGGTATTCCGCGACGCGGTCGTCAGCCTGTACACGAGCGACATGGCGGTGCAGGCGATCGCGATCAGCCTGCTGTTCATCGCCGCGATCTTCCAGGTCGCCGACGGCATCCAGATCGGCGCGGCCGGCGCGCTGCGCGGCTACAAGGACACGCGCACGCCGATGCTGATCAACATGTTCGCGTACTGGGCGCTGGGCTTCCCGCTGGCCTTCGCGGCGGCGATTCCTTTGAACGCGCCGCCGGCCTGGATCTGGGGCGGCTTCGTGCTCGGGCTGACGGTGGCGGCGGTGATGCTGAGCATTCGCTACCAACGCGTGTCGCTGCGGGAACTCGCGGTCTAGCCCGCCTTGTCCGGAGTCGGCGCGTCGTCCCCGGGTCGGCGAGCCGAGATACGTCAGCCTTGTCCGAAGTCCGGCGAGTCGTCTCCTGGTCGAGCCGGGATACGTCAGCCTTGCCCGAAGTCCGGCGAGTCGTCGCCGGGTCGAGTCTGGATACGTCAGCCCTGCCCGAAGTCAGGCGCTTCGTCCCCAGCCAGATACTCCGCTTCCTCCGGGGTGTTTTCGCGGCCGAGCAGCTTGTTGCGGTGGGGGAAGCGGCCGAACTGCTCGACGATGTCGCGGTGCAGCTCGGCGAACTGGGCCACGGTCTCGAAGGTCTCCCGGTAGGTGTCCGACACGGCCCGCGCCAGCCGGTTGTACACGTCCACGGACTTCGCCTGCACCTTGCGCGACTCGGCGTGCTGCAGCGGCATGTAGAAGAACACGCGCTCGATCGGCTCGAGCTCGCCGTCCTGCTTCGCCATCGCGCCCTCGACGCAGAGCTTGAGCGCGAGCTTGTCGAGCTTGAACGCATCGGCCGTGCCGCGGTAGACGTTGCGGCGAAACTGGTCGAGCACGAGGATCAGCGCGAGGCGCCCGCGCGGGCTCTCGGCCCAGTGCATCAGCTTGCCGGCCGAGGCCTGCTCGATGTCGCCGGCGAACTGCTGCTCGATCTCGTGATCGAACACCTTGTCCTCGCCGAACCACTGGTCCATGCGCGCGTCGATCTGCGGCGCGCTGAGATTCCGCTCCTTGAACCAGAAGCCGAGAATGCGGTCGATGCGCGCCTGGTCCTCGTCCGTGATCGTCGCATTGACGCTGTCGCTCAGCAGCTTGACCGGCATATCGACACCTTCAGAACGCGCCCGCGGGCGGCGCGGTGGATTCCACGAACTGCGTCACGGTCCGCGCCTTTACGCTGCCATCATATTCGCGTATGCATGGTGACTCCAGCCGGGCACCTGGAACGCCATGCCGACGCTTCGCCTGCCACTCCTTGTTCTTGCCGCGCTGCTTGCGGGCTGCGGCGCGGAGCCGGCGCCGCCCGAAGAGGCGCTGCGCGCCTGGCTCGCGCAGGCCGAGCAGGCCGCGGAGGCGCGCGACCTGGATGCGCTGCTGGAGCTGGTGTCGGACGACTACTCGGACGCGCGCGGCTACGACCGCGACGACGTCGCGCGGCGCCTGCGCCTCCTGTTCCTGCGCCAGAAGTCCGTCGGCCTGCTGGTCGACGTCGACGAGCTGTCCGTGTTCCGCGACAGCGCGGCCGAGGTCCTGCTGACCGTCGCGATGGCCGCGACCAACGACGCCCTGCTGGGCTTCAGCGCCGACGCCTGGCGCTTCGAATTCGAACTGCGCCGCGAGGGCGGCGACTGGCGGCTGCTGGCCGCCCGCTATGGCCGGCTCGGGGAGGATCTGCAATGACGAAGATCATGGCACGTACGTCGGTGACGCTCTGCGCCGCGCTGCTCGCGGCCGGCTGCGCGACCCAGGGGCCGCGCCTCGAGCCGCCCGCCGTCGAGCTGACCGGCATCGCGCTCGAGTCGCTCAGCTTCAGCGAGCAGCGCTTCCGGCTGGCCTTCGACGTCGCGAACCCGAACGCGGTGGCCCTGCCGGTGAAAGAGGTCCGCTACCGGGTCGTGCTCGAGGACACGCAGTTCGCCGCCGGCGCGACCGGCGCGAGCTTCACGATCCCGGCGCGCGGCAGCGAGCGCTTCGAGATCGGCGTCGAGCTCGACCTCGTGCGCTCGGCCGCGTCGCTGTTGCCGCTGCTGCGCGAGGGCACGGCCAGGCCGCTGGCCTACGAGCTGCACGGCAGCCTCGCCGTCGCGATCCCGTTCGCGCCGGCGCTGCGTTTCAGCGAGTCCGGCACCATCGTGGTGCATTGACGCGGGCAGTTTCGCGCGTAATCGAACGCGCGTTGATTTGACAGCGCCGTTCCCGGCCGCCGCTGGCACTGCGCGAACGCGCTCGCATATACTCGAACGGCGGGCGCCCTTCCTTCTTTCCGAAGTACCAAGCGCGAGACCGTCCTGCGAACGAGCGCCGGCTCGCGCGGGCGCGACGCTGTCGGGCGCACTCCAGCAAACGCAATGACGGGGTGCGGCCGCGCTGCGCCCCCGGGTTGGACAATGGCCGATAGCTCAGCAAACAGCCTGTACGACCGCGCGCTCGACCGCGACAGCTGCGGCTTTGGCCTGATCGCGAACCTCGACGACGAGCCGAGTCACCGCGTGCTGGCCACCGCGATCAGCGCGCTCGCGCGGCTGACGCACCGCGGCGCGGTCGCGGCCGACGGCAAGACCGGCGACGGCTGCGGCCTGCTGATCCGTTTCCCGGAGCGCTTCCTGCGCGAGGTCGCGAATGAATGCGACATCGCGCTCGCCGAGCGCTTCGGCGCGGGCACCGTGTTCCTCGGCCGGGACGAGGCCACGGCCGCGAACAGCCGGCGGCTGATCGAGGCGGCCGTGCGCGACAGCGGGCTCGAGCCCGCCGGCTGGCGGCTCGTGCCGACCGACCCGGCCGCGCTCGGCGAGCTGGCGCTGAAGACGCTGCCGCGCATCGAGCAGCTGTTCGTCAACGCGCCGGAGGGCATGCAGCGCGCGACCTTCAACCGGATGCTGTTCATGGCGCGGCGGCGCGCCGAGAACCGGCTGGCCGACACCGACGCGAGCGCGTACATCGCGAGCCTGTCCTGCGTGACGCTGAGCTACAAGGGCATGATCATGCCGGCGCGGCTGCCGGAGTTTTACGCGGACCTGCGCGACGAGCGGCTCGAGACCTCGGTGTGCCTGTTCCACCAGCGCTTCTCGACCAACACGCTGCCGGAGTGGCGGCTCGCGCAGCCGTTCCGCTTCCTCGCGCACAACGGCGAGATCAACACGATCTCCGGCAACCGCAACTGGGCGCTGGCGCGCGCCGACAACTTCGTCTCCGACAAGCTCGAGGAGGTCTCGGAGCTCTATCCCATCGTCTCGCTGACCGGTTCCGATTCCTCGACGCTCGACAACATGCTGGAAGTGCTGCGCGCCGGCGGCATGGACGTGCTGCAGGCGATGCGCATTTTGATTCCGCCCGCCTGGCACAACGTCGACGCGATGGACCCCGACGTGCGCGCGTTCTACGAGTTCTGGGACTGCCACATGGAGCCCTGGGACGGCCCGGCCGGCATCGTGCTGACCGACGGCCGCTACGCGGCCTGCTGCCTCGACCGCAACGGCCTCAGACCCGCGCGCTACGTGATCACGCGCGACCGGCACATCACGATCGCGTCCGAGATCGGCGTCTGGGACTACGACGTCGACGACGTCGAGGAGAAGGGCCGGCTCGGCCCCGGCGAGATGCTGGCCGTTGACCTGCGCGAGGGGCGGCTGCTGCGCAACGACGACATCCACGACCTGCTGAAGGCGCGCGCGCCGTACAAGAAGTGGCTGAAGCAGGGCGTGCGCTACCTCGACTCCGAGCTGGTCGACCGGCACATGGCCGCCGAGCCGATGAACGCCGAGACGCTCGCAACCTACCAGAAGATGTTCAACCTGACCCGCGAGGAGCTGACCGACGTCGTCGCGGTGCTGGCGAAGACCGAGCAGGAGGCGGTCGGCTCGATGGGCGACGACACGCCGATGCCGGTGCTGTCGCGCACGGTGCGGCCGCTGTTCGACTACTTCCGGCAGCAGTTCGCGCAGGTCACGAACCCGCCGATCGATTCCTTGCGCGAGCGCATCGTCATGTCGCTGCAGACGAACATCGGCCGCGAGAGCTCGCTGTTCGACATCGGCCCGCAGAACGCGGAGCAGGTGATCATGAACTCGCCGGTGCTGTCGCAGCGCAAGCTGCGCCAGCTGCTCGGGCCCGACATGTTCGGCGACGAGCACGCGTTCATCGACCTGAACCGGCCGGAGACGGAAACGCTGGAGCAATCGCTGGACGCGATCTGCGCCGAGGCCGAGCAGGCGGTCGCGGACGGCAAGCTGCTGATCATGCTGAGCGACCGCTATCTCAAGCCCGGCCTGCTGCCGGTGCACGCGCTGCTCGCGACCGGCGCGGTGCACCACCGGCTGATCGAGCGCGGCAAGCGCTGCCGCGTGAACCTGCTGGTCGAGACCGGCACGGCGCGCGACCCGCACCACGTCGCCTGCCTGATCGGCTACGGCGCGACCGCGGTCTATCCCTACCTCGTCTACCAGAGCCTGCACGCGCTCGCCGCGCAGGGCACCGTGGACAGCCAGCAGCAGCTCGGCCGCGCGTACCGGCGCGGCATCCGCAAGGGCCTGTTCAAGATCATGTCGAAGATGGGTATCTCGTCGATCTCGAGCTACCGCGGCGCGCAGCTGTTCGAGATCGTCGGCCTGCACGACGAGGTCGTCGGCCGCTGCTTCCGCGGCACGCAGAGCCGGGTGCAGGGCGCGAAGTTCGCGGACCTGGCCGACGACCAGCAAAAGCTCGCGGCCGCGGCCTGGGAGCCGCGCACGCCGCTCGGCGCCGGCGGCCTGCTCAAGTACGTGCACGGCGGGGAGTACCACTGCTACAACCCGGAGGTCGTCGCGACGCTGCAGGCTGCCGTGCGCTCGGGCGAGATGGAGCGCTACCGCGACTACGCGCGGCTGGTGGACGAGCGCCCGGTCGCGACGCTGCGCGACCTGATGGACCTGGAACCGCTGGGCCCGCCGGTGCCGCTGGCCGAGGTCGAGCCGGTCGCCGACATCCTGCGCCGCTTCGACTCGGCCGGCATGTCGCTGGGCGCGCTGTCGCCGGAGGCGCACGAGGCGCTCGCGATCGCGATGAACCGGCTCGGCGCGCGCTCGAACTCGGGCGAGGGCGGCGAGGACCCGGCGCGCTACCGCACCGAGCGCATGTCGAAGATCAAGCAGGTCGCCTCCGGCCGCTTCGGCGTCACGGCAGAGTACCTGGTCAACGCCGAGGTGCTGCAGATCAAGATCGCGCAGGGCGCGAAGCCGGGCGAGGGCGGCCAGCTGCCGGGCCACAAGGTCAACGACATGATCGCCCGGCTGCGCTACGCGAAGCCGGGCGTCGGCCTGATCTCGCCGCCGCCGCACCACGACATCTACTCGATCGAGGACCTGGCGCAGCTGATCTTCGACCTGAAGCAGGTGAACCCGCAGGCTCTGGTCTCGGTGAAACTCGTCGCCGAGCCGGGCGTCGGCACGATCGCGGCCGGCGTGGTCAAGGCCTACGCCGACCTGATCACGATCTCGGGCTACGACGGCGGCACCGGCGCGAGCCCGCTGACCTCGGTGCGCTACGCCGGCAGCCCGTGGGAGCTGGGACTCTCCGAGACGCAGCAGGTGCTGCGCGCGAACGGGCTCAGGCAGCGCGTGCGCCTGCAGACCGACGGCGGGCTGAAGACCGGGCTCGACGTGATCAAGGCGGCCATGCTCGGCGCCGAGAGCTTCGGCTTCGGCACGGCGCCGATGGTCGCGCTCGGCTGCAAGTACCTGCGCATCTGCCACCTGAACAACTGCGCGACCGGCGTCGCGACGCAGAACAACGTGCTGCGCACGCAGCACTTCATCGGCCTGCCGGACATGGTGATTAACTTCTTCCGTTTCGTCGCCGAGGACGTGCGCGAGCGCCTGGCCGCGCTCGGCGCGCGCTCGCTGGAAGAAATCATCGGGCGCGTCGGGCAGCTCAAGGCGAAAGCCGGCGACACGCCGCGGCAGCGGCAGCTGGACTTGAGCCGCATCCTGTCGGATGGCGGGCTGGCCGCGGACGCGCCGCGGCAGTGCGCGGAGCCGCGCAACGCGCCGTTCGACAAGGGCGAGCTGGCCGAGGCGATGCTGGCCGAGGTGCTGCCGGCGATCGAGGCGAAGTCCGGCGGGGAATTCCGCTTCGACATCCGCAACTACAACCGCACGATCGGCGCGCGCATCGCGGGCGAGATCGCGCGCCGCCACGGCAACCACGGCATGGCGGACGCGCCGCTAGCGATCCGGCTGGACGGCACGGCCGGGCAGAGCTTCGCGGCCTGGAACGTCGACGGGCTGAACCTGGAGCTGGTCGGCGACGCGAACGACTACGTCGGCAAGGGCATGACCGGCGGCCGGGTCGTGCTGCGGCCGCCCGCGGGCCACCGCTACGTCGCGAAGGACACGAGCATCATGGGCAACACCTGCCTGTACGGCGCGACCGGCGGCGAGCTGTACGCGGCGGGCCTGGCCGGCGAGCGCTTCGCCGTGCGCAACTCCGGCGCGCTCGCGGTCGTCGAGGGCGCGGGCGACCACTGCTGCGAGTACATGACCGGCGGCGTCGTCGTCGTGCTCGGCCGTTCCGGGCTCAACTTCGGCGCGGGCCTGACCGGCGGCTTCGCCTACGTGCTGGACCTCGACCGCGACTTCGTCGACCGCTACAACCACGAGCTGATCGACATCCACCGCATCACGCCCGAGACGATGGAGGCGCACCTGCACCACCTGCGCACGCTGATCGAGCAGCACGTCGCGCTCACCGGCAGCGCCTGGGGCGAGGAGATCCTCGAGGACTTCCGCACCTACCTGCCGAAGTTCTGGGTCGTGAAGCCGAAGGCGGCGGAGCTCGGCACGCTGATCGAATCGCTGCGGCAGGCGGCCTGAGCCATGGCGAAGCATCCCCTTCAGTTCCTCGAGGTGCCGCGGCGCGACCCGGAGAAGGCGCCGGCCGAGGTGCGCATCAAGCACTACTCCGAGATCTACGGCCACTACGACCGCGCCGATGCCGGCGCGCAGGCCGGGCGCTGCCTCGACTGCGGCAACCCGTACTGCGAGTGGAAGTGCCCGGTGCACAACTACATCCCGAACTGGCTCAAGCTGGTCGAGGAAGGCCGGCTGTTCGAGGCGGCCGAGCTGTCGCACCAGACGAACTCGCTGCCGGAGATCTGCGGCCGCGTCTGCCCGCAGGACCGGCTGTGCGAGGGCGCGTGCACGCTGAACGACGGGCTGGGCGCGGTCACGATCGGCTCGATCGAGAAATACATCACCGACGAGGCCGTGCGCCAGGGCTGGCGCCCGGACATGTCGCAGGTCATCGACACCGGCCGGCGCGTCGCGATCGTCGGCGCCGGCCCGGCGGGCCTCGCCTGTGCCGACGTGCTGGCGCGGAACGGTATCCGCTCGGTCGTGTTCGACGCCTACGCCGAGATCGGCGGCCTGCTGACCTTCGGCATCCCGCCGTTCAAGCTCGAGAAGGAGGTCGTGCGCACGCGCCGCGAGATCCTCGAGGGCATGGGCGTGACCTTCGAGCTCGGCACGCGCGTCGACGAGCGCCGCTTCCGGTCGCTGCTCAAGGAATTCGACGCGGTGTTCCTCGGCATGGGCACCTACGAGTACGTGCGCGGCGGCTTCCCGGGCGAGGACCTGGATGGCGTGCACGAGGCGCTGCCGTACCTGATCGGCAACGTCGACCGCCAGCTCGGGATCCGCGACGGCGGGTACCCGTTCGTCGACCTGGCCGGCCAGCGCGTCGTCGTGCTGGGCGGCGGCGACACCGGCATGGACTGCAACCGCACGGCGATCCGCCAGGGCGCCGAGTCCGTGACCTGCGCCTACCGCCGCGACGAGGCGAACATGCCGGGCTCGCGCCGCGAGGTCGCGAACAGCCGCGAGGAAGGCGTCGAGTTCCTGTTCAACCGCCAGCCGCTCGAGATCGTCGGCAGCGACCGGGTCACCGGCGTCAAGGTCATCGAGACCCGCCTCGGCGAGCCGGGCCCGGACGGCCGCCGCCGCCCGGAACCGGTGCCCGGCACCGAGGACATCCTGCCGGCGGACGCGGTCGTAATCGCGTTCGGCTTCCGCCCGGACCCGCCGGAGTGGTTCGCGGAGCACGGCATCGCCGTGCACGACAACGGCCGCACGCGCATCGACAAGCTCGGCCGTTACGCGTACCAGACGACCAACCCGAAGGTCTTCGCCGGCGGCGACATGGTCCGCGGCTCGGACCTGGTCGTCACGGCCGTGTTCGAGGGCCGCGAGGCCGCGAAGGGCATCGCGGCGTGGCTGGGGGTGTAGACTCGGCTACAACGAGGGGCGCACGACGAGCAGTTCCGGCGAACGAGCTGGTTCCCTGCGAGGTGAAAGACGATGCCACGCAACATTATTCACGTGATGCACGAAACCGCCAGCGGCCTGCACAAGGCCGGCGCGATGCCGGCGAAGACAATGCGCGAGTTCGACGCGCTCTGCCTGCCGCCTGTCAGGAACCTGAGCGCGGCGCAGATCCGTCGTTTGCGCGCGCGCTGCAACGCCAGCCAGGCGGTATTTGCGGCCTACCTGAACACCAGCGCATCGACGGTGCAGAAATGGGAGCAGGGCCAGAAGAGACCTAACGGCCCTTCGATGAAGCTCCTGAACCTGGTCGAAAAAAAAGGACTCGAAGTACTGGCTTAGGGGAACAGGTGCCAAGTTTATTTATTCAGCCTGCGGCGAATAAATAAACCTGCCACTTTTTTGCCTATCGGTGTCGAGCCAGCCGGCCCGACAGCTTTTCCTGGCGTTCAGTCGTGATCGTGGTGGTGCCCGATCTCGCCTTCCGTGAACAGGTAGTCTTTCAGTTCCTTGTCGAGCTTCGGGTCGCGGCGACGGATCCACTCGAGGACCATCGCGGCGTGCTCTTTCTCCTCGTCGCGGTTGTGCGCGAGAATTTCGGCGAGCTCCTTGTCCTTGCAGGCATCGACCCGCTGCTGGTACCAGTCGATCGCCTCCAGCTCTTCCATCAGCGAGATGATCGCGCGGTGCATGTCGCGGGTCTCGTCGCTCAGTTCCTCGACAGGTTCGTGGTAGCCCTCGTTCGCCATCCTGCGTTCTCCGTATTAGTCGTGAATTCGGTTTCGTTGATTATGCGTGGCGGGAAGTGCCGGGCGCCAGCGCGACCGGAACCGGTGTGCGAGGGGGGTGCTGGTCGCCTGTATGCCCCATACCCGCCAAGCGACATTCTGATCGAGTGGTTCGGCAAGACCTCGCGTAATCGATAGTGCCCCGGTTTTCAATGCAGGCTCAGGATTCCGAATAACAGCGCGTCCGTTGCAGTTCGCACAAGGAATTGTCGGCCGCAGAAACGAGTTGCGAAATACCGATTGCGGTGAATTATCGGGACCGGCGTGCGTCCCGGGTCATGAAGACGAACAGCTTGCTGAAATCTGTCTTGACCAGACCTGGTTAGATGTTTGCTACTTGTGTTTCTGCGCAACAAACCTGACTTTGATACGTTGGTGTGACACGGAGCGGCCTTCATCGGCAGCCCTGATGCCGGCTTCGATCTTCTGCCTGACGTACAACGCATACATCAGATCGTCCCAGGTGGCCTGCTCAGGCAGGTCGTCAACTATGCTGCCCGCGGCTCTTTTCACGGATGACACGGTGGCGCCCCCAAAAACTTATTTCGAAGAAGACAGACGTATATTGACCGAAACGAACCCTTCCCGGACTGGATCCGACTCGACAGAAGGTGCGCAACGACACCAACAACGTGAGAGTACTTTGGTTAAGCCCTGAATGTAATGCGTACTTTAGCCGACAACGCCACATGCTATTGCGTCGGTCCGCGCAAGCTTTTTTGAATCATGGTCTTCCAATGTTATCCACAGTGGACTACGATGCTGTGCCGCTCGCCCGGCAATCGAAAACAGGACTCGTGGGTGGCGATCGTTCGTGCCGCTTACTTCGTGGCAGGTATCGCGTCGCCAGTCACCATGCCAGGTCCGCTAGCCAAACCATAAGAACAATCAATCGGGGGATCCAAATTGTTTGTGTCAACGCTGCGCATACGCATTTCTCGGGCACCGACGAAACATTTTCTGCAGGTTGTTCCGGCAGTAATGATCGGCCTGCTGGCATCACCCAAGCTACTGGCGTCAGTTGAACTGAACCAGTTCTGGCACGATAGAGACACGGCAACCATCTACGGATCGTACGCCGAAGCGCGAAATGCGCTGCTCGCTTGGGATACTACGACTGCACATTTCGAGCTGGAAAAGGCTGCGGCATTCACACAGGCTGGCAGTATCGCTGACAGCTACGTGATCAAACCGCAAGCACCAGAAACGGGAGACTGGGAATACAAGCAGCAATGGACACTCGCGCGGTACGATACTGAAGAAGAACTCATAGCCGACTACGAACAATACTTCACGGCCCCATACAATCCGTGCGGCACCACTCAATGGGTGCCGGACCAACCCGAAATGTGGCATTCAATTGAAGACGAGCTCGGCGTCAGCGACCGTGAATTCAAGTACGGCAAGATGTATTGGGGCACTTTCAACGAGCCGACACAGACTTGTTTGACGAATGAAGCAACTCACCATCTTGAGCGGGAGCGAAACGTTTTCTGCGAAGCGCCCCGAAATGCGAACCAAACCGCGCAGGCCTGCACCTCGGGTGCTTCGGGCAAGGTCTTCTATCGGCCCGTCACTGCATCAGGCGAATGTCGGGGAAATCCCTGCAATGTAGCCACAGGAGACAAGATCGAATCAGCGACGGACTACGTGGGGCCGGGCCTGGAGTGGAAGAGGACCTACCATTCGGCGATTCGCCACACGAATACGCGCATCGGGGAACGTTGGACGCACAACTACTCGAGTCGGCTGATCAATAATTATCCCAATCTTGCCTTGGTGACGGGCTCGGGATTCACAGAGCCGCTGATCCACC
The DNA here is from genome assembly GCA_937925605.1 of uncultured Woeseia sp. Classification (GTDB taxonomy): domain Bacteria; phylum Pseudomonadota; class Gammaproteobacteria; order Steroidobacterales; family Woeseiaceae; genus Woeseia. Next base: position 56,397 of record CALALV010000169.1, read on the forward strand.
TCGGCAGCAACAAGTTTGGCTCGAATTCGGACGCCGGAATGTGGATGTGGAAGAAGGCCGACAATGATTACTGGTTGTTCTACCCGGATGGCCATATCGAGTTCTATGACGACAACCTGCGGCTGGTCCGGGTGCAGTCCCGGGATGGCCTGGATACTTATGTCTCCTACGATTCAGAGGGAAAGATAGACTACGTGACCGGTCCGTACGGTCATGTACTGGATATCGTCTATGGCCTCGACGGCATGATCGAGAAGTTAGTGGACCCGGCAGGAAACGAAATCTCCTATACCTACCAGCAAACGGCCACATCCGGTTCAATGGTCTTGAGTCGCGTCACCTACCAGGACGGTAGTTTCCGCGACTACTTGTACGAGACGGCGACAGCTGATCTCGATACTCACCTCACGGGCATTATTGACGAGAACGGCGAGCGATTTGCGACTTACGGCTACGACGCGGCCGGGCTCGTGATCCTGAGCGAGCACGCCGGTGGCCGCGACCGAATAACCCTGTCTTACACCGGAACCACGACAGAGGTGATTGAGTCCGGTGGTTCCACGACCCTGTATCAATTCTCGAGCGTGGATGATGCGCCAAGAAAGATCATCAATCGCACGGAGGCGGGTACGACGAGGACCACGAGCTACCCGACGCCCTTCGCCGACTGGATGCGACACCGGCCAGTAGAAAAAACGAACGAGCGCGGGGCGACTACCCGGTACTCTTACAATTCTCGGCAACTGACGGCGAAGACCGAGGCGTATGGAACATCGCTCGCAAGGACCACGAATTATACGCCGGTGACCGGTGGTTATATTTACCGTTACACCAAGATTTCGATGCCAAGCGTCTTTAGCTCCGGCAAGAAGGAAATCAACACCGTATTCGATTCTGTCAAACGTCCAACAAGCATCACCGTGTCCGGCTACGAGCCCTCCGGCGTCTCCGTGTCGGCGACAACAGCTCTTACTTATCACGCAACCGGAAAGGTGGGCTCGATCGATGGTCCGCTGCCGGGATCGTCAGATACAACAGTATTCGATTACTACGATTGCGTGACCGGTTCCGAATGCGGTCAGTTGAAGACGTTGACGAACGCTCTCGGGCACGTAAGTACGTATGACGCTTACGATGATCACGGCCGACTGCTGCAAATGACAGATCCAAATGGTCTCGTGACGAACTATTCGTACGACGTGCGAGGAAGATTGCTGTCCGTAACGCTCAACCCGCCAGTCGGGCCGGCGCGAGTAACGGGCTTAACATACGATAACGTCGGGCAGCTCCAGACCGCGACCTATCCCGATGGGCGGATACTGATCTATGCCTACGATGCGGCGCATGACCTCGAGTCGGTGACGGACAATTTCGGTAACAAGATCGAGTACGGCTATGACGCGAGAGGGAATCGTACGTCGGAGGAAATAGTCGACCCATCGGGCGTTTTGAAACGTGCCGTCGACTACACGTATGACCTCAAGAACCACGTCGACACTATTACGAGCGGCGGCTTTACTACAGATACGTTGTTCGATGCGTTGGGTGAGCTCGCCGAAGTTGCTGATGCCAACGCTGCAACCACAGAGCACTCTTACGATGTACTGGGCAGGCTGACACAGACGGTCGATGCCCTGCTCGGAGTAACGGACTATGCGTACGACGTAAACGACAATCTTGTTTCCGTGACTGCACCGAATGGCGCCACCACGACCTACGTTCACGACGATCTGGGCAATTTGCTGCAGGAAACCAGCCCGGACAGAGGTACAACAACCTATGCTTATGACAGCGCGGGCAATCTGACCTCCAGGACCGACGCTCGCGGCAAGCAGACGACCTATGGCTATGATGCGTTGAACCGCATCGACCTCGTGACCTTCGACAGTGGCGGAACCATTGACTACGTCTACGACACCGGAGTAAACGGAATAGGGCGACTTGCCCGCATTATCGATAGCAGCGGTCAGACGAACTGGTCCTACAATCCGTTCGGCGAGACCACCGAGAAGACCCAAGTGATCGGCGCCGTCTCCCTGACTACCAGCTATGCCTATGACGCCGAAGGCCGCCTGTCCACCATCACCTACCCGTCAGGCAAGGTCGTCAGCTACGGCCACGATACCTACCGGCCTGTGAGCGCCAGCGTGGATGCGATGACGGTACTGAGCGCCGCAAGTTACGACCCGTTCGGCGCGGTCAGCGGCTGGACCTGGGGCGACGGCAGCACCCACAGCCGTACCTACGACATGCGCGGCCTCATGACCAGCCAGTCACTGGCCAGCGACCCCCGCACGCTGGGCTACGATCCGGCCGGCTACCTGACCAGCGTCAGCGACAGCCGCCATACGGACAGCTACGGCTACGACCTGCTCGGCAGGCTGGAGGACTTCCTGCACGCCGGCATCGCGCCGCTGCCGGGCAGTCAGGACTTCGACTACGACGCGAACGGCAACCGCACCTCGTTCGGAGTGGACGGTAGCGCCTGGCCGTACACGGTTGGCACCAACAGCAACCGTCTGCTGGCGAGTACGGGCCCGGTGGCGAAGAGCTACAGCTTCGATGCGGCCGGCAACGTCACGTCAGACGGCGTGCACAGCTATGCTTACGACGACAGCGGCCGCTTCGTGTCGCTGGACAGCGGGGCGGCAAGCTACGTGCACAACGGGCTGGGCCAGCGGGTATCGAAGGACACCGGGACGACGACGCTGTTCGTCTACTCGGAGGCCGGGCAGCTGCTCGGCGAGTACGATGCATTCGGTGCGCCGCTGCAGGAGCACGTGTGGTTTGAGGGCGCGCCGGTGGCGGTCTTGTCCGGCACGTCGACGCTGCGCTACGTACACACGGACCACCTGGGCACGCCGCGGGCGATCACGGCGGGCGGCACGGTGGTGTGGCGCTGGGAGTCGGACCCGTTCGGAACGACGGCGGCGCGGGAGGATCCGGACGGGGATCTGGTGTTCGTGACGTATGGGCCGAGGTTTCCGGGGCAGTATTTTGATGGGGAGTCGGGGCTGCATTACAACTACTTCAGAACCTATGACCCGTCCACTGGCAGATACTTAGAGAGCGACCCCATTGGCCTGGCAGGCGGCCTGAATACCTATGGGTACGTCGGCGGAAATCCTCTCTCTGCGACAGATCCATACGGGTTGGACGCGTGTTACGTTCTTTTCCCTGACTATCCAATTACGTACAACGACGAGGGTGATACGTCGACCTGGTTGGGCGGGCATGCCGGAATCTTGGGGTACGACGACCAAGGCCGGACGAGATACTACGAGTACGGTCGATATTCTCCAGATCGTAGTGGAGTACTCGGAGAAAAGTTCCCTTCCAGTAGGGGCAACGTCCGGAGGCAAACGATTCCAGACTTGGAAATGGACGATGACGGCAATCCTACGCCTGAGTCTATGGAACGGCTTGAGAAGGCGTTGGAAAAACTAGCCGGTAAAGGAACTGAAGCAGAGCTTAGCTGTGATTCGGAGGCAGACGAGCAAAAGGTCTACGACTTCGTCGAGGCATTGGCGAATGACAAAGACCGAAAAGACTACAATTGGGTGCCGTTCCGCGCTAATCATTGCCGGACATTCGCGAAGCAAGCTCTCCGAGCGGGGCAATAGATATGGCGGAGAATACGAAAGTGCTCTTGTCTGCAACTCTTATTTTGTTGTTGGTAGCGTCGGGCTTGGTCGCCTACCTGTGGATTGACCGTTCGATATCCAAGTCATATAGCGATGTCTCGTACGAATTGGAATATAGCTCGGGTCAGCTTGCTGGGCTCCTTGAACATGAGTGGGATGGCTTAGCCAAAGCTGACGTAGTGCGTCGGCTAGAGGGATTCGTAAGCGAATCCGATGATGACTCTGCCGTCTTCTTTGAGGATGAGGAAAACGGAACTGTGCATCTTGGGTTCATTGTTTTCGAGTTTCAGGAGGACCGGCTGGCCGCGGTGCGCGTTCGGCCTTAGAGATTGGTTTACAACTACTTCAGGACCTATGACCCATCGACCGGACGCTATCTGGAGAGCGACCCGATCGGTTTGGTTGCAGGACCAAATACTTATGCATACGTGGGCGGCAACCCGCTCAGCGGTATCGATCCTTTCGGGCTTATCGAGTTCTTTGAATTCGAACTGAATAGTCAGCCATCCAGTGAATTGCAGTGCGAGTGCGGCGAGTCGTTTACTGCTTTTTCCGGAGCAGCAGGAGAAGCACGTAACAATCCGGATTTTGCCAGCGCGGCCGATCTTGGGCCGTTGCCGCCAGGGCGATACTATATAGTGGATCGGCCAGTCGGCGGCAGGCTGGGGTGGCTCTATGGGCTGTTCAAGAAAGATTGGTACGGACTCTACCGAGACGATGGCATTGTTGATGACCGTACGACCGTCGACGATGTAACTCGAGGTGCATTCAGGTTGCATCCCGGCGGTCGCAGCGAAGGCTGTATAACGCTGGGGAACCAGGATCAGTTCGACAGGCTCAGGCAGTTACTGGAATCGACAAACCCGCAGGTGCTTCCGACTGCGGAGGGCCTCCTGTACTACGGGGTAATCGATGTAACGGCGCCGACCCCGAATCCAGCTGGGGCAGTACGATGAAACTTTTTGCTTCACTGATCGGATATCTGTTGGCTGTATTCGTTGTTGGTCAAGTCTGGTGGTACATGTGGATGCACCATGGCTGGGTTGGAACTCCGAAGCTTCTCCATAAGTTCTTCTTCGCAGATGGTGAAGCGTCTTTCAATCTGACGCTTATAGAGATGCTGATAATCAGCGCTTTGGTCCTGGGCGCAATCGTGGGGGTGCTGCTTCTTCGCAAAGATCGGTCGAATCGTACCGGCGATATGTGAAGATCGACGCGCTTGCCTGTTTCAATGTTGGTCGGTACACCAAAAGGAGACCTGCGTGTGTGACGCAAGGTCGATACAATGCTGCGCATGCCGGAGTGTCGAAAGACACCGGGACGACGAGGCTGTTCGTTTACTCGGAGGCCGGGCATGCTGGCGCGGCAGGGCGGTCCGGGAGGCCGCGCAAGCTGCTTGGCTGGGCGAAGCACACCAAAAGGGCGGCGGCCAGCGAGGTGCCCTGTTGGTACAATCGACGCTCACCACGACGGAGAGTTCGATGAGTGCTGCAAAACAGGAAGTGCGAGACTTGCTCGACAAGCTCCCCGACGACTGCAGCCTGGAGGATGTCCAGTATCACTTGTACGTCATCGAGAAGGTGCAGCGCGGCATTGCCGTGGCCGATGAGCAAGGCGGCGTGTCGCAGGACGAGGCCGAGCAGCGACTTGCCAAATGGACATCCGCATAAGCTGGTCGCCCGCGGCCCTTGATGACCTGGATGCCATTGCCGAGTACATCCACCGCGACTCGCCGGCGTACGCGAGCGCAGTGGTCCTTAAGCTCCTCGAAGCGGCGCGGAACCTCGCGGTCTTCCCGAACGCCGGTCGCACGGTGCCGGAACTCGCTAACGAAACCATCCGGGAGCGCTTCATCTACAGCTAGCGGCTCATCTATCGTGTCCAGGGCAACGAGATGCTAGTCATCGCCGTGGCGCACAGCCGACGGCTGCTGGGACCCATGCCCGGGCAGATAAGCGACACGTGAACAATCAGCACAAAGCAAGAGTCGCAACCGGACGAGGTTCTCTTTCGGCAACACCGGCAGAGCCGAGGCTGCCGGCGATGTTTCGCCAGTCAGTGGATTCGATGCTCGCAGTGGTCAGCGCTGAAATCTGGCGTCCCGGGTCTTTCGAGTGCGGAGCGCTGGCAGCGATTCCAGGGTCCCGGGGAAGCGTTGTCGATGTCGAGGGACGACGGGTCTGCCCCGGATTTCCCGGACGAACTAATCCAGCGCCAGCGAAACCGTAAACCGCACCCCGCTCCCCGTATTGTCCGCGCGGATGTCACCGCCGTGCCCTTCCGCGATCAGCCGCGCGACGAACAGCCCCAGCCCGAGGTGCGCGCTGCCCGCTTCGCCGCGCACCGAGATCATCGAGTCGAACAGCCGGTCGCGCATTTTCTCCGGCAGCGGCGGTCCCGGGTTCTCGACGGACAGCCGGTACGCCTCCTCGCTGCGCGTGAGCGCCACGATGATCTCGTCGCCGTCGCGGCTGAAATCCACCGCGTTGTCGACGAGCTTGTCGAGCATCTGGATCAGCAGGTCCGGCGCGCCGGTCAGCTCCGCCGCGTTGAGCTCGCTTTCGTAGCGGAAGCGGCGCTGTGGCCACGCGTCCGCGTAGGCCTCGATCGTGGTCTCAAGCACGCGCGCGAGGTCCACGCGCTCGAACTCGGCGCTCTCGATCAGCTCCTCGACGCGGCTCGCCTCGCTCATCGCGTTCAGTATCCGTTTCAGCCGCTCGACGCCGTCGCGCGCGCGGCCAGTGTAGGTGCGCGCCTCTTCGGACAGCGACTCGTGCTCCAGGTTGTCGAGCGACGAGCGCACGATCGTCAGCGGCGTGCGCAGCTCGTGCGACAGCTTCGAGGCCAGCGTGCGCAGGTACTCGTTGTAGTCGCCGAGCTGCTCGAGCACGCTCGCGAAGCTGCGCGACAGGTCGCCGATCTCGTCGCGCGCGGTGAGGCTCGGCAGCGCCGCGTGCGCGCGCCGGTCGCCGGGGGCGCGCCGCGCGCCGCGGCTCAGCCGCCGCACGCGCTGCGACAGCCAGGTCGCGTAGCCGATCAGCACGCCCGCCGCGACCAGCGTCGCGATCAGCGTGAAGCCGATCAGCCGGGTCAGCGCCTCGCTGGTCAGGCTCAGGATCGCGTCCGTGCCCTGCTGCAGGATCACCGCGCCGGTCTGCACCGTGCCGGAATACACCGGCTGCGCGACCGCGACGACCGCGCGCCCGGTCTGCGCCGCGCGGAACCAGCTCGACGACGGCTCGCCGCCGAGCGCGCTCTGCACGTAGGCCTGGCGCTCGCGCCCGGACGGGTCCGGCTCGGCCAGCTCGGCCTCGGCGCCGGGCGCGAGGATCGCGTCGTAGGCGAGCCGCAGCCAGCCCGAGGTCGCGGCCGGCTGGCGCAGCCGGCTGCCGCGGATGTCGCCGGCGATCGCGAGCTGCCAGCCGTGCGTGTCGGTCACGACCAGCCTGAGCCCCGGCTGCACGTAGTTGCGCAGCACGCTCTGCAGGAACAGTGACGGCGTCACCAGCAGCCCCGGCGCGCCGGTGAAGGTCGAGCTGCGCACGGTCGGCCGCGACGCCGCGGCGTTGTGCACCGTGAGCCCGAGGTCCGGCCCGAGCAGCGCGCGCGGCACGCGCGCCTCGAGCTGCCAGCCGCCCGGCACGTCCTGCCAGTGCGCGGCGGCGCGCGACTCGACCGAGCCGTCCGCGCGGCGCGCGAGCAGGCTGCCCGGCGCCTCGGCGCGGAACTCGAAAGTCTCGCGCGTGCCGTCCGCGCGGGTCGTCGCCAGCACCAGCTTGTCGATGCGCAGGTCGTTGCCGGGCGCGGCGTACTGCACGTCGCCGTCGCGCACCTCGACGTACAGCCAGAGCTGCTGGCGGATCGTGCCGAGCACGAAGCTGACCGGGCCGTCGGGCCCGCGCAGGATCCCGAACGAGTCGCGTTCGAGCGGCCAGTCCTGGAAGTAGCCGTCCAGCGCCGGCTCGCGCTCGAGCGGGTGCGCGTACAGCTGGCCTTCCAGCGCCGCGTCGCGGTCGCGGCCGGCGTGGAACTCGTCCGGGAACTGCGCGAGCGCGTCCGCAATGGCCTGCGCGGTGCCGGCCAGCATCTGCTGCTGGCCCTCGCGCAGCGCGGTCTCGGTCTCGCGGATGAACTCGCAGCCGGCCCACGGCAGCACCAGGGTCAGCAGGCTGACGAGCAGCAGCTGGCGCTTCAGGTTCACGCGCCGAGCCAGCGATAGCCCATGCCGTAGACGGTCTCGATCGCGTCGAAGTCCGGGTCCACCGCGAGGAACTTGCGGCGGATGCGCTTGACGTGCGACGTGATGGTGTTGTCGTCGAGCACGGCCTGCGCCGCGTCCATCAGCTGCTGGCGGTTCTTGACGTGCCCGGGGTAGCGCGCGAGCGCGTGCACCATCCAGAACTCGGTCAGCGTCAGGCCGACGGGCGTGTCGCGCCAGCGTACGGTCATCCGGTCCACGTCCAGTTCGAGGTCGCCGCGCCTGAGCAGCGAGTCGCCGGCGTCCGGCTGCTGCATCACGTGCAGGCGCCGGAACAGCGCCGCGACGCGCGCCATCAGGTGCGGCAGGCTCAAGTCCTTGGTCAGGTAGTCGTCGGCGCCGAGGCGCAGGCCCGAGACCGCGTCGAACTCGCTGTCGCGCGCGGTCAGGAAGATGATCGGCAGGTCGTCCGACATCTGCCGCAGCCGGCGGCACAGCTCGAAGCCGCCCTCGACGTCGTTCTCGAGGTTGACGTCGATGACGACGAGGTCCGGCAGCCGCGACTCGAAGGCCTCGAGCGCCGGCCGGCGCGCGGCGTAGGTGTCGACCGCGTAGCCCTCGCGCCGGAACGCGGCGGCGTAGTTCTCGCGGATCGCCGCCTCGTCCTCGACGATGGCGATTCTCTTGGACATCGGAACCTTGCGCGAAGCAAAGCCACAATTTGCCACATTCCGTCGGCGCAATGCCATGCGCCGAGCGTCGCCCCGTCCGCTTCGCCCGCTGGAATAGGGACTAACGACAACGGGGAGACCGACATGCTGATGGCACTCACGGGGACACCGGCGCCCGGCCCGGCCGGAACGACGACAACTGCCACCTTCGCGGAGGCCGTGCGCCGCTGGCACCCGGCGCCGCCGCCCGCGCGCGACGACGGCATCGCCGGCGTGTTGCGGCGCCGCCGGCGGCGGGCGCTTGCGCTGTTCGCCGCGCTGATCAGCTGGTTGCCGGCCGCGCAGGCCGAGGTCACGCCGGGCGAGGCCGCGGCCGGCAGCCTGCTCTTGCGCATGCAGCAGGGCTACAAGGTCGCGACCCGGCTCAACACGGACGTCGACATCGCGGTCAGCGGCATGGTCGCGCGGGTCGCGGTGCGCCAGCGCTTCCGCAACGACGGCGCGCGCTGGACCGAGGGCGTCTACGTGTTCCCGCTGCCGGCCGACGCCGCGGTCGACCGGCTGCGGCTCGTGGCCGGCGAGCGGATCATCGAGGGCGAGATCCGCGAAAAGGCGCAGGCGAAGAAAGAATACGAGCAGGCGAAAAAAGCGGGCAAGCGCGCGAGCCTGGTCGGCCAGCAGCGCGCGAACCTGTTCACGACCTCGATCGCGAACATCGCCCCCGGCGAGACCGTCACGGTCGAGATCGGCTACCTGCAGAGCGTCGCCTACGAGAACGACGCGTTCAGCCTGCGATTCCCGATGACGCTGACGCCGCGCTACGTGCCGGGCACGTCGCTGCCGGACCGGCAGGGCAGCGGCTGGTCGCCGGACACGGACCGCGTGCCGGACGCGTCGCTGATCACGCCGCCGATGGTGGCCACGAGCGACCAGCACCGGGTCACGCTCGAAGCGCGCATCGACGCCGGCGTCGCGCTCGAGAACATCCGCAGCCGCTACCACCCGATTCGCGTCAGCGGCAGCAACGACGTCTACACGGCGACGCTGCGCGACCCCGGCACGCAGAGCGACCACGACTTCGAGCTGAGCTGGCGGCCGTCGCCGGCCGCGGCGCCGCGCGCGCTCGCATTCCGCGAGGACACGGCCGGCGCGACGCACCTGCTGCTGATGCTGATCCCGCCGACCGTGCCGGCGCCGGACACGGAGATGCCGCGCAGCATCACGTTCGTCATCGATACCTCCGGCTCGATGCACGGCGTGTCGATCGAGCAGGCGAAACGTTCGCTCGGACTGGCGCTGGCCGACCTGCGCCCCGGCGACACGTTCAACGTCATCCAGTTCAACTCGGTCACCGACGCGCTGTTCCCGGCGCCGGTGCCCGCGACGCCCGGCAACGTCGGGCTTGCCACCGGCTGGGTCGGCCGCCTGCAGGCGAACGGCGGCACCGAGATGCGCCCGGCGCTCATGCGCGCGCTGCGCGAGCCGGCGCGCGAGGGGCTGCGGCAGATCGTGTTCGTCACCGACGGCGCGGTCGGCAACGAGGAAGAGCTGTACCGGCTGATCGAGACGGGTCTCGGCGACGCGCGGCTGTTCACGGTCGGCATCGGTTCCGCGCCGAACGGTTGGTTCATGCGCAAGGCGGCCGAGGCCGGCCGCGGCACGTTCACGACGATCAGCGCGCTGCACGAGGTGCAGGAGAAGATGGGCGCGCTGCTGACCCGGCTGCGCGCGCCGATGCTGACTGACGTCGAACTCGCCTGGCCGGCCGACGGCGTCAAAGCCTACCCGGCGCGCGTGCGCGACCTGTACGCGGGCGAGCCCGTGCTGCTGAAGGCGAAGCTCGACCTCGCGCCGCGCGACGGCGACCGGCTCGTCGTGCGCGGCAACGCGCCCG
>CALALV010000170.1 GCA_937925605.1 uncultured Woeseia sp.
GCCATCCTGCCCCCGCTACCAAACAACAAAAAAGCCGGTCCCTTGGACCGGCTTTCTTGTTGTTAGCTATCGCGGGCTCGAATCGCTGTTTCAACCGAGCGAAAAGCGTTCGCGCAGGAAGCGCGCGATCCCTTCCTCGTCGTGGCGCCCGATCACGGCGGTCGCGGCCGAGCGGATGGTTTCGCTGGCGTTGGCCGGCGCGTACGCCTCGTCGGCCGCCTCGAACATGCTCAGGTCGTTCTCGCTGTCCCCGAAGCAGATGACTCGCTGGATGCCGAGCTGCTTTTTCAGCAGGCGCACCGCGCCGCCCTTGCTGGCGTCGCTGTGGTGAATGTCGATCCAGCGCCAGGCCTCGCCCTCGAGCGCGATGCCGGAGTAGGCCACGAGATTCGGCTCGTCGTCGACACTGCGCAGCACAGACCGGATATCGTCCGGACGGCCGATGGCATTGACGTGCGTGATCGGAGCTTCGGCCGGCAGCTCGTCGAGCGGGTGGACGGGGATGTGCTTGCCGTCGGCAAAACTGCGGACCAGCTTCTCCTCGATCTTCTCGCGAACCGGCGGATGGTAAATCGCGCTCTCGTTGCGCTCGTCCAGCGTGAAAACGAAGGGCGTGACCCCCGCGTTCACGCAGGCACGGACGACGTTCTCGACTTCTCTTGCCGTCAGCACAGTACGACTCGAGAAGCGCTGCTCGTCAGGATGCCAGATCATGACGCCGTTCTTGTAGGCCTGCGGCAGCTCGAAGCGATGGCCTTCGAGTATCGCGCGGGCGCCGTGCAGCGTCCGCCCCGTTGCCACCGTGTAGGCGATCTCGCGCTCGGACAGCAGCCTGAGCGTCTCGCTCGTGTAGGGCGTGATCTGCGATTCGCAATCGAGGAGCGTGCCGTCCAGGTCGAAAACGATGAGTTCCATATCGTTGCGGCGTCGTGCCTTCATGCCCGGGAGCCGCCTACTGTACTCGTTTCCTGCAGGCGGCGCGTGCCCGGGCCGGTTCGGGGTGACCGGCGAGGAGTACGGGATCTCCGGCAGCCGACACGGCTGGCGCGCGGGGTGGCAGAATACAGCCACGATTCGGCAGGCAACGACCCGGGGAGGAGTCCGCCATGTCGCAGCTGCAGTCCCTTACGCCTTTGTTTCGCATGTTCGACGAGGCCAGGGCACGCGAGTTCTACGTCGATTTCCTCGGCTTCTCGGTCAACTGGGAACACCGTTTCGGGCCGGATCTGCCCCTGTACATGGAAGTCGCGCGCGACGGCGTCCGGATTCACCTGACCGGTCATCACGGCGATTGCTGCCCGGGCGCAGCGCTCCGGGTCGGTACCCGCGAGCTCGATACCCTGCTGGCCGAGCTGACGGAAAAGAACGACCGGCACGCGCGTCCCGGCATCGACGAACCGCCGTGGGGCGGCCGCGAGATGTCGGTGACAGACCCGTTCGGCAATCGCATCACCTTCTTCGAGAGCTGAGATGCGCGCGTCACGCTGGCAGGACCGCAGGTTCCGTCGCTCGCCGGCCGCCGGGCGCTGCAGCAACGCGTCGTGGCAGGCGCGCCCGGCCACAGGCGCGCCCGGCGGGATGCTCGCATCCGCCACGGGGCAGCGCAGGCACCTGAATTCGCGCGGGAGGTGAGGGACCAATGAAAGCTGCCTGGTACGAACGCCAGGGATCGCCGGCCGAGGTCCTGGTCGTCGGAGAGACAGCGGCGCCGCTGCCGGGCCCGGGCGAGGTTCGAATTCGAGTGCATGCATCCGGAGTCAATCCCGGCGACGTCAAGAAGCGGCAGGATCGATTCGGCCTGGGCATGCCGTACCCGAGGATCATCCCTCACAGTGACGGAGCAGGCGTGATCGACCGGGTCGGCGACGGCGTGCAGCCCTCGAGGGTCGGCGAGCGCGTCTGGTGTTTCGGCGCCCAGAGCTACCGTCCGTTCGGCACGGCGGCGGAATACGTGGTCGTCCCCGCGGTGCAGGCGGTGTCCCTGAACGCGGATGTCTCATACGAACAGGGCAGTTGCCTCGGAATCCCGGGCATAACCGCGCACCGCGCCGTCAACGTGGCGGGACCGGTGAAAGACCGTGTCGTCCTGGTGCAAGGCGCTGCCGGCGCCGTTGGACAGTGCGCGTCAGCTCTCGCTCGTCGTGCGGGAGCACGCGTAGTAGCCACGGTCCGCGCTGATCGCGACGCTGCGATAGCACGCCGCGCGGGCGCGCACGACGTCGTGGTTACGGCCGGATGGAGCGAGGACGACATCGTCGATGGGGTCCGCGCGCATGCCCCGACGGGCGTCGATCACGTCGTCGAGCTTGCCTTCGACGTCAACATCGCGATCGACGAGCGCTTGCTCGTGCAGGGCGGGTCGATCGCTGCGTACGCTACCGGCGATCCTGCGCCGACCATCCCGTTCTGGCCGCTGGTGTTCAAGAACGTTCGCATGTATTTTCTCGGCAGCGACGATTTTCCGACCGAAGCGAAGATCGCGGCTGCGTCTGCATTGAACGACGCGCTGGCAGGTGACTGGCCCGGTTTCGAGATCGGGCTGCGCAAGCCATTGGAGGCGATAGCAGAGGCGCATGAAGCGGTGGAGGCACGCAGCGTGGCGGGAAGAGTCGTGGTCATTCCGCAGGTCGGCAGCTGTACGGGGCAGTCCGGGAATCCGTCGGACGTCTCGGGTCGGGGGGGACGGAGTGCCACCCCGTGAGTGAATGGCCGGCACCCGGAACCATGCTTGCCGGCGCCGGCAATTCGCTTGCCCGCGGTGGGTTTGCCGCGTCGGATTGACCGCCCCAGGGAGTTCATGGCCATGAGGCAGTTTGAGATTCGCAGGGACGACCTGTCGGCCTTTCGGGGAAGCGAGCGGCCGACGCCCGGCATCGAGGACGGCGAAATCCTCGTCGAAGTCGAGCGTTTCGCGTTCACGGCGAACAACATCAGCTACGCAGTCGTCGGCGAGAAGCTGGGGTACTGGAAGTTCTTCCCCGTAGACGCGGAGTGGGGCGTGATCCCGGTCTGGGGGTTCGCGAAGGTCACTGCATCGAAGCATCCGGGGGTCGAGCTCGGTGAGCGCCTTTACGGGTACTGGCCGATGGGCACGCACCTCGTGCTGCAGCCGGGCAAGCTGCGCGATGATCAGCTCCGCGACATGTCCGCGCAGCGGGCCGGACTCGCTGCCGTCTACAATACCTATGCCCGGACGGCCGGCGAAGCACATTACGATTTGTCCATGGACGATGAGCGCATGTTGCTGATGCCGCTCTACGCGACTTCCTATTGCCTTTACGATTATCTCGTGGACAACGGGTTTTTCGGGGCGGCCCAAGTGATCGTGCCCAGTGCGTCCTCGAAAACGGCGATCGGGCTGGCCTACGCCCTCGGGGACGATCCGGAGTCGCCGCGCTGCGTCGGTATGACGTCAGCGCCGAACCGTGAGCGCGTTGCAGGTCTGGGACTCTATGACTGCGTACTGGCTTACGAGGATATGTCGGCCATCGACAACCGGGAACCCGCCGTTATCGTTGACATGTCGGGCAACGGTGGCTTGCTCTCAGACCTCCACCGGCACCTCGGAGACAACATGCGGTTCACCTCGAATGTTGGCCTTACGCATTACGACGCAGCAGGAATGGGACCCGATTTCATCCGGGAGCGCAGCGCGATGTTTTTCGCCCCTGCGCACATCCGTAAAAGAGCGGAGGAGTGGGCGCCGGGCGAATTCCAGCGAAAGGCATATGCGTTCTGGCGTTCGGCAGCCGCGAGGAGCCGCGACTGGCTCGACATCGAACGCTGCCACGGCTTCGATCGCATCCAGGATGTTTACGAGCGAGTGCGGGATGGAAAAGTCAGTCCTGATACAGGCTTGGTAGTCGTCCTTTCCTGAAAGTGGAATGCCGGTCGGACTAGGCGACAGCGGCGAACATTGAAGGAGACAGTGATTCCGGACAACCCGAATAACGGCAGCCGCGATCGGCAGCGGTCCGCCGCAGCCCGCGGGCGGCACGGCATGCTGGCGGCGGCGATGCTGGCGCCGGCCCTCGGGGTTTGCGGTGCCCCCGGCGCCTGGGACGGTTCGCTGGCTGCGCTGCTGGCGTCGCAGCCCGGGAATTTTGCCGAAGTGCTCGAGAATCCGGCCGGTCACCGGGTGCAGATCATCTACACGCAAATCGACCGCGATGCGAACAACCGGCCGTCGTTTCGCTCGTACACCTACCGGCTCAACGCGGACGAGTACTTCTACCCGGCCAGCACCGTCAAGCTGCCGACCGCCGTGCTGGCGCTCGAGAAGCTCCGCGAACTCGGCGTCGACGGGGTCGACCGCGACACGATCATGGTGTCCGGAGACAGTGACTCCGGCAAGTCGGTAGGCCGCTACGTGCGCGAAATCCTGCTGGTCAGCGACAACGAGGCGTTCAACCGCCTCTACGAATTCCTCGGCCAGCAATCGCTGAACGAGCGCCTGCGGCACATGGGCTTCGACGGCACGCGCATCATACATCGCCTGGAAATCGCGCTCAGCGTCGAAGACAACCGGCGCACGGGCCCGGTGCGTTTCGTCGACGGCGAGAGACTCATTCACGACCAGGCGGCGGTCTACAGCGGGACCGACTACACGGCTCCGCGGCCGATCCCGCTCGGCCGGGCGGAGATCGTCGGCGGCGAGCTGCTCGAACGGCCCAAGGATTTCGCGGACAAGAACGCCTACCCCCTGCAGGCCCAGCACGACGTCATCAAGGCGCTGATGTTTCCCGATGCCGTCGAGGAGCGCATGCGCTTCAGGCTGGGCGAGGACGACTACGCGTTCCTGTACCGCAACATGTCAGCCTACCCGGGAGAAAGCGGCATCCCGGAGTACGCCGACGCGGAGCGCTACCCGGAAGGCTACGTCAAGTTCCTGATGTACGGTGGCGACGCCCCGACGATCCCGCGCAACATCCGCATCTTCAACAAGGTCGGCGATGCCTACGGTTTCCTGACCGACGCGGCCTACGTCGTCGACTTCGACAACGGCGTCGAGTTCATCCTGGCCGCGACCATCTACGCCAATGCCAACCAGACCTTCAACGACGACACCTACGAATACGAGGAAATCGGCTTCCCGTTCTTGCGCGAGCTCGGCCAGGCAATCTACGAAATCGAGCTTAATCGCGCGCGACCGCGACGGCCGGATCTCGGCTATCTCGAGTTCGTCCGGCACTGAACAGGCGGGTGGCCGGATTGCCGTTTCCTGGCGGGCCGGCACTCAGAAGCCGAAATCGTCCCGCGGACAGTCCGCGGCCGCCGCACACCCGGCTTTGAAATCGTAGGAAACCTCGTCGGCGCAGTCCGGCCACCGGTCCGTCGCGATCCAGAAATCGACGAGCCCCAGCCGGGCGCAGAGCCCGACGAAGTGCGGGTCCTGGCGAATCTCGGGCATCAGTACCCGGAACAGCATCGAGGTCCAGTAGGCGTCGGGGCCAAGTTTGCGGCTGCTATCCCGGCCTGCGCAAAAGGGTCCGGTCCGCAAGGGACCGGCCTCCCTGTTGCGCGGCTGCCGCGGCACGAGCATCGATCGGCTGCTCGCCCGGCCCTGTGCGAACGCCGCACTAGCGTATCGGCAGCGCGACCGGCCGGAGCGGCGCCGCATCCGCGCCGCGGAGCTTGAGCGAGCCGCCGATGAAGGCGAACTCGTACACGCGGTCCGCGGCGATTCCTTCGAGGTCGACCAGTTCCAGGATCGGCACGCCGTGCTGCGCGAGCAGGTAGGTGTGCACCGGGATGTAATTGCCTTCTACCCGGGACGGAAACGCCTCGAGGCTCAGGTTGTCGCCGCCGACGATCATCGCGCCGCTCTCGACGAGGTAGCGTGCGCCGCTCATGCCGAGGCCCGGCGAGTCGTCGAGGTAGGCATCGGTGTCCGCGTAGGACTGCATGCGCCCGGTGCGGATCAGGACGACGTCGCCCTCGGCCAGTTCTACCCGCTGCCGCTCGAGCGCCGCGACCAGGTCTTTCTTCTCGATGAAATAACCGGCGGGCAGGGCCGCGACGCCGTGCGCGGCGGCCACGTCGATCAGCACGCCGCGCGCGACGATCGGCGGGATCGTTTCGGCGCCGGTGCGGGTCCAGCCCCGGTCGCCGAGGTGCTCATCGGCGCTGAAGCCGTTGTAGATCTTCCCGTCGAGGCCGAAGTGGTTCAGCGCGTCGATGTGCGTGCCCGTGTGCGCGTACATAGAGACGGCGGTCCCGGTGTAGCTCACGTGCGCGTTCATCTCGGGACCGACGCCGAGCGGGTCGTCGACGGCGGTGCCGCGCGGCGTGTGCGTCAGCCAGATGTTGTAGCGGGGGTCCCCGGCCGGGAACCAGCCGGGCATGCCGATGTAGTACTCGACGGCCAGGTCATAGACGCGGCCGCCGCTGATGCGCGCCAGCACGGCCGCGCGCGAGGCGTCGGTCATCAGGTTCAGCCGGCCGAGTTCGTCGTCCGGGCCCCAGGGACTCCGGCCGACGCCGGCGGGCTCGGCAGCCCCGGCTCCGCCGAGAACGCTCAGCATTGCGGCCAGGCTCGAAATCTTTTGCATCTGATTCATTTGCGTGCTCCTTCGATGGCTGCGAGGCACAGGGACACGGTATTGCGAAATTAATTGTTAATAAATTGCGTTTATGGAATATGATCGTTCGCAAATGTTAATTAATAATGCCCAGGCCGCCGGAATGAGCGACGTCGCCGCCTTCGTCTGCGTCGTCGAGGCGGGATCGTTCACGGCCGCGGCCGAGCGCCTCGGGCTGTCGAAATCGGTCGTTAGCAAGTACGTGTCCCGCCTCGAGGACCGGCTGGGCGCGCGGCTGCTCGTGCGCACGACACGGCGCCTGAACCTGACCGAGGTCGGCCAGGTCTTCTACGACCGCAGCCGCGAGGGGCTCGCAGCCATTGTGGACGCCGAAGAGCAGGTCTCGGTGCTGCAGGGCGAGCCGCGCGGCACGCTGCGCATCAGTTGCCCGATGTCCTTCGGCGTCCTGCATCTCGCGCCGGCGATCGCGGATTTCACGGACCGCTACCCGGAGATGTCGGTCGACATGCGCTTCGACGACCGCAAGGTCGATCTCGTCGAGAAGGGCTTCGACATGGCCGTGCGCATCGCCGCCGAACTCGACCCGGGTCTGACGGCCCGGCGAGTCGGTCCCTGCCGGCACGCGCTGGTCGCGTCGCCGGACTACCTCGAGCGTCACGGCACGCCGCGCACGCCGAAGGACCTCGCGGCTCACAACGTGATCACCTACCAGTACCAGCAGTCGCCGTGGCAGTGGGAGTTCCGCGCGCCCGGGGCACCGCCGGTCACGGTCGCCGTCACCGGCCGGCTGCAGATGAACAACAGCCTGGCGATTCGCCGGGCCGTGCTCGCTGGCGCCGGCATCACGCGCACGCCGACCTTCGTCGTGGGAGAGGACCTGCGTCGCGGCCGCTTGCGCGCTCTGCTGACGGACTACGAGCTGCTCGAAGTGTCCATCTGGCTCGTCTATCCGCAGCGCCAGCACCTGGCGCCGAAGGTCCGCGCGTTCGTCGATTTCGTCGCGGACCGTTTTTCCGGCACGCCGTACTGGGACCGGTGAGCCGCCGCATCCGGGCCGCTGCTGCCGATGGCCGGGAAATCGGCGCGTTGCCGGCCATCGATGCGGGACCAGCTCACTCCGCACGGTCTCGCCGATTACGTCAGGGAAGTCGAACCGGCGTTCCCTGCTGCCGCAAAGAATAGGGCTGAAGCCGGCGTGCCGCGACTGGGCTAAGCTTCATGTGAAGGGTCAGCGCAGCGCCGTCGTGCCTGCCGTGAGCCCCGGCCGGCAGGCCAAAGAGGAGCAGCATGGTCAGTATCTGCGCGGGACACATCGCCCGGGTCGCGTTCGCCGGGCTCGCCTTGCTGCTCACGCCGGTGCATGCCGAAATCGGTGATTCGCCTGCCGCATTGCAGAGCGCCTGGCACGAGATGCAAACGCAGGCGAGTCGCGACGAGCGCGGCGACTGGTGGCAACGCCTCGAACCCGACGAACTCGGTGCCTTCCTGGCCGCCGGCGTCGACGTCAATATAGTCGACCGGCGCGGCTGGACGCCGCTGCACTCGGCGGCTCGCTACAGCCGCGATCCTGGGTGCGTCAGGCTCCTGCTCGACGCGGGCGCCAGCGTGAGCGCGAAAGACCGTGCCGGCGACACGCCGCTGCACTGGGCAGCGGCCGAGAACCCGGAAGTCGCGGTGCTGTCGGCGCTGCTCGCGGCCGGCGCGGACGTGAATGCCCGCGACCGTTTCGGCTGGACGCCGATTCACACGGCCGCCGAGACCAATCCCGAGCCGGCCGTCATCAGAGCTCTGCTCGATGCCGGCGCGAACGCGAACAGCCGCGCCTACTTCTTGTTGTTCTCGCCGGAGTTTCTGCTGAAGCACAACGCGAACATGTCCGGCGCCGACAGGGAGCGGGCCATGGCCGCGCTCGTGGACTAGGTATCTGCACGTCTCGCGCACAGGATTGCCGCAACAGCCGGACCGGTCGTTGCAAGCGACCGGTCCGGCAAGCAAGCACCGGGCGAACCTGCAGCGCGTGACTCAACGAGGCGCCTGCGCGCTGGCGCGCGACACCTACGAGCGTCGTTTCGGCGCCAGGTAGTGCCGGACCACGTAGCGCGCCGTCGCGGCACCCGAGTTCAGGCCGTGGACGTTGGCCGACTGGAAATGGATGCCACCGAAAATCCGGCTGGCACCGCTTTCCTGCGCGGCCTGCCAGAATCCGCCGTAGGAGCGGTACACGCCCGGCAGGTCGTCGCTGCCCACCGTGAAGGCGATGTCATCGCGGCCGTAGAAAAACGCGAGCGTGACCGCGGCGGCACCGCTGAAGGTGCTGTGGCCCGAGGTGTACTCGGGGAACGGCGGGGTCTCGAGCAGGGGCGCCCAGCCCGTGTCGGGCTCGGTGGCCGCGTTGCCGTCCGTATCCGCGAGCTGGATCGCCGTGATCGGCCGCCAGTAGTTGTAGGCGTACTTGGCGTCCCAGGACACGATAGCCGCGTCCGCGAGGGCAATGTTCAGCAGCGCGAACACCCGTGCATTTTCGGCCAACGTATTGCCCTCGCTTTCGGCAACCGTCAGCGCGATCTCGTTCCAGTGGCCCGGCGGCGTCGCGGTGCCCGGCCCGTAGGCCCAGAAGTGCGCGATCTCGGTCTGGTCGGCCGTGCGCGCAACGCTGTCGACCGAACCGTACTGCTTGACGTAGTTCAGTTCTGCCGCGTAACGCCGCGTATTGAGCTCCGGCGGCGCGGGCGGACGCATCCGTCCGACGTCCTGGATGGCGAACGGCGCCACGTAGCCCCACATCGGCAGCAACGCGGGGCGTACGATACCGCCGAAGGAAACCGTTGGCC
Organism: uncultured Woeseia sp.; assembly: GCA_937925605.1. Taxonomy (GTDB): domain Bacteria; phylum Pseudomonadota; class Gammaproteobacteria; order Steroidobacterales; family Woeseiaceae; genus Woeseia. Next base: position 9,374 of record CALALV010000170.1, read on the forward strand.
GCCACTGTCCCGGCGCTTCCGACCCCGGCCACGGCGCCGACAGGCTGGCACCGTCCCCGGCGCGGGCCGCGACGAGGGCTGCCGCGACCTCGGCGCCCCAGGCCAGTCCCGCGTCTTTCGCCGGTCCGTCGGCGATCGCGAGCAGGATGTCCGAGTGCAATGCGTCGAAGCTTGCGATGTCCAGCGGATACAGCGTGCTCAACACCGCGTGCGCGGCGGCACTGGCTGCGGCTTCGGGCGAGGCCTGCCGGGAAGCGGCTGGCCTGACGAGATAATGCTTGTGGGTGTTGTGGATGCCGTTGACCGCATCGAACATCGCAACGTGCGTGATTGCGAGATTGCGCGCCGCGACTGGCGGCGGCGTGCCGCGCGCGCGAACCGTGTCGAGTAGCGTCGCGTTCCAGTCGGTAACGACGTCAGCGGCCGCGACCTGAATTCCCGCCAGCACGCCGATGCCGACGAGCGCCAGTTTCTTGGTAAGCATAGAAAGTCCTTGTGAGCGCCGGAAACGAGCGCCGCCGAACTCGCGCAGGCGCCCGGAGCGCGAGTGCGGCGTGCGGCGCCGGGACGGCTTCGAACGTGGTGGACCGCGGATCTCGCGACGCCGCGAGGCGTGGCTGATGCCGGGACACCGGGCGGTGACCCGGCGCTACGGGCCGGGAGAACAGCGGAATACCCCGATTCCGGACCTTCGACTCCTTACCTTGCCGCTTGCGTTCTTGTTGTAGTTCCGGTGCCCGCCGGACGAGCACTTGGATATCGCGCCCGCTCTTCTTGTCGTTCGGGTGCGCGGATGGATTTCTACGCCCGCGGCGCGTTGCTGGCAATCGGAATATTTTTGCGGGCGCCGGGTCGTTTCGGGCGCGAATGGCATGGAGATTGCCGCGACATCGGGGGTAGCCTGCAGCGTCGGGCAGCATCGTCGGCCGGCCGCCCGGTCGGCCGTTCGCTAGCGGGTCGTTGCGTGCTGCCGCCTCAGCGCGACGGGAGAATTTTGCGGGCTGCCGGTTCCCCCACCACCGCGAGCAGGTCGGCAAACACGTCGCGACCCAGTTGCATCGCGTCGCCTATGAGTTCATGCGTTTGCCGGCGTATCCCGTCCGCGTTTTCCCGCACGCCGCTGCGCTCCAGTTCGGCGAGGTAGGGCGGCAGCGCGAGCCAGCGGTTAATCAGCCGTTCGTCCAGTTCGAGGTGACACTGCAGGCCGTAGGCATGCTCTCCGTAGCGAAACACCTGGTTCTCGCAGATCCCGCTGCTCGCCAGGCGCGTGGCGCCGGCCGGCAGGTCGAAGGTGTAGCCGTGCCACTGGAACACCGGCCGCGGTTCCCGCAGGTGCCGGAACGCGCGGTCGGCAGCGGCGTGGGGCGTCGGCGCGAGATCGTACCAGCCGATTTCCCAGGCCGGGGCAGGGCGCAGCGGCGCGCCGAGGACGTGCGCCAGCAGCTGCGCGCCGAGGCAGATGCCGAGCACCGGCATGTCCTGCTCGAGCGCCTGCTCGATGCAGGCGAGCTCGGTATGCAGGTGCGGGTAGCGGTCCGCCTGGTCGGGCATCATCGGTCCGCCGAGCACGATCAGCGCCTGGTAGCGATCGAGGCGCGGGCGCGCGTCCGGATGGCGGCGGAAATTGACGTAGCGAATCCGGTGGCGCCGCTCACGCAGTAGCGGATCGAGCGTGCCCAGCGGTTCCGCCGCGACGTGCTGGAATACCAGGACGCGTGCCAAGACGAGGCCCTAGGCCGAACGGGTGCGCAGCAAGTCCATGGGCCGCATGCTAACGCCTGGCGCGGCTCCCGCAAGGGACCCGGCGCCTGTGCCGGGCGGGCGTCGACCCTGCGGCCGAGAAGCGTCGCCCGCCCGGATCGCCCGGCTCTTGCGACGTTCACCGTTCGCCGAAGGCCGTTCCTCGCGCGGGGTGCGGGCGGTATGACATAGCCTTTTCCGCTGTCAGTGCTGCGACCTGCAGCGACCCTGTCAGCGGCCGAGCTGCCTGGCTGCGCGCAGGAACTGCAGCGACATCGTGAACAGCCGCAGGTTGAGCCGTGCGTAGACGGGTTCGAGCTTCTTACCGAGCGAGCGGATCTCGGCTTCGTAATCCGCCGGATCCGTCAGGCCCGCCTCCGTCTTGTCGAGGATCGAGTGATACTCCTGCCAGACGTCGACGTAAGGCGCAAGATGCGCCTGCTCGCCCCATTGCAGCCGGTCGAAGCCCGGCGCATGCCGCGCCAGCTCGGCCACGTAGGTCTCGTAGGCGAAGTGCCGGCCCGCGTTGGTCAGGCTGGTGCGCCGGACCAGGTCCAGCGCAGCCACCGGGTCGCCTGCCTCGAGCGCATCGATGGCGAGCTGCATACGCGTCGCGTCTCGCTGCAGCTGCTGGTGCGGCATGATGTACTGGTCGAACACGTCGAGTGCGACCAATTCCTTGAGCAGGATTCGCTCGGCGCTGCGCATTTGCCCGGCCACCCGGCGCACCCGCGATTCGGGTATGCCGGCCGCAATGCGCTCATCGAGATCCTCCGCGGCGGCTTTGAAGGTCTGCACGGCTCGTTCCAGCAAGGTCTGCAGCAGGGGATTGACACCAGGCAGGTCACGGATCGTTTGTCCATCGACGACAAATGCGATTCGGGCTTCTGCCTCAATGGCTTTGGCGACGAAGTCGAGCAGGGGCAGCGTCGACCTGTCGAACGTGACCCAGATGTCGTTGATGACCTCGAGGTTGTTCTTCAGGTAGTCGAAGTCGATACGATCCACGGTGTCGTGATCCGTGTGATAGTTCATCACGAGATAGTTGAATCCAAGCGTATTGAAGTAGAGGCCGGGAATACCGCCCGCGGTCAGCGTGAAGTGGTCCGCATTCGCCCACACGACGTTCTGGATCGCGGTGCCGAAGGGCGTCCGCGCAGGATCGGCGGTCAGCTTGTCGTTGGCCAGGTCGAACAGCTCGGAATGCGTGCGGATGAGCAGGCGCTCGCCGGGATCGCCCGTGCCCAGCAATTCGAAGTCGAGGGTCAGCACGCCCTGCCGTTGCCAGTGTCGCTGCTGGCGGGTGACGGCGTACCAGGCGCCGATCAGCCACTCGTAGTACGCGTCCGTGTAGCCGTATTCCTCGCTGGTACTCGCCAGGAACACGAGCGAGCGTCGCGGCCGAAAACCTGAATCGCGCACCGCTTTCGCAATCCCGAGCATCGCCGCGATGGCTGTCGCGTCGTCGGCCGCACCGCGGAACCAGGCGTCATGGTGCCCGGTGAAGATGATCAGCTCGTCGACGAGATCCGTGCCCGGAATCCTGCCGATCACGTTGTGACCGACTCCACCGTCCTCGGCGCGCGTCAACTCGACGTTGGAAGTTAGCCGCACCATCGTCTGCCCGGCGGCGATGCGCGCGCGCAGATCGTTCGCGGCATTGCGGGTCACGAACACGAACGGCACCCAATCATCGTCGTACGTGCCGTCGAAGGCGAACAATGCGTCGTCGCGTTGATTGAAGAACGCACCGGCCGCGGTGGCGCCGGTGTAGAAGATCACCGCGGCGGCACCCTCCAACGTTGCCTGGTGCCCGTGTCGGTTTACCCACCAATCTCCGAAGGCCCAGTCCACCAGGACGATCTTGCCGGTGACGTCGGCGCCGAGCGCGTCGTACTCGGCCTGGCGACCGAGTCCCAGGTCGAGTACCTCGGCGTAAATTCCCTCCGATGGCGTGCCCGGGACGCCGCCCCAGCTGCTCCCGGGGTAGGTCGGTCCGCCGTCGATCGCAACGCTCGCGCCATTGAAGACCCAACGGTCGATCGGCACCGCCAGCCGGCGCACGTGGTCCATGCCGACGCGCTGCATTTCCTCGGCGATCCAGTGCGTGGCAGCCTCGTTCGCCGGCGAGCCGCCGGGCCGCCAGCCGTCCGGGTTGTCGCCGAATCCGGTCACCGTTTCGGTCACGTAGGCGAGATAGTCGACATCGACAGCGGCGCTCAGCGTGGCCGCATCGACCGCGTGAAGTGACGCGGCGGCCGAAGGTGCTCGTTGCTGCCGCTGTTCGGACCTGGCAAGCGTACGCGACTCGCTGCGCTCGAGCAGGCTCGCGTGCAGCCCGGGCATTTCGGCGCGGCTACTCTGCTCCGGCTGGTCGGCGTGCAGTCCGCGGTACAGGGAGACGTCGTCGGCAACGGCGGGCAAGCCGGACACCGCGAGAGCGACAACGAAAATAGACGAGAGACTGGCAGGGACAGGTGCGTGCATGGCGATCTCCCTTGTTGTTTCTTGATTGGGGGAGTGCATCCCTGCGACGCCAGATTATAGCGTACGCGAATACAGACCGCCGCGCAGGACCTGGCGCCGACCTGGCTGGTCGGCAGCCGTACCGGGCGGCATCGCTACCGACGCAATAACGAGTGCGGGCAACTCGTTCGCTGGCGAGGCCCGAAATCGTCGAGGGTCAGCCGCCGCAGCGCGCCAGCATCATCAGCACGATCACGGCGATGATCGAGCCGACGTAAACTTTCATCGACACGGTCTTGCCCTCCATGCTGTCGAGGAGGTTGGCGGCGCCTTTCTTGACCCCGGCGAGCGGGTCCGGCCCCGGCGTGAACTGCGGGCCGCTCTGTCCCGTGCCCGATGCCGGCTTTTGCGCCGTGTCGTCGCTCGCAGCGCCTTCGCCCGGCGCTGAATCCGTCTGGTTCTTGTCGTCGTTGGTCACCTGCTGCTCCTGTTGGCGCGGCTGCCGCCGCGTTGCGCTCGCAAGTCTATTCTGACAGAGAAACCGCAGGCCGGCGCCAGGCGGAGGAGCGGGCAGCCGGGCTGCGCCGGCTGCGTGCCGCAGCCCCGCCAGTGCGACACGCCCCGGCGAGCGTCGTCCTGCAAGCGAAATTGAGTAAAAAGCCCCACTTATTTTTCGTTGTAATTCCCGAAACGTCTGGCCTTCGCCGAAACACGTATGGTATCGATAACACTTCAGCGCTTGGGCAGAGATTGCTGATGTTTTATCGGGAAACGCCCGGCCTTCAAATGGCCGGCGACAGCATCGTATTGAATAAATTTTCCGGTCGCGCGTTTTTCGCGGCCGTCATTGCCTGTCTCCTCGCGAGCTGCGCACCCGGCAGCGGCGAGGGACTGGACGGCAACGGTCGTCCGGTCGGCGAAGGCGGCGGAGGCGGCCCGCTCGTGGCCGAGTTCGGCTCGATCCAGGCCAACGTACTGACGCCTACCTGCGCGCTTTCCGGTTGCCATTCGGGCGCTGCGGCGCCGCAGGGCCTCAGGCTCGACGCGAACGCGAGTTACGCCCTGCTGGTCGGTGTGCCGAGCAACCAGGTGCCGGCGCTGCTGCGCGTGGCACCGGGTGACCCGGACTCGAGCTACCTCATCCAGAAAATCGAAGGCACCGCAGCCGTCGGCGGCCGCATGCCGCTCAACGGTCCGCCGTACCTCGACCAGGCGACGATCGACATCATCCGGCAGTGGGTGACCGACGGTGCGCAGCCGGCGGCGACCGGGGGCGACGAGCCGCCGCAGGTCGTGTCAGTGGAGCCGGCCGACGGGGCAACGCTCGACCAGTTGCCGTCCGCGATCACGGTGATATTCAACCAGGACATGGACGGTTCACTGTTCAGCGACAGCACCGTCGTGCTGACGCGCAGCGGCGGTGACTCGACCTTCGGCGATGGCAACGAGGTCATCGTGCAGCCGCTGTCCGTGGCGCTGGACGCCGGCAACCCGCGCCTGGCGACCGTCGACCTGGCCGGCGTCGCGTCGACGGCCGACGACTACGAGCTGCGCCTGGCCGGCACCGGCGCGACGGCGATCGCGTCCGCGAGAGGCATCGTGCTGGACGGCGACAGCGACGGCACCGCGGGCGGCGATTTCGTCAGCGGGTTCTCCGTCGTCGCCGTGGCGGCAACGCTGGAGTCGATCCAGGAAACGGTCTTCACGCCGACCTGCGCGGTGTCCGGCTGCCACACCGGGCCGGCCGGGTCGGGCCTGCCCGCGGGACAGGACCTGAGCAACGTCGGCGCGAGCTTCGCGAGCCTCGTCAACGTGCCCAGCGAGCAGGAGCCGACCCTGCTGCGCGTCGACCCGGGCAATGCCGACGCCAGCTACCTCGTGCAGAAGATCGAGGGCACCGCGGCCAGCGGCAGCCGCATGCCGCTCGGCGGCGCGCCGCTCGCGCAGGCGTCGATCGACAACATTCGCGCCTGGATAGATGCGGGCGCAGACAGCGGCGGCACGGACGTAACGGCGCCGACCGTCACGCTGCAGGCGATCGCGTCACCGGCGAGCGGCGACGTCCTGCTGAGTGCCACGGCGCAGGACGATACCGGAGTTGCCCGGGTCGACTTCCTGCTCGACGCAGCCGTGATCGGCACGGTCGCGGGCGCGCCGTGGGAGATTCTCTGGGATTCAACGACCGTTGCGGACGGCGACTACGAGTTCAGCGCGACGGCCGTCGACGCCGCGGGTAACACCGGCAGCTCGGCCACGCAGGCGGTGACAGTCGTCAACGGCATCGATTCGACGCCGCCGACCGTCAGCCTGGGCGCGCCCGCGTCGCCGCTGGCCGGCACGGTCACGCTCACGGCTACCGCATCGGACAACGTCGGCGTCACGCGGGTCGAGTTCTTCGCCGGCGGCACGCTGATCGGCAGCGACACGACGAGCCCGTTCGAGATCCAGTGGGACACGAACAGCGTCGCGAACGGCACTTACGACCTGACGGCCATGGCCTCGGACGCGGCCGGCAACACGACCGAGTCGGCAGCGCAGAGCCGCAGCGTCGTCAACGACCGGCAGGCGCCGACCGTCAGCATCGCCAGTCCGCAGGACGGCGACGACGTCTCCGGCTTGCTGCTGGTCACGGTATCGGCGAGCGACGACGTCGCGGTGACCTCCGTCGAGCTGCTGGTCGACAACGCGGTAACGGCCACGGACTCTGCGGCACCCTGGGAGTTCGTCTGGGATACCGGCACGGTTGCCGACGAGCGCTACGAGCTGGTTGCGCGCGCTCGCGACGCGGCGGGCAATAGCACTGATTCGGAGATCGTCCGCGTCGACGTCGACAACTCGAATTGCGCGGCCGATCCGAACGCGCCGAGCGTCTCGATCACGGCTCCGGCGCCGGGTCTCGTGTCCGGGACCGTGACGGTCTCGGCCGATGCGACGGATGACGTCGGCGTCACGCTGGTCGCGTTCTACGCCGACGGCGAGTTGATCGGCACTGCCTCGGCCGCACCGTACTCGACGGCCTGGAACACGACGGCGAGGGGCAACGGCGACGTCTCACTGACCGCGGAAGCGTCGGACGGCTGCAACGCAACGCTGTCCGTGCCGGTGACCGTGACGGTCGAGAACGAGGTCGGCGTCTTCGGCGTGACCTCGGTGTCGCCCGCAGACGGCGCGCTCGAAGTGGATTTCCCGGCCTCGGTCGTGGTCTCGATGACCTCGACGCCGAGCGCCAGCTCGGTCAATGCGTCCACGTTCGTGCTGGAGCGCAGCGGCGGCGACGGCACGTTCGGCGACGGCAACGAGGTCGTCGTCAGCGCGCCGGTAGCGGTCTTCGGCACGCAAGCCAGTATCGATCTCACCGACCTGCTGCCGTCCGTTGAAGACAGCTACCAGGTCACGCTGAGCGGTACGGTCATCGATGTCGACGGCAACCAGCTCGACGGCGACGGGGACGGCGAGCCCGGCGGGGATTTCGTGGCCCGGTTCGACACGGACCTCACGACCTACGTGGCGAATGCACAGCCGATCTTCCAGGAAAAGTGCGATACCTGCCACACGGGCGACGGCAACGGCGGCCACAACGTCGGCAGCGTCTACGCAGATGCCTTGCTCGCGGCGGACGACAACGCCTGCGCCGGGCTGACGGTTGGCGAGTGCACGATCGTGCGCATTCAGTCGGGCGAAATGCCACTCGGCGCCGGCTGCAGCGGCGACCCGGCACAGGATGCCGGCAACGCGTCCTGCCTGACGGCCGGGGAGCAAGACGTCATCCAGTCGTGGATCGACGACCGGCTGCCGGAGTGACGGGCCGGCGAGGGCGGGCAGCAAGGTGAGCGTAGCGCCAAGGGGGCGGAAGCGAATGAAGAGCAAGTGGATAGCGGTACTCGTCGGGGTGCTCGGCCTGTTCGGCGCGGCAGCCCCGGACGTGCAGGCGGAGCCGTACTTCGCCGTGTTGAGCGGCCAGAAGTGCATGGCCTGTCACACGAACATGACGGGCGGCGGAAAGCGCACGACCGTGGGTAATGCGTTCGGCCAGATGAACCTGTCGGCGCGTCGCCCAAGCTCGTTCTGGAACGGGACCGTGTCCGATTACCTCGCAATCGGGGGCAACCTGCGCGCTTCCGCGACGGCCACCGATACGCCGAACCAGGACAATACCTTCGAGTTCGACGTCGACGAGGCCCGGTTGTTCTTCGAATTCCCGCTGCTCGCGAACAGGCTGACTCTGTATCTCGACCAGCAATTCGCCCCGAGCACGAACAACCGCGAAGCGTTCGCGCTGCTGCGGTTCCCGGAGAGCTCTGCCTACATCAAGGCCGGCAAGTTCTACCTGCCGTACGGCTGGCGTCTCGAAGACGACACCGAATTCGTGCGCCTGGCGACCGGCATCAACATGGAAAACCCGGACAACGGCATCGAGGCCGGCATCGAGTTCGGCGCCGCGTCGTTGCGGCTGGCCGTGACCAACGGCACGGCCGGCGGCGGCGAGGTGGATACCGGCAAGCAGTTCAGCCTGCAGGGCACGTGGGTGAAGAACCGGTGGCAACTCGGCCTGAACGCCAATTTCAACGACGCCGAGGGCGCGGAACGCAGCGTCTACGGCGGCTTTGCCGGCATCCGGACCGGCCCGGTGACCTGGCTCGGCGAGATCGACCTAATCGAGGACGACGGACTGGGGCCGAGCGGGCGTACGCAGATCGCGAGCTTCCTCGAGGCGAACTGGCGCATCCGTCAGGGCCACCTGCTCAAGGTGACCTACGGCGGCTTCGACCCGGACGAGGACCTCGACGAGGACGAGCGCAATCGCTACAGCATCGTGTACGAGTACTTCCCGATGGCCTTCACGCACCTGCGCATCGGCATCCGCTCGAACGACGGCATCCCGCAGAACGACGCGCAGAATGCCGAAACGGCGTTCGTCCAGTTGCACGCGTATTTCTAACCGCCGGTTCGCTCCGAGCGCCGGCCGCAGCCGACGGAACTTGCCGGCAAGCCCGCGGTCAGCATCAACGACCTGACCGGCTCCGTCGGCCTGCTGGCCGTCTCTCGCGGATCGATTCCCTGTAGCCGGCCGGCCGGCGCGCGGCCGGCCGGGACCGTGGCCAGGGCGCCCGGGGTCGCTGGCGAGCGACTCGGCTGCGTGCAAGAATAAACGCCTGACTTTCGGGGGAAGCGACATGCACAGAATACTGAGCCTGGTCCTCGCGGCCAGCCTGCTGGCCGCCTGCGGCGAGCGCAGCGAAGCACCGACAGAATCGGCCGCGACTGCGGCGCCGGAGCCTGCCGAGCTGATAGCGCGCAAGGAGATCTTCGGCAATCCGGACCGGACGCTGGCGCGCATCAGCCCCGATGGCGAGCATGTCAGCTGGCTGGCGCCGAAAGACGGCGTCATGAACGTCTGGGTTGCGCCGGCCGATAATCCTGCAGCCGCCCGCGCCGTGACCGACGACCGCTATCGCGGCATCGCGATGTACTTCTGGGCGCCGAACAGCCGCTTCGTATACTACGTGCAGGACCAGGGCGGCGACGAGAATTTTCACGTCTATGCCTCCAATATTGCGACGGGCGAGGTTACGGACCTGACGCCGGTCGAGCAGGGAGCCCGGGCGACCATCCAGGCTGTCTCGTCCGAGCGGCCGGACCACATCGTCGTTGGGCTCAACGAGCGTAACGCGCAGGTCTTCGACCTTTACCTCGTCGACGTCACGACGGGCGCGCGGCAACTGCTGAAAGAAAACCCGGGCTATGCCGGCTGGCTCATCGACAACACGCTTACCCCGCGTTTCGGTGTCGCGCCCACGCCCGACGGCGGGGCCGACATCGTCGATTTCGACGGCGAGACATTCGCGACCATACCGCCGGAAGACTTCCTCGTGACGAACGCCGTCGGCTTCGGCAAGGACAACGCGTCGATCTACATGCTCGATAGCCGCGGCCGCGACACCGCGGCGTTGACCCGCGTCGACATCGAGAGCGGTGAGAGCGAACTGCTCGGCGCGGACGATCGTGCCGACGTCGCGGGCGTCCTGCTCGACCCGCGCACTTACGAGCCGATCGCCTACAGCGTCGATTACCTGAAGTCTTCGTGGACCGGGCTCACCGACGACGTGCAGCGCGATTTCGAGACCATCCGCAGCCAGCTCGACGGGTCGTTGCAGGTCGTCTCGACCACGGACGACATGTCGAAATGGATCGTCCACAACGATGCGGCGGCGAAGCCGGGCGCCTACTACCTGTACGACCGGGAAAGCGGGACCGTCGAGCAATTCCTGGTGCAGCGCCCGGGTCTCGCGGACGAAACGCTCGCCCCGATGCACGCGGTCGTCATCAAGGCGAGGGACGGGCTCGATCTCGTCTCCTACCTGACGCTGCCCGCGCACACCGACCCGGACGGCGACGGCCTGCCGGCCAGCCCGCTGCCGATGGTGCTGGACGTGCACGGCGGCCCGTGGGCACGCGACAATTTCGGCTATAACGCCTGGCACCAGTGGCTGGCAAACCGCGGCTACGCGGTCCTGTCGGTCAACTACCGCGGCTCCTCGGGCTTCGGCAAGTCCTTCATGCGTGCGGCGATCAAGGAGTTCGCCGGCAAGATGCACGACGACCTCGTGGACGGCGTGCGCTGGGCCGTGGCCGAGGGCATCGCGGATGCCGACAAGGTCGCGATCGCCGGCGGCTCCTACGGCGGCTACGCGACGCTGATCGGCGTCAGCTTCACGCCGGACACGTTCGCCTGCGGCGTGGACATCGTCGGCCCGTCGAGCCTGGTCACGCTGATCGAGAGCTTCCCCGAGTACTGGAAGCCGTTCCTCGCCGGCAGCTGGTACATGTACGTGGGCGATCCGGCAGACGAGGCGGCGCGGGCGGACATGCTCAATCGCTCAGCGATCAGCCGCATCGACGACATCCGGGTGCCGCTGCTGGTCGGACAGGGACAGAACGATCCGCGCGTCACGAAGCTCGAGTCCGACCAGCTGGTCGACGCGATGGCCGCGAAGGACCTGCCCGTGACCTACGTGAATTTCCCGGACGAGGGTCACGGCTTCCAGCGCCCGGAGAACCGGCTGGCCTTCTATGCCGTGATGGAAGGGTTCCTTGCCGAGTGCCTCGGCGGACGGGCGGAAGCCGTCGGCGACGCCTTCGAGGGTTCCACGATCGAGATCCTGCACGGGCGCGAGCACGTCAGCAATTTGCCGGAGGCCGCGGCCAGCGAGGCCGGCATGCCCTGATTGCCGGGCGGCGGCTTCGCGGCCTGCGCGGAGCCGCCGCATTCCGGCTGGCACGCGAGAGGGCGGCACGGCCGTACCGGCGCAGCCCGCCGCGTCGCCTGCGTATTCCGCTTTACAAATCCTGCAGCGGGACTATGCTCCGCTCGCGTCGAATTCACGACGCGTCGCACACGGGGGCGCGTGCGAGAACGGCTGACCCCGCCTTCGCCGGCCCCCGGCGGAGAGACTCTCATGAAAATCTTCAGGCTGGGCGTCGTCGCGGCATGCAGCGCGTGGCTGGCCGCGGGCTGTGCCACGGCGCCGACCGAGCAGGAGCTCGCGGACCTCGACTACGGTGCGTGCCCGCAGACGCACGTCGAACAGGTACGCAAGGAATTCGAGGGGGGACTGCTGGAGGCCTATGCCGGTGAACCCCTCATCTGGCCGCCCCGGCGCTACTGGATGCGGGAGGGCCCGATGGGCGGCGGCGACGTCGTCGGTGGCTACCTCGTCGTCGCGCTCGCGGACAAGAAGCGCGGCAGCCCGCAGTTCCTCGGCAAGCACTTGTACGGCTACCTGTTCAGGGACGACGTGCTGGTGAGGAAAGTGAACCCGGACACGCTGCAATTCCTGCGCATTCCGGAGGAGGTCGGCCCCCTGCTGATGGACGATCGCGAATGGCAGGTGGGCTACGAGGACGGTAACGACCGACAGTCCCTGGTCGAGTTCGTATTGCCGGGCGAGACGGTCAACAACTGGACCGAACTCTACACGCTGCAGGTATTCCACGGCGTGGGCACACACCTGGAACCCGGCGACCTGGTCGTGACGGCCGAAAGCCGTGACGAGGCGGGCCTGCCGAAATGCTCCGTCGTCGATTCCGAGGTGCTGTCGTCGACGCCCACCGAGGTGACCTACCGGCTGACCCTCGCCCAGTGCGCGCCGATGCGGGACGAGTATTCGCTGCGCAAGGTGCTGCGGGGGCCGAGGACCGTGTCCGAGGTGTCCTGGTCGAAGCTCGCGCCGATCACGCCCGAGGAGCACAACCGCTGGGTCGGGATACTCGGCCGGGTCGGTTTCGTGTCCAATTGCAGCTAGCCGGATCCGCAGCTGCCGGGCGCAGGCAGCGCCCGGCAGTCCGGGCTGCCGGGCGGTCGCGCCGCGCCCGCCCGGACCGGCGGGATTCGCCGGCGCGCGGGCGACGGAACGCTTGCGCGACCGGGCGGCCGCGATCGCCGGGCGCAGGATTGCGCCGCCAGCGGGGATTGCCTATAATCGCGCGCCTGCGCGGTGGTGGGGTTGACGCTTCTCGAAGCGTGATCGTGCCCCCGCTACCAAACTCTTGGTAGACGTCAAAACCCCGCTACGGGGTTTTTTGTTGCCCGGCGAAAGCCGGCAAGGCGGCGGACCGCGCTGCACGACAATGGGCCGAAGGCCCATTTTTTGTATTTGTAACAAGCGTTTGTGCGTGGTTTTTAGATGACCGCTGAAGAATTGAAACGGTTGCTGGAACCCGCGATCGAGCGTCTCGGCTACGAGCTGGCCGACCTGGAGCTGAAACTCGGCGGCCGCGAGGGGATCCTGCGGATCTTCATCGACCGCGCCGCGGGCATCGGCCTCGACGACTGCGAGGTCGTCAGCCGCCAGGTATCGAGCCTGCTCGACGTGGAGGATCCGCTGCCGGGTCACTACGTGCTGGAGGTGTCGTCGCCCGGCCTCGACCGGCGGCTGACGAAGCCCGAGCACTTCCGCCGTTTCACCGGCGAGGACGTACGCGTCAAGCTGCGTTTCCCGCTGGAGGGACGGCGAAATTTCCGCGGCCGGCTTACGGCCGTGGACGACGAGAACATCGAGGTCGTCGTGGATGGCGAGACACATCGCCTGCCGATCGCGACGATCGAAACGGCCCGGCTGGTGCCGTCCGTCTGACGGGCGCGACGGCGGCTAGGAGAGAAGAGAGGCATGAGCAAAGAAATCCTGATGGTGGTGGACGCGGTCTCGAACGAGAAAGGCGTCGAGAAAGAGATCATCTTCGAGGCGATCGAGGCTGCGCTGGCCTCCGCCACGCGCCGCCGCCATGGCGATGACATCGACGTGCGCGTCGCGATCGACCGCGAGACGGGCGACTACGACACGTTCCGGCGCTGGCTGGTGTTCGAGGACGAGTCGACGGAGCTCGAGTTCCCCGACCGCGAGCTGCGCATGATCGACGCTGTCGATATCGACCCGAACGCAGAGCCCGGCGGCTACGTCGAGGTCCCGATGGAGTCCGTCGATTTCGGCCGCATCGCCGCGCAGACCGCCAAGCAGGTCATCGTGCAGAAGGTGCGCGAGGCCGAGCGCGAGCAGGTCGTCGAGGAATTCCAGGGCCGCGAGGGCGAGCTGCTGTCCGGCCTCGTCAAGCGCGTGGACCGCAACGGCGTGTATATCGATCTCGGCGGCAACGCCGAGGGCTTCGTGTCGCGCGACCAGATGGTGCCGCGCGAGCCCGTGCGCCCGCAGGACCGCATGAAAGCGCTGCTCACCGAGGTCCGCTCGGAGCCGCGCGGCCCGCAGCTGTTCATGACCCGCACCAGCCCGCAGTTCCTGATCGAGCTGTTCAAGATCGAGGTGCCCGAAGTCGGCCAGGGCCTGATCGACATCCTCGCCGCGGCCCGCGACCCGGGACTGCGCGCGAAAATCGCGGTCAAGAGCAACGATCCCCGGATTGACCCGGTCGGCGCCTGCGTCGGCATGCGCGGTTCGCGCGTGCAGGCCGTCTCGAATGAGCTGGCCGGCGAGCGCGTCGACATCATCCTGTGGGACGACAACCCGGCGCAGTTCGTGGTCAACGCGATGTCGCCGGCCGAGGTCGTGTCGATCGTCGTCGACGAGGACGCGCACTCGATGGACATCGCGGTCGAGGAGGACAAGCTGTCGCAGGCGATCGGGCGCGGCGGCCAGAATATCCGCCTGGCGAGCGAGCTGACCGGCTGGGAGCTCAACGTCATGACCGAAACCGACGCCGAGCAGAAGAGCGAGCAGGAGACCAAGGAGCTGATCGAGCTGTTCGTCAAGCAACTCGACGTCGACGAGGAAGTCGGGCTGATCCTGGTCCAGGAAGGCTTTTCGACGATCGAGGAGGTTGCCTACGTGCCGACCTCCGAGCTGCTCGAGATCGAGGAGTTCGACGAGGACATCGTCAACGAGCTGCGCAGCCGTGCCCGTGACGTGCTGCTGACGCAGGCAATCGTCCAGGAAGAGAAGATCGACGAGGCGGAGCCGGCCGAGGACCTGTTGAGCCTCGATGGCATGGACCGCGGACTCGCTTTCAAGCTCGCGAGCGAGGGCGTCGTGACCCGCGAGGACCTCGCGGAACTCGCAACCGACGACCTGCTCGAGATCAACGACATGGACCAGGAAGAAGCCGCCGCGCTGATCATGAAAGCGCGCGCGCACTGGTTCGAGGCCGAACAGCAGGCCTGATCGCTGTATTACCGGAGTAATTAATGGCTGACGTTACAGTTGCACAATTCGCGGACGTCCTGAAGGTGCCGGTCGACAAGCTGCTCGCGCAGCTCGACGAGGCGGGCATCAAGGTGAAGGGCTCCGACGACACGATCAGCGAGGACGCGAAGCTCGAGCTGCTGACGCACCTGCGTCGCAGCCACGGGCAGGAAGACACGTCGGCCAGCGCCGGCGCGCCGCGCCGCATAACGCTGAAGCGCAAGTCGCAGCAGGAGCTGAAGCTGTCCGGGTCGCAGGGCCGGGCGCGCACGGTCAATGTCGAGGTCCGCCGCAAGCGCACCTATATCAAGCGTGACGTGCTCGAGAAACAGGCGCAGAAGGAGCAGGAAGCGCTCGACGCCAAGCGTCGCGAAGAGCAGGAAAAGCTCGACGCGGAGCGTCGCGAGCAGGAGCGCCAGAAGGAAGAGCGCGAGGCCAAGGCGCGCGAAGTGGAGGAATCCAAGAAGCGCGAAGAGGAAGCGAAGCGCGAGGCCGAAGTGGCCGCGCGCGAGAAGGCCGCGAAGGAAGCTGCCGCGGCCGCCGAGGAGCGCGCCCGCCAGGAGCGGGCCGAGCAGGACGCGCGCGAGCGTCGCGCCAAGGAAAAGGAGCGCAAGAAGGCTCCCGCCAAGACCGAGACCCGCTACGGCCGCAAGGAACTGCACGTCGCCGGCGACAAGAGCGGCCGCCGCCGGCGCAAGACGCCGACGCGCCGTCGTCCGGTCTCCGTCACCGGCAGCGGCGAGCACGGCTTCGAAAAGCCGACCGCGCCGGTCGTGCGCGAGGTCGAGATTCCCGAGAGCATCGCGGTAGCGGAGCTCGCGCAGAAGATGGCCGTCAAGGGCAACGAGGTCATCAAGGTGCTGTTCAACATGGGCGCCATGGTGACGATCAACCAGGTCATCGACCAGGACACGGCGACGCTGGTCGTCGAAGAGTTGGGCCACAAGGCGAAGCCGGTCAGCGCCGCGGACATCGACGAGGAGTTGCTCGCCGACGAGCAGCCGAAGGGCGAGGAAGTCTCGCGCGCGCCGGTCGTCACCGTCATGGGTCACGTCGACCACGGCAAGACCTCGCTGCTCGACTACATCCGCCGCGCGAAAGTCGTCGAGGGCGAGGCCGGCGGCATTACCCAGCATATCGGCGCCTACAAGGTGAAGACCGACAAGGGCACGGTGACCTTCCTCGACACGCCGGGCCACGCGGCCTTCACGGCAATGCGCGCACGCGGCGCGCAGGCGACAGACATCGTGATCCTGGTCGTCGCGGCCGACGACGGCGTCATGCCGCAGACGATCGAAGCCATCCAGCACGCCCGCGCGGCCGAGGTTCCGATCGTCGTGGCCGTCAACAAGATCGACAAGGAAAACGCCGACCTCGACCGCGTCCGCAACGAGCTGTCGCAGCACGAGGTAATCTCCGAGGACTGGGGTGGCGACCACCTGTTCGTCAACGTTTCCGCGCACACGGGCGAGGGCATCGACAGCCTGATCGACGCGCTCTTGCTGCAGGCCGAGGTCATGGACCTCAAGGCTGTCGCGGAAGGGCCGGCGCAGGGCATCGTGATCGAGTCGAGCCTCGAGAAGGGTCGCGGCGCGGTGGCGACGCTGCTGGTGCAGGCCGGCACGCTGAAGCAGGGCGACATGATCATCGCGGGCGAGGAGTACGGCCGCATCCGCAACATGTTCGACGAGTCCGGCAAGCAGATCAAAAAGGCCGGGCCGTCGACGCCGGTTGCCGTTCTAGGCCTGTCCAACACGCCGAACGCCGGCGACGAGTTCCTCGTCGTCAAGAACGAGCGCAAGGCCCGCGAGGTCGCCGAGTTCCGCCAGGGCAAGGCCCGCGAATCGAAGCTGGCACAGCAGCAGGCCTCGAAGCTGGAGGACATGTTCAGCCAGATGACCGAGGCGGAAACCTCCGAAGTCCCGCTGATCATCAAGTCGGACGTGCACGGCAGCACCGAGGCCCTGCGCGACGCGCTGACCAAGCTGTCGAACGACGAGGTCAAGGTCAAGGTCATCAGCTCGGGCGTCGGCGGCATCACCGAGTCCGACGCGACGCTGGCCGCGGCCTCGAACGCCGTCATTATCGGCTTCAACGTGCGCGCCGACGGCGCCGCCCGCAGCGCCATCAAGGAGTCGGGCGTCGACGTGCGTTACTACAGCATCATCTACGAGGCAATCGACGACGTTAAGGCGGCCATCAGCGGCCTGCTGTCGCCGGAAATCCGCGAAAACATAGTGGGTCTCGCCGAGGTGAAGGACGTGTTCTCGTCGCCGAAGTTCGGCAACGTCGCCGGGTGCATGGTTATCGAGGGCTACGTCAAGCGCTCGAACCCGATCCGCGTGCTGCGCGACAACGTCGTGATCTACGAGGGCGAGCTCGAATCGCTGCGCCGCTTCAAGGACGACGTTAACGAGGTACGCGCCGGTACCGAGTGCGGCATCGGCGTGCGCAACTATAACGACGTGAAGGTCGGCGATCAGATCGAGTGCTTCGAGCGGGTAGAAGTCGCCCGCACGCTGGACTGAGCGCCGGAGCGGAGGCAACGTGCCGCGTGAATTCGCCCGCAACGAGCGGCTCGGCGCGCAGATCCTGCGCAGCCTGAGCGAGCTTTTGCGTTTCGAGGTCAAGGATCCGCGGCTAGCGAACGCCTCGCTGACGGACGTCGAACTGTCGCGCGACCTGTCGGTGGCACGGGTGTATTTCAGCCTGCTGAACCCGGACGACGATCCTCAGCCTGCGGCCGAGGCGCTGGACAAGGCCTCCGGCTTTCTGCGGCGCAAGCTCGGCCGTGAACTGAAAGTCCGGCACGTGCCGGAGCTGCGCTTCGCGCACGACGACAGCATCGCGCACGGTGCGGCGATAAGCCAGTTGATTCGCGACGCGATCGACCGGGACGACAAGGGCCGCGGCTGATGGCAGTGCAAGCGGGCAGGCGCCGGGAACAGCGGCCGGTGCACGGCCTGCTGTTGCTGAACAAGCCTGCCGGCATCACCTCGAACCGCGCGCTGCAGGCGGTCCGCCGCCTGCTGCGGGCGCGCAAGGCCGGGCACACCGGCAGCCTCGACCCGGCGGCCACCGGCATGCTGCCGCTGTGCTTCGGCGAGGCGACCAAGGTCAGTGCCTGGCTGCTCGACGCGGACAAGTGTTACCGGGTCGTCGCGCGGCTCGGCATCGCGACCGACACCGGCGATGCCGACGGCGAGCCGGTCGCAACTGCCGAAGTGCCGGCGCTCGCTGAGGCCGACTGGCTGGCGCTGTTCGAGCGCTTCACCGGCGAGATCGAGCAGGTGCCGCCGATGTACTCGGCGCTGAAGCAGGGCGGCAAGCGTCTCTACGAACTGGCGCGCGAGGGCCGGACCGTCGAGCGCAAACCACGGCGTGTCGCGATCCGCCGACTGGAATTGCTGGAGGCGCACGGTTCCCGGCTCGTGTTCCGGGTGGCCTGCTCGAAGGGCACCTACGTGCGGACGCTGGTCGAGGACCTGGCGCGCGCGGCGGGCGGCATCGCCCATACGGCCGCGTTGCACCGCGAGTCGGTCGCGGGCTTCGCCGAGGAGGAGATGCTGACGCTGGCCGCCCTCGAGGCCGAGGCATCCGCGGGCGGTGCGGAGGCGCTGGACCGGCACCTGCTGCCGGTGGACCGGGCGCTCGGCCACTGGCCCGCCTGCCGCCTGGTGCAGGACGCCGCGTCGAGGTTCCTGCAGGGCCAGCCGGTGACGGCCGCGGACGCCGACGCGGCGGCCGGCAGCCTGTTGCGGGCCTACGACGAGGCAGGGCGGTTCCTCGGCGTCGCGAGCGCGACCGGGGACGGCCGCGTGGCCCCGAAACGGCTGTTCGGGGGGCTGCCCGGACCGGCCTGAGAACGACGGCCGTACCGGGAAAATTGTTTGTTTTTTCGCCCGTTTGGGCTGTTACTGGCCGGAATCAGGCGCTAGAATAGCGCGCTTCCAAAAAGGGCCAAAAAGTCAAGAGCGAGTTTGGAGTCGTAATCGAGATGTCACTTAGCAGTGAGAACAAGAGCAGTATCATCGCGGAGTATGGCCGCGGTGAGCAGGACACGGGTTCGCCCGAGGTCCAGGTCGCGTTGCTGTCCGCGAGAATTTCCGAGCTGACCGAGCACTTCGGTGAGCACAAGAAAGACCACCACTCCCGGCAGGGTCTGCTGAAGATGGTCAACAAGCGGCGCAAGCTGCTCGACTATCTGAAGGGCAAGGATCAGGACCGGTACCTCGAGCTGATCAAGCGGCTCGGTCTTCGCCGCTGATTCCAGCGGCTCCAGGCGCAATGAAGCACACCGGCGCACGACCCTGATACGGGTGCGGCCGGTGTCGTCTTGCCTGCGCAATTCACACGAGTAGAGCAAGTGAACGTAATCACGAAAAAGTTTCAATACGGTGACCACGAGGTCACGCTGGAGACGGGCGGCGTAGCGCGCCAGGCGGACGGCGCCGTCATGGTCACGATGGCCGATACGGCGGTGCTGGTTACCGCCGTGGGCCGCAAGCAGCCGGACCCCGGTCGCGACTTCTTCCCGCTGACCGTCAACTACCAGGAGAAGACCTACGCCGCGGGCAAGATCCCTGGCGGCTTCTTCAAGCGCGAGGGCCGGCCGAGCGAGAAGGAAGTGCTCGTCTGCCGCCTGATCGACCGACCGATCCGGCCGCTGTTCCCGAAAGGCTTCGTCAACGAGGTGCAGATCATCGCCACCGTCGTGTCGATGAACCCGGAAGTCGATGCCGACATCCCGGCACTGATCGGCGCGTCGGCCGCGCTCGCGATCTCGGGCATGCCGTTTGCCGGCCCGATCGGCGCGGCCAAGGTTGCCTACAAGAATGGCGACTACATCCTGAACCCGACCGCGACCCAGCTCGCCGAGTCGCAGCTCGACCTCGTCGTCGCGGGCACCGAGCAGGCCGTGCTGATGGTCGAATCGGAAGCCAAGCGCCTGTCCGAAGAGGTCATGCTCGGCGCCGTCATGTTCGGCCACGAGCACATGCAGACGGCCATCAAGGCGATCAACGAGCTCGCCGCCGAGGCCGGCAAGCCGAAATGGGACTGGCAGGCGCCCGCCGAGAACGCGGATCTCGACGCGGCCGTTGCCGAGGTCGCCGAGGCGGCGCTGCGCGACGCCTACCAGGTCAGCGACAAGCAGGACCGCCAGGCAGCCGTCGGCGCGGCGAAAGACAAGGCGCTCGCGGCGCTGGCCGCCGGTGACGAGCCGAGGTTCACGACGGACGAAGTATCCGGCGCGCTGAAGAAGCTGGAGAAAGGCATCGTCCGCAAGCGCGTCATTGCAGGCAAGCCGCGCATCGACGGCCGCGACACGAAGACGGTACGCCCGATCGACGTCAAGGTCGGCGTGCTGCCGCGCGCCCACGGTTCCGCGCTGTTCACGCGCGGCGAGACCCAGGCTCTCGTCGTGACGACCCTCGGTACCGGCCGCGACGCGCAGATCATCGACGCGATCGAGGGCGAGCGCAAAGAGCCGTTCATGCTGCACTACAACTTCCCGCCGTACTGCGTCGGCGAGACGGGTTTCGTCGGTTCGCCGAAGCGCCGCGAGATCGGCCACGGCAAGCTGGCCCGCCGCGGCATCCAGGCGGTCATGCCGACGACGGAGGAGTTTCCCTACGTGCTGCGCGTCGTGTCGGAAATCACCGAGTCGAACGGTTCCAGTTCGATGGCCTCGGTCTGCGGCTCGAGCCTCGCGCTGATGGACGCCGGCGTGCCGGTCAAGGCGCCGGTGGCCGGCGTCGCGATGGGGCTGGTCAAGGAAGGCGACGAGTTCGCGGTCCTGACCGACATCCTTGGCGACGAAGACCACCTCGGCGACATGGACTTCAAGGTCGCGGGCACCGAGGACGGCGTTACCGCGCTGCAGATGGACATCAAGATCCAGGGCATCACGCGCGAGATCATGAACAAGGCGCTGGACCAGGCACGCGATGCACGCCTGCACATCCTGGGCGAGATGGCGAAGGTCATCTCCGCGCCGCGCGAGGAAATGTCCGAGTGGGCGCCGACCATCATGACCTTCAAGATCGATCCGGAGAAGATCCGCGACGTGATCGGCAAGGGCGGTTCCGTCATTCGCTCGATCACCGAGGAAACCGGCGCGACGATCGACATCGAGAACGACGGCACGGTCCGCATCGCCTCGGTCGACGGGGTCTCCGGCAAGGAAGCGAAACGCCGCATCGACCTGATCACGGCGGACGTCGAGGTCGGCCGGATCTACACGGGCAAGGTGGCACGGCTGATGGACTTCGGTGCCTTCGTGACGATCCTGCCGGGCAAGGACGGCCTCGTGCACATCTCGCAAATCTCCAACGAGCGGGTCGAGAAGGTCAGCGACAAGCTCGCCGAGGGCGACGAGGTGCGGGTCAAGGTCCTCGAGGTGGATCGCCAGGGCCGCGTCAGGCTGTCGATGAAGGAAGTCGACGCCGCCTGACCGGCAGCACCGTCTGCGTATACGAAAAAGGGCGCCGCACGGCGCCCTTTTTCTTTGCCTGTCCCGAACGAAGCCGCTCAGATTTCCGGTTGTGCGTAGCGGCGCGCATCGAGCCAGGCGTCGTAGTCGTCGCGCGCCAGGGGTTTCGAGATCACGTAGCCCTGGCCGACGTCGCAGCCGAGTTTCCGCAGCAGCGCGAGTGTCTCCTCGTCCTCGATGCCTTCGGCGACGACCTTGAGTTCGAAGGCGTGCGCCAGCGCGATGATGGTCCGCACGATGTGCCGGTCCGCCCGGTCCGTGCGCAGGTTGGTAATGAAGGCGCGGTCGATCTTGAGCTCGTCGGCGGGAATCGTCTTGAAATAGGAGAACGACGAGTAGCCGGTGCCGAAGTCGTCGATCGAAATGCGGCAGCCAAGGTCCTTCAGGCGCGACATGGAATCGAAGCAGGTGTCGACGTCCGCCATGATCGCGCTCTCCGTGAGTTCGAGCGTGAGCCGTCCGCGCTCGATGTCCCAGATAGACAAGAGGCTCTCGACCATGCCGACGATACCCTGGTCGAGCAGCATCGAGGCCGGCAGGTTCACGGCGATGCCGACGTCGTGGCCGTCGCGCTGCCAGGTCATCTGGCTGCGCATCGCGGCATTCAGAACGAAGCGGGTCAGCGGCTGGATCAGGTCCGAGGATTCGGCCACCGGAATGAACTGGTCCGGCGGCATCGTGCCGCGGCTGGGGCTGAACCAGCGAGCGAGCGCCTCGGCGCCGTAGACGGCGCCCGTCTGCAGGTCGATTTTCGGCTGGTAGTGCACGTCCAGCTCGCCCTCGCGGATCGCCTCCTCGAGGTCGTCGCGAACGTCCCAGGATACCGAGGTCTTGCCGACGCTCTCCTGGTCGTAGGTCACGAGGTCCCGGCGCTGGTCCTTGGCCACCTCGAGCGCCAGCTGGGCAGAGCGAAGCAGCTCGCCGGCGTCGTCGCCGTGGTCCGGGCTGAGCGCCATGCTGACGCGCAACTCGATGTGAGCCAGTTCGCTGCCGGGCTGCCGGTTGTCGGCCTCGGCAAGTCGCAGCAGCTTTTTCGCGGCCAGCATTGCATGACCCTGGTTCTTGAGGCCCGGGACGATCAGCGCGAAGGCCTGCTCGCCGATCTGGCTGACGAAGTCCGCGCTGCGAATTGCACCGTGAATCTCCTCGGCCAGCTTCGCGAGCAGCCGGTTGCGGTGCTCGCGGCCGAAGCGCGCATCGATGCGCGGCATGTTGCAGGCCTCGACCATGATCACGGCCACCAGCGCGTCATTGTCGCGCAGCCGCGCAGCCAGCCTTTCGCGGAAGACGTCGTAGGAGAACGGGGTCTGTGCAGCAGCGGTGCTCACGGCGTTACAGGAAGTACTCGGCGGGGTCGATGCCGTAGGTTCCGGGCTCGAGGCCCTTGTCGATCCACAGCGATTCCTTGCCGAGATCGTCCGCCGTGCTCATGCGCAGGTCGATGGTGCGGAAATCTGCGCAGAGCTGCTTCTCGCGGTCCAGGATGACCATGATCTCGGGCCGTAATCGCTGGTAGTTGTTCTGCGCGGTAACGACGGCTACTTCGCCGGTGTTCAGCTCGACCAGGCTGCCGGTCGGGAACATGCCCACCGCCTGCACGAACTGGTCGACCATCTCCTTCTGGAACTTGTCGCGCGACGCGCGCTGCAGCTGGCGCATCGCGCTGAACGTCGAGCGGGTCTCGGCGTAGGGCCGCTTCGACACCATCGCATCGTAGGAATCGACGATGCCGGCGATGCGCCCGAGCACCGGGATGTTCGTCTCCTTCAGGCCGTGCGGGTAGCCGGACCCGTCGTGACGCTCGTGGTGCGTCGCGAGCATGATTTCCACCCGCGGGTCGACGTTGCCGGATTCCCGCAGGATATCCAGACCCATCTCGACATGCTGGTGCATCATCAGCTGCTCGTCCGGCGTGAGCGGCCCGGCCTTTTTCAGTATCTCGACCGGCAGGCGCGTCTTGCCGACGTCGAGCAGCATCCCGCCGAGGCCGATCGCGTTCAGGGTTTCCTTGTCGAAGCCGAGGTGGCGGCCGAAGACGACCGCCCAGACCGAGCTGCCGATCGAGTGCTGGTAGACGTATTCGTCGGTCTCGCGGATCCGCATCAGCCATGCCATCGCGTCGGCGTTGCGCAGCACGCTGTCCACCAGCGGGTCGACGACCTGCTGGAGCTCGGGGACGTCCAGCGCCTCGCCGTTGCGCACGTTGTCCAGCACCCGGTTGACGGCCGCGGAGGCTTCCTTCTCGATGACCTGGGCGCGCTCGAGTTCCTTCGCCAGTTCCTCGGTGTTGACGTAGTAACGGCCCGTTTTCGAAAAATCGGGCTCGGGCACGTCCCGCACCGGCCTGCGCGCGGCGGCCTGCGACTCGTTGGCGGCCTGCTCCTGCTCGCTTTCCCGGCTCAGCCGCACCAGTTTCTGCAGCTGCTCCCGGGACAGCTCGCACTGCTCCGGGTCGACGAAGACGAACTGGCAATGCTTGCGCAGCTCGGCGAGATCGTCTTCGTCCTTGATGACGAAGCCCTGGAACAGGAACGGGGTCTCGAGCCACGGGCGGTCGAGATCCGAGACGTACAGACCTGTCTCCAGGTCGCGGGTGCTTATTTTAAGTTTTTCCATTGCGCAGGGGTCGCCGGCACGGCCGGCAGGCCAGGATGCGCAAAATTCTACGGGGAGCCCGGGCCCGGAGATATGAACGAGTCGAAAAAACGGACAATTCGTTCAGGCAGGAAAAATCGTGGCCGCCAGGGCGCTCCGCCCTCGATGAAGCCGACGTGGCCGCCGTGCCGGCTGACCTCGATCGTGACCGTGTCGGCGATCTCGTCGGCCGGCGGAAAGGCCGCCGGGGACATGAACGGGTCGTCCAGGGCATTGATCACCAGCGTCGGGCGCCGGATCCGGCCGAGGTAGCCGGCCGCACTGCACTGGTCGTAGTAATCGTCCTTGCCACGGAAACCGTGCAGCGGCGCCGTGACGGCGTCGTCGAACTCGGCGAACGTCCGCGCGGCGAGCGCGCGGCGCCAGTCGAACGCGGCGGTGTCGGGATTGAACTTGCGCCGAACGGCCTGCTTCATGCGCCGCAGCAGGTAGGACTGGTAGAAACGCGAGCCGCCGCGTTCCAGCGTTGCCGCCGAATTGTGCAGGCTGAGCGGCACGGAGACCGCGGCGGCCGCCGTCAGCGGCGCACCGCTGCCGCTTTCGCCGAGGTACTTGAGCAGCACGTTGCCGCCCAGCGAATAGCCGGCGGCGAACACCGGGCCCTCGTGCTCCCAGGCGGTCCGCAGGCGGCCGAGAAAGTAGCGCAGGTCGTCGGTTTCGCCGGCGTGGTAGCGCCGCGGCAGCCGGTTGCGGTAGTCGCCGCAGTCGCGGAAGTGCAGCACGACGGCGCGCCAGCCGCGCGCGGCGGCGGCCCACATCAGGTGGCGGCAGTACGGCGACTCTGCGGAGCCCTCGAGACCGTGCAGGATGACCAGCAGCGGGTTCGCGGCGCGCGCCGGCTCGCCGGCCGGCAGCCATTCGAGCGCGGCGCGGTCGCCGTCCGGCAACTCGAGCCACTCCATGACGACGGCGGGCTTGGGCCCGCGCGTCCACGGCAGGGTGGGAAAGATCGTCTGCAGGTGGCGATTGCGCAGCCAGCGCGGGGGGCGGAACGGGCTCTGTGCCAGGCGCGGGTTCTTCGAAAATTCTTGTGTCAAATCAGGCGCCTGGATCGCCTCACCGGGCAAAAAAACGGCCCCTCGCACGGGGCGGGGGGCCGGCCATGGAGCTTGCGCCCCTTCAGGCAATCGCAGCAGGGGGCGGGGGAGCGAAACCCTGCTGCACCGCACAAAATAGGCCAGTCGCCCGCCGCCTGTCAAGACCCGGCGGCGCCCGCAATCGCCGGATTCAGCCGGCCTTTTTCTGTCCTTTCGGCTTGTCCTCGGTGTCGTCGTCGGCCTCGCGGCCGCCGGCGAAGCGCCGGAAGACCTCTTCCTGGAGGTTCTTCCAGCGATTGAAATTCTTTTGTGCAATGTCGGAGACGGCCAGCACGGGATCGACCCCGACGACCTTCTTGACCTGCCCCCGGATGTTCTGCTGCTGGGTCATGAACAGCTTCATGCTCTGTTCGAGGTATCGGGCCATGAAGCCCGGCATGACCTTGCCGTAGGAGCGGATGACCTGCGACAGGAAGTCGCGGCTCATGACCGCGTCGCCGTGCTGCTCCTGCTCGCTGATGACCTGCAGCAGGATCGAGCGGGTGATGTCGTCGCCCGACTTCTTGTCGATGACGGTGAAATCCACCTTGCGCAGCACGAGGTCGCGGATGTCCGCGAGCGTGATGTAGCGGCTTTCTTCCGTGTCGTAGAGACGCCGGTTCGGGTATTTCTTGATGATGCGGGCTGCAGTCATGTCCGACTCGTTGGTCCGAGCGCACGCCGCGGGGGATTCCGGGCTGGTCGCAGTGCTCGCGATCGGCCCGGCCCGACCGGGCGGCCAGGCACGGCGCGGTCGCATCATTGCGAGGCCGTGTGTGAAAACGGCGCCTACGATAGCCGATTTTCGGTGCCAACCATAGGGTTTGCGTCCGGCGCGATGCGCCTGCGGCCGGCCAGGCCGTGCGGGTTCCAGTGGCGGATGGCGTGGCGCCAGATGTCGGCCAGGCTGCAGCCGGCGAGCTCCCCGGGTACCGGCTGGCCGAGTGCCGCGAGCGCCGCGAGCAGCACGGGCCGCGGCTCGTCGAGCGGCAGCGCGGAGGCGCCGGTCAGCTTGCTGAGCTTCTGGCCGTCGTGATTCTCGATGACCGGAATATGTAAATAACGCGGCGTCGGCAGGCCAAGGAGGCGCTGCAGGTGGATGTGCCGCGGCGTCGAGTCGAGCAGGTCGACGCCGCGCACGACCTCGGTGATGCCCTGGTCCGCGTCGTCGATCGTGACCGCGAGATGGTAGGCGACCAGCCCGTCGCGGCGCAGGATCACGAAGTCGCCCGACTCCGATTCGAGCCGCGCCGTCTGCGGGCCCTGCAGTCCGTCCGTGAAACGGATCGGCCGGTCGTCCGTCCGCACGCGGATCGCGAACTCGGTCGCGTCCGTGCCGCCGCGGCAGTGCCCGGGGTAGATCGTGCCGAGCGGTCCGCGCGGGGCGTCCTCGAGGTCTCGGCGGGAGCAGCCGCAGGCATAGGCAAGCCGGCGTTCGCGCAGCTCGTCGATCGCGTCCAGGTGTCGGTCGCGCCGCGCGCTCTGGTAGAGCACGTCGCCGTCCCACTCGAACCCGTAGGTCTCCAGCGCCGTGAGGATGCGTTCGGTGGCGCCCGGCTGCTCGCGCGGCGGGTCGATGTCCTCGACGCGCAGCAGCCAGCGGCCGTCCCGGCTACGGGCCTGCAGGTAGCTCGCCGCGGCGGCGAGCAGGGAGCCGAAGTGCAGCGGGCCGGTGGGGGAAGGGGCGAAGCGGCCGACGTGGCCGCCGGCGCTCAGCTCATGCATTGGCGGGCGAAGCGCTCTGCCGCGGCCGGGTCAGCGGCGGCGGCCCGGCGGTCAGCGATAGCGGTCGTCGCGGTCGCGGAACTGGCGCTCGGCCATTTCACGGCGTTCCTGGGCTTCGAGGCACAGCGTCGCGACCGGGCGTGCCTCGAGCCGTTTCAGGCCGATTTCTTCGCCGGTCTCCTCGCAGTAGCGGTAACTGCCGTAGTCGATGCGGGCGAGGGCCGAATTGATCTTGCGCAGCAGCTTGCGCTCGCGGTCGCGGGTGCGCAGCTCCAGGCCGAACTCGGATTCCTGTGTCGCCCGGTCGTTCGGGTCGGGAAAGTTCGCCGCCTCGTCCTGCATGTGGTGCAGGGTGCGGTCGACCTCGTTCATCAGCTCGCGCTTCCAGGCGAGCAGGATCTCGCGGAAGTGCTCGAGCTGCTCCGGATTCATGTAGTCCTCGCCGCGGCGTGCCTGGTAGGGCTCGATGCCGTGGATCGGTCCGGACAGCACGTCGCCCGTGCGGGCGGGCTTGCGCTTCGCCGCGGTCTTGCGCGCCGGCGCTTTCTTGCCGGCCGCCTTCTTGCTGGAAGCCTTTTTCGCCGACGGTTTCTTCGCGGACGCGGTTTTCTTCCTCACCGGCTGTTTCTTGGCCGCGGTCTTCTTCTTGCTTGCCTTCTTCTTGCTCACCTTCTTCTTGGACGTTTTCTTCTTGCTGGCGGCCTTTTTCTTGCTCGCGGTCTTTTTCTTGCTGGCGGGTTTCTTCTTGCTCGCCTTTTTCTTGCTCGCAGCGGATTTCTTGCTGGCGGCTTTCTTTTTCGTCGCTTTCTTGCTCACTTTCTTCCGGGTCACTTTCGCCTTCTTGCCTGCCGGCTTTTTCCTTGCCGTAGCCTTTTTCGACGCGGCCTTCTTGCGGGAGGCGGCCGCGGTCTTGCGTTTCTTGCTGGCCTTCTTCTTTGCAGGCATCGTCGACTCCTGACGGTCCGAGAAAAGGGCGGGATTATACATCGCCGGGGGCGACATGGAAGCCCAAAAAGGGACCCATTTCAGCCTTGATTTTCAGGTGTTTTCCCGATCTCCGGGACGCGGCGGCAAAGCATCCTGGGCGCGCCGGGAGACGCGCCTGCAGGCCGGCTCGCGCGACGAGTGTCTTCGCTTGCCGACAATCGTTTTATCCGGGCAATTACTTTACACTAGCCGGATTTGACGGGCTATTTGGCGTCCCCCAGCACATGCGATTAAGCAAGATCAAGCTCGCCGGCTTCAAATCCTTCGTAGACCCCACCACCATTCCCTTCCCCAGCAATCTCGTCGGCGTCGTCGGCCCCAATGGCTGCGGCAAGTCGAACGTCATTGACGCGGTGCGCTGGGTGATGGGCGAGAGCTCGGCCAGCCGCCTGCGCGGCGACTCCATCACCGACGTGATTTTCAACGGTTCGAGCGCCCGGAAGCCCGTCGGCGCCGCCTCGGTGGAGCTGCTGTTCGACAATACCGACAGCACGCTCGACGGCCAGTACGCGAAATACGCGGAAATCTCGATCCGGCGCGAGGTGTCGCGGGACGGGATCTCGAGCTACTACCTGAACGGTACGCGCTGCCGGCGCAAGGACATCACCGGCGTGTTCCTCGGCACCGGGCTCGGGCCACGCAGCTACTCGATCATCGAGCAGGGCATGATTTCGCGCCTGATCGAGGCCAAGCCCGAGGAAATGCGCGTGTTCATCGAGGAGGCGGCCGGCATTTCCAAGTACAAGGAGCGGCGCCGCGAGACCTCGAACCGGATCAAACACACCAAGGAAAACCTCGACCGCCTGATGGACCTGCTTGAGGAGGTCGAGAAGCAGCTCAAGCACCTCGACCGCCAGGCCAGGACGGCGGAGCGCTACGGGCGCCTGAAAGACGAGGAGCGACGCACCGTCGCCGAGCTGTTGGCGCTGCGTCTGCGCACGCTGGACCGGGCGGCGCGCGAAGCGGACACGGCGCTCGCCGACCGCGAAACGGCGCTGCAGGCGGTCATCGCCGAGCAGCGCAAGCTCGAGGCGCAGATCGAGCGCTGCCGCGCCGAGCAGGGCGAACGCAGCGACGCGTTCAACGAGGTGCAGGCGCGCTATTACAAGGCCGGCTCCGAAATTGCCCGGCTGGAACAGAACATCGAGCACGCGCACGACCTGCGCGAGCGGCTGAGCGAGGACCTGGAGCAGGCGGTCACGGGCGCGAAGGAAATCGCGAACCACATCAACCAGGACCGGAGTGAAATCGAGCAGCTGGAGCTGACGCTGAGCGAGCTGATGCCCGGGCTCGAGCAGGCGCGCGAAAGCGAGCAGCGCTCGAGCGCGTCGCTGGCGCGGGCCGAGCAGGCGCTCGCGGCCTGGCAGGAGCAGTGGGACGCCTGGGCCGGTCGCGCGAACGAATCCGAGCAGACCCGCAACGTCGAGCAGACCCGCATCGAGCAGCTCGAGTCGCGCATGCAGAGCTTCGCCGAGCGCCGCCGCAAGCTGGCCGAGGCCGGCGAGGCCGCCAACCCGGACGAGCTGAAGCAGCGCTTCGAACAGCTGGCGGTGCAGGAGCTGCACAAGCGCCAGGCCCGGGACGAATTCGACCGGCACCTGGCGGACATCGCCGACAAGATCCGCAAGCTGCGCGAGCAGGACGGCAAGCTCGCGAAGCTGGTCGACGAGCGCGGCACGCAGCTGCAGCAGGCCCAGGCGCGTTACGCGTCGCTCGAGGCCGTGCAGAAGGCCGCGCTCGGGCAGAGTGACGAGGCCGTGCAGGGCTGGCTGGAGGCGAGCGGCCTCGACGGCAACCCGCGGGTCGCGCGCTCGCTGACGGTCGAGTCCGGATGGGAGCGGGCGGCCGAGACGGTACTCGGCGACTACCTGCAGGCCGTCTGCGTCGGCGACATCGCGCAGGCGCTCGGCCGGGTCGGCCAGTTCGACGGCGGCAAGCTGACACTGCTGTCGAACGACGCGGACGACGCCGACCCCGCGGCTGCGGGCGGCACGCTCGCGGCCCGCGTGGACGGCGCGCCCGCGGCGCTGCGCGGCCTGCTGGCCGGCGTACGCACCGCCGATTCACTGGACCAGGCGCTCGCGCTGCGCGCGGGGCTGGCGGCCGGGCAGTCCGTGATCACGCCGGACGGAATCTGGCTCAGCCGCGACTGGCTGCGCGTCAGTCGCGACAAGGATCCGCAAGCGGGCGTCTTGCAGCGCGAGCACGAAATGCGCCGGCTGAAAGACGAGATTCGCGAGCTGCAGGCGCGCACCGAGAGTGCCAGGGGCCTGTTGCGCGACGGCCGGACGCGCCTGTCGCAGCTCGAGGAACGCCGCGAGACCGTGCAGCAGGACGCTACTGCGCTGCTGAGCGAGTACTCCGAGGTCAAGGCCGGATTCGACGCGGCGCGTTACCGTATGGAACAGGCGAACGCGCGCGCCGAGGCGATCGCGGAGGAACAGCGCGAGCTCGAGGACGAGCAGCAGGTGGCCGCCGAGCAGCTTGGCCTGTCTCGCAGCCGGCTCAGGCAGGCCGACAGCACGGTCGAGGAACTGGCCGAGCAGCGCCGCAGCCTCGAGGCTCAGCGCGAGGAACTGCGCGCCGAGCTCGCCCGCGTGCGCACGCAGGCGGAGGAAGACCGGCGTGCGGCCCAGGACATGGCGATCCAGTTCGAGAGCCGCCGCTCCAGCAAGGAGTCCGCGGCGCAGAGCCTCGAGCGCATGCAGGCCCAGCTCGAGCACTTCGGGCGGCGCGAGCGCGAGATTCGCAAGCAGCTGGAAGAGGGCGAGGCGCCGCTGGCCGAGAAAAAGACGAGCCTCGAGCAGCTGCTCGAGGTTCGGGTCGAGGTCGAGAAGGAACTGGCGGCTGCCCGCAAGCTGGTGCAGGAATCCGAGATCGCGCTGCGCGAACTCGACCAGCGCCGGATGCAGATCGACCAGGACGTCGACGAGGCGCGCCAGCAGGTCGGCGAGGCACGCATGGCGGCTCAGGAAGTGCGCGTACGCCGCGAGGGCGTCGCCGAGCAGTTCGCCCAGACCGGCCACGAGCACAAGGAGCTGCTCGAGGGGCTCGCCGAGGATGCAGCGCCAGCCGCCTGGGAGGAGGAGATCGAGAGGTCGCGGCGCCGGAGCGAGCGACTGGGCCCGATCAACCTGGCCGCGATCGACGAGTTCAAGGAGCAGTCGGAGCGCAAGGAATACCTCGACTCGCAGCTCACGGACCTGCAGGACGCGCTCGCGACCCTCGAGGGCGCGATCCGCAAGATCGACCGCGAGACCCGCACGCGCTTCCGCGAGACCTACGAGCGCATCGACAAGGGCTTCAAGCAGCTGTTCCCGCGCCTGTTCGGCGGCGGGCACGCGTACCTCGAGCTGACCGGTGACGATCTGCTGGCGGCTGGCGTCACGGTGATGGCGCGACCGCCGGGCAAGCGCAACAGCACGATCCACCTGCTGTCGGGCGGCGAGAAGGCCCTGACTGCGGTGGCGCTCGTGTTCGCCATCTTCGAGCTGAACCCGGCGCCGTTCTGCATGCTCGACGAGGTCGACGCGCCGCTCGACGACGCCAACGTCGGCCGCTTCTGCGAGATCGTCAAGGAGATGTCGGACAAGGTGCAGTTCGTGTTCATCACGCATAACAAGGTTACGATGGAGCTGGCCCGCCAGCTGACCGGCGTGACGATGCAGGAGCCGGGCGTGTCCCGCATGGTGTCCGTGGACCTCGACGAAGCGGTCAAGATGGCGGCGAGCTGACGTTCGGGACGCGCGAGAGTCCGTATGGATGGTCTTCGCTGGTTGCTGTTGCTGTTCGGCCTGCTGGCCGTCGCCGCCGTCTACTGGTACAGCCGGCGCGAGGCGAGCCGTCCGGCCCGCGAGTCGGCGGATGCGCGACGCGAGCCGACGCTGGGCGGCGCCCAGTCGGCGCAGGCGCCTGCGCCGGAGACGGAAACGGGGACGGGCACCGAGCCCATCGAGCCGCCCCTGGCGGCGGAGGATGGCGCGGCCGCAGCGGCGCCGGAGAAGATCGTGACGTTGCGCCTCGTGGCTGCCCGCCGCGGGGCGTTCGCCGGTGACCAGCTGGCACTCGCGCTGCGGCGCGGCGGCATGCGCCATGGCCGCTTCGGCATTTTTCACCGCTACGACGGCGACGACGAGAACCGCGTCGTGTTCAGCGCCGCGAGCCTGGTCGAGCCGGGCAGCTTCGACCTGTCCAACCTGAAGGAACAGAAGTATCCAGGTATCAGCCTGTTCATGGTCCTGCCCGGGCCTCTCGAGGGTGCCGAGGCCTTCGATACGATGATGTCGACCGCCCGCCAGCTGGCGAAGACACTCGACGGCGAGTTGCTGGACGAGACCGGCAGCACGCTGAGCATCCAGCGCGAGCGCTACCTGCGCGAAGAAATCATCCAGTACCAGCTCGGCATCAAGGTCGCCTGACCGAGGGCCGCCCGCTCATGGCGTCCGCGAAGATCCGCAAGGAGATCGACGCGCTCAGGCGCGAGATCGCCCATCACAACTACCGCTACCACGCGCTCGACGACCCGGAGATCTCCGACGCCGCGTTCGACCGCCTGATGCGGCGCCTGCAGGCGCTGGAGGCCGAGCACCCGGACCTCGTGACCGACGACTCGCCCACGCAGCGGGTCGGCGCCGGGCCGGTCGAGGCCTTCGGAACCGTCGAGCACCGGCTGCCGATGCTGTCGCTCGGCAATGCGTTCAGCGAGGAGGACCTGCGCGAGTTTCACCGGCGGGTGACGGAGCGGCTCGAGTTCGAGGGTGACGAGACGCTGGACTACGCCGTCGAGCCGAAGCTCGACGGTGCCGCGGTCAGCCTGCTGTACGAGGACGGCAAGCTCGTCCGCGGCGCGACCCGCGGCGACGGAACGACGGGCGAGGACATCACGCACAACGTGCGCACGATCCACGCGGTCCCGCTCGGCCTGGGCGGCTCCGGCTGGCCGCGCGTGCTGGAAGTGCGCGGCGAGGTATTCATGCCGCGCGAGCGCTTTCGCCAGTTCAACGAGGCGGCGGAGCAGAAGGGCGAGAAGACCTTCGTGAATCCCCGCAACGCCGCCGCCGGCAGCCTGCGCCAGCTCGACCCGAAGCTCACTGCCGAGCGGCCGTTGGACATTTACGTGTACTCGGTCGGCTACTACGCGGACGGTGATATCCCGGACCGGCACAGCCTGATCCTGGACCAGCTGCGGGAATGGGGCTTCAAGGTCTGTCCCGAGCGCCGGGTCGTCGAGGGGATCGAGGGCTGCCTCGAGTACTACGCCGAGATCGGGCGGAAGCGGGACCGGCTGGCCTACGATATCGATGGCGTCGTCTACAAGGTGGACCGGCTCGACTACCAGCGTGAGCTGGGTTTCGTCTCGCGCGCGCCGCGCTGGGCGATCGCCCACAAGTTTCCGGCCGAAGAAGAGATGACGGTCGTCAATAACGTCGAGTTCCAGGTCGGCCGTACCGGGGCGGTGACCCCGGTCGCGCGGCTCGAGCCGGTGTTCGTCGGCGGCGTGACCGTCAGCAACGCGACGCTGC
Organism: uncultured Woeseia sp.; assembly: GCA_937925605.1. Classification (GTDB taxonomy): domain Bacteria; phylum Pseudomonadota; class Gammaproteobacteria; order Steroidobacterales; family Woeseiaceae; genus Woeseia. The sequence continues at coordinate 42,729 of CALALV010000170.1, forward strand.
ACAACATGGATGAGCTGCACCGCAAGGATGTCCGCGTCGGCGACACCGTCGTCGTGCGGCGCGCCGGCGACGTGATCCCGGAGGTCGTCGCAGTGGTTCGCGAGAAGCGCCCGAAGGGCACGCGCAAGGTGAAGGCACCCGCGAAGTGCCCGGTGTGCGGCTCCGCTGTCGTGAGGCCGGAAGGCGAGGCCGTTGCCCGCTGCAGCGGCGGGCTGGTCTGCTCGGCGCAGCGGACCGAATCGCTGAAGCATTTCGTCTCGCGCCGCGCGCTGGATATCGAGGGCCTCGGCAGCAAGCTGATAGAACAACTCGTCGCCAGCGAGCGGCTGAAGACGCCGGCGGACATCTACAGCCTCGAGAGGGACGAGCTGGTGGCGCTGGAGCGCATGGGCGAGAAGTCGGCCGACAACCTGCTTGCGGCGATCGACCGGAGCCGCAGCACGAGCCTCGCGCGCTTTCTCTACGGCCTTGGAATCCGCGAAGTCGGCGAGGCGACCGCCAATGCCCTGGCCGGCCATTTCGGCCGCCTGGAGGCGATCGAGGAGGCCGACGAGGACGCGCTACAGAAGGTGCCCGACGTCGGGCCGGTCGTTGCCTCGCACGTACGGGCTTTCTTCAGCGAGCCGCACAACACCGGGATCATCGCCGAGTTGCGTGAGCGGGGTGTCCACTGGCAGGACACGGAACCGACCGTGCAGGCGGACTCCGGCCCGCTGGTTGACAAGAACTTCGTACTGACCGGCACCCTGCCAAACATGACCCGAGACGAGGCCAAACGCCGGATCCAGGCGCTGGGCGGAAAGGTGACGGGCAGCGTGTCCAAGAAAACGAACTACGTCGTCGCCGGCGACAACGCTGGTTCGAAACTAACAAAAGCGCAAAACCTCGGAATTACCGTGATCGATGAGGTCGGGTTGGAAAATCTTTTGTCTGATCAATAAATAAGCAGAAACTGGGAAAAAAGGAGCGAAAATTTTTAATGAAATCAATTTCTAAAACCGGGAAATAGATGCAGAAATAACAATGGTTTTGGAGTTGATCTGAAGAAGAAACTTGGGCCATTTTTCCCAACCCTCTAATTTCGTTGACCGGGTATATTTGGCGCTCCTATATTCCGCGTCCATGCAGGACACTATCCAACAACAAATATTAGGTGCTCTACTTCTCGTCTTACGTCCAATAGTGCGGGCTCTGCTCCGGGCCGGTGTCGGTTACAGGGAATTTGCAGAGATCTCGAAGACAGCATTCGTCGAGATAGCGACTAAAGACTACGGGCTGCGTGGTCGACCGACGAATATCTCTCGCGTCGCTGTGATGACCGGCCTTACTCGAAAAGAAGTGCGGCGGCTTCGTGACAAATCCGAAGCTGGCGAGGAAACCCTTGTGGTTCGTTCGACTCCGATGTCAATCATTTTGCATCGGTGGTATACGGACGAGCAATTCTTGAACTCCAATGGTGAGCCAAGAGTCCTTAGCTTTGATAACGACGAGCCGTCATTCTCGAGTTTGGTTCGCAAGCATGGTGGAGATATCCCTCCTGGCGCAATGCGGACCGAATTGAAGCGAATAAACGCGGTGAAAGAAGATAAAGACGGCCGCCTAACCGTATTGAAGCGAAACGTTTCCGGGCTTGATGTTCATGAGCGCCTAATTACTGGACTGGCGAAGTGCCTCTACCCAGCAGCTCTTACTATCGCTCACAACACTGGTTGCGAAAAAAGCGAGACTTGGATTCAAAGATCAGCCGCCACAAAGTCGGTTCGAGACGAAGATATTTCACGTCTTCGTAGGATTGGCAGCGACCGATTGACCGAATTTACCGAAGCTATTGACGACCTTTTTGTTGCTTACGAGACGCTGTACGAGCAAGAAGAGACTAGAGAAGCGCGAAAGGCGGTTGGAGTTGGTGTGTTCTATTTTGAAGAAGACAAAGCCGAATCCGATATATTCTCGTAGATGCGACTCGGCTAGCTCTTAGTTAGCTCCCGGCTGATTTCATTCTCAACTTGGCCGGCATCCTCGTCCAAGTACTTACCTCACATCCGCCGGCAAATGGTTGCGGTGCAGCACGCACCGTTGACCTTACGGGCCTATTTTCCGCTGACAGCCAGCCACAGCGCTGTACGGCGCGTTTGGCCTTGCTGGGCGGCCTCGCTCTGTTTCCGGCTTTCACCGAAAAGGCGTCGGAGACAAATAAATCTTAAGTCCCCCATCGCATTCCCGCGATTAGTCATTGTTTTTCATTGCATTATAGAGCGTTTCGGGTGGCTTCCGACGCTCTGGGCCTTGAGCCTGCAACGCGCTCCCGCTAAGCCTGCGGTTTCGATGTCAAGCGAAACAATTCCTGCCCGATAACGCAGGCCCTTTCTAGCCCAAAGTTAATGTTGACTGTGATGTAGTTCGGGAATAAATTCCCGACTATGGGTATTATGTTGATATATGACAGATTCTGTAAAAACGGGGCTGCTTGCAGCCTACGCGAAACTCCTTCGACCACTTGTTCGGATTCTTTTAAGGCACGGGATTACATACGCAGAACTATCCGAAGTTGTTAAGACGGTTTTTGTAGAGATCGCCGCTCAGGAATTTCGTGTTCCTGGCAAGAAAATGTCAAAAGCCCGAATCGCGATCGTCACGGGACTGACCCGGAAAGAAGTACAGCGACTTTCGGGAATTGATGCGGAAGGGAGATACGTCACCAAGACAAATATGAGTCGGATTGGACGAGTGCTTTCCGGCTGGCATACGGACCCCGAATTCACCGGTCCATACGGCATGCCACTGGAACTCCGATACGACTCAGACAATTCGGCCGATGTCACATTCGTCAAGTTAGTACAACGGTTTAGCGGAGACATGACGCCCCGCGCAATGCTTGACGAGTTGATCAGAGTCGGCGCTGTCGTAGAAACCGATCAAAACTGGTTCAAGGTCATTCGCCGGGAGTACGTACCGAATTTGCTTGATCCAGATTTTCTCGAACGAGTGGGTACAGGGATTCATAACTTTGTGCACACGATCGAGACGAATATGCAGAAGGAAGGGCCAGGGAAGGGTCGATTCGAAAGGTCAGTTTGGAGGCCCGGAGGAATTAAAAAAACTGATCTGGCTCACTTTGATCAGTTTGTTCGAGAGAAATGTCAGGCGCTGCTCGATGACATCGATAATTGGCTCTCGAAATTGGAAGGACCAGAAGAAAAGAAGGGCGAAGAAGCTGTGCACACTGGGGTAGGCATATACCACTATGTAGTGCACGACGAAAACCCCGACACTGAAATCAAGGACCTGCTCGACGAAAGGAAACGCCAAGAATAGAGCCCACAGTGAAAAAGATGGGCGATTAGAGGGAGGCATGTCACTGACGCGCCTACCAAACAATGAAATAGATTGTTGGAGATCTAATTCAAATGAGCGATGCAAATTCTCAGGGGTGGAAGCCTCGAACTAAGGATATTTCGGTTTGTGCGGCGCTTGTTCTTTGCGCTGTTAACGCGCACGCAGCCATTGGCGGAACCGACACAACCGCAATCGGCGGAACCGACACAACCGCAATCGGCGGAACCGACACAACCGCGATCGGCGGAACCGACACAACTGCAATCGGTGGAACCGACACAACCGCAATCGGTGGAACCGACACAACCGCAATCGGTGGAACCGACAGCACCGCGATTGGAGGAACCGACGGGACCGCAATAGGTGGAACCGATGGCGCGGCCATCGGAGGCACCGATACGACGGCCATAGGCGGTACTGACGCGACGGCGATCGGTGGCACCGATGTGTTGGCGATAGGCGGTACAGATTCTACGGCTATCGGTGGCACGGACCTGCTTGCCATTGGCGGTACAGATCTCCTAGCCATTGGTGGCACAGACTTGTTGGCGATCGGTGGTACAGATTCACTGGCTATCGGTGGCACCGACGTCCTAGCTATCGGTGGGACCGACGTTCTCGCGATAGGCGGCACGGATGTCCTGATAATCGGTGGAACCTATCAGCTGGCGATCGGCGGAACTGATGTTCTTGCGATAGGCGGTACCGACGCGACAGCAATCGGCGGGACAGATTTGCTGGCAATTGGCGGAACCGATTCTTCGGCGATTGGCGGCACCGATAGCACCGCAATTGGCGGAACGGACGCTACGGCGATTGGCGGCACGGATAGCACCGCAATTGGCGGAACGGACGCTACGGCGATTGGCGGCACGGATAGCACCGCAATTGGCGGAACGGATGCTACGGCGATAGGTGGCACTGATCTGCTTGCGCTTGGCCGGGTCGATTTAATCGGCACCGACTTCATTTCAATCCTGGGACAGACGGTATTCGGCACTGAGCGAGAATTCGCAGGGATCAGTGCCGGCGCGACTATTGCAGTCTATGGCTCGATCGACACCGTTACCGGTGGATTCGTGGACACGCGGATCGTTCCGGTATCTCCAACCGGTGTCGACTCGGGCATGCCGTCCTTCCTGCGCGGCACGGTCGACGAGGTGGACGCCAGCCTCGGCCGTGCCGTCGTCAGCGGCATGCTGGTCGATTACAACGCGCTGCTCTCCCGGGGTCCTGCCCCGCGCGTTGGCGACCAGGTTGCCGTGAGCGGTCGTGCGTACAGCGGGCTGGGCCTGCTGGTCGCGGAGCCGGACATTCGGCTGGGGGCGCGATAGCACGAAAAATGGGGGCAAAAAAAAGTCGGCGTCCCTGCCGACTTTAGATCTCGTATCAACTGTAAGGAGATGCGAGGGTTGGAGAAGCCACCCCCTGAGCGATTAAGAGGTGACTTGCGCGATAGTTTGGCAGAGCGTGAAATATTTGCTGTGAGGCACCTCACAAATTAATTCGCTCCACGAAAAAGGGCGCCGTCTGGCGCCCTTTTTCTGTTAAGCGACCAGCGATTAAGTTAACTAGTCGCTGCCTGCCTCCCCGGCGCGGAGACCTTCCAGGTACGCCTGGAACTTGCGCTGGCGAATCACCTGCACGATGCGATCACGTACGCTGTCGAGCGGCGGCGCTTCGGCTTCGCGAGAATCCTCGCGCAGGATGACGTGCCAGCCGAAATCCGTCTGCACGGGAACCTTGGAGTAGTTGCCGTTGTCGAGCGCGATCACGGCGTCGGAGAACGGCTTCACCATCTGGTCGGGCGTGAACCAGCCGAGGTCGCCGCCGTTTGGTCCGGAGGGCCCGGTCGACTCGGACTTCGCGAGTTCCGCGAAGTCGGCGCCGTCATCGAGGCGCGAAATCACGTCGACCGCTTCGCCCTGGCTCTCGAGCAGGATATGGCGCGCCTTGTATTGCTGCGGGGCAACCTCGCGCTGGCTCGCGTACTCCGCCTGGATCTCCTCTTCCGATACCGGCGTGTCCGCGAAGAAGCGGGACGCCAGCGCCTGGGCGAGCACGCCGCGCCGCTGCAACTCGATTTGCGCGGCGACCTGCGGGTCGGCCTGCAGGTCCTCGGCCACCGCGCGTGACGACAGCAGGTAGATGTCAGCGAGTTCGTCCAGCAGGTTCTCCCGCTGTTCGGCCGGGACCTGGTCGGGCGCGCGCTGAGCGCGGCTCTGGATGTACAGGTCGAGCACGGTGCTGTCGATGTTCACACCGTTCACCGTCCTAACGGTCTCCGCCTGGGCCTGCACAGCGGCCGCGGACATGAGCGCGCCGGTGAGCAGCGTAATGAGCCGTCCGGCCCGGATCGTGCCGTTCAATGAATTCATGCGGGGGTCCTTCGTTCTGGGGTGACTGTCGGCAGGCGGCTAGCGCTCGCCGGGGGTGTGCGCCGAAATTTTCAGCGCGTGAATGTCGGTCTGCATCAGGCTGCCGAGCGCGTCATACACCATGCGGTGACGCTCCAGCCGGCTCTTGCCGGCAAAAGCCGGTGCCACGATGCGGACATCGTAGTGGCCGCGCCCGTCTGCGGCCCCGGCATGGCCCGCGTGCAGTTGACTCTGGTCCTTGACCAATAGTTCCTCGGGCGCGAAAGCCTTGCGCAGGCGCGCCTCGATCAGCGCTGGCCGGTCGGTGCTCACGGCAGCACCCGCTTGAAGGGCTTCACGGTGACGCGCGCGTAGACCCCGGCCTCGACGTAGGGGTCTGCGTCCGCCCAGGCCTGCGCCTCCTCGAGCGATGCGAAGTCGGCAACGACGAGGCTGCCACTGAAGCCCGCCGGGCCCGGATCCTCGGAATCGATCGCCGGGTGCGGCCCGGCGACGAGCAGCCGGGCCTCGTCGACCAGCTCGCGCAGGCGGGCGAGGTGAGCTTCCCGGGCTTTCGCCCGCCGCGGCAGGCTGTCCGCGACGTCTTCGCTGATGATGGCGTACCACATATCAGGCCTCCGGATCGCCGGGCGCGGCGTCGTCCTTCCTGGCCACGAGCGACAGCCAGACGCTCTGCAGCACGATGAACACGACCGTCAGCCCGAGCATGCCGAACAGCTTGAAGTTGACCCAGAAAGCCTCGCTGTAGTTGTAGGCGATCCAGATGTTCAGTGCGCCGACGAAGCTGAAAAACGCGACCCACGTCAGGTTCAGCGTCTGCCACTGCCGCGGCGCGAGCTCCACCGCGCTGCCCAGCATGCGCTGCACGATGGGTTTTTCGCCGATCCACTGGCTGCCGAGGAAGACCAGCGCGATGATCCAGTTAAGCGCCGTCGGCTTCCAGTAGATGAACTGCGGATTCCTGAGCATCAGCGTCGCGGCGCCGAGCACGAGCACGAGCACGGTCGAGCCCAGGTAGATGCGGTTGACCTTGCGGGTGACGAACCACTGCACGACCAGCAGGGCGGGCATGAGCCCCATCAGCACGGCCGTCGCGAAGTACAGGTCGCGGGCGAAATAGGCGACGAAGAAGGCGAGGATCGGGATGTAGTCGAACAGTATCTGCATGCGGTCGGAGCCGGCGGCCGGGCCGTGAAGGCTGCGCATGATAGCGCACTCGGCGGGCCCGCCGAAATGCGCCATTCCGGCCGGCGCAGGCGCGCCAGTCTCGCTACAATCCGCGCCATGGCGCGCATCATAGAGGTACATCCGGTCGACCCGCAGCCGCGGCGCATCGCCAAGATCGTGGCGGCGATCCACAACGGCGGCCTGATCGCCTACCCGACGGACTCGAGCTACGCGCTCGGCTGCCACCTCGGCGACAAGCGGGCCATGGACGCGATCCGGCGCATCCGGCGCACGGACAAGGACCACAATTTCACGCTGGTCTGTTCGGACCTGTCCGAGATCAGCAACTACGCGCGCGTCGAGAACTGGTCTTACCGGCTGCTCAAGGCGCTGACCCCGGGGCCGTACACGTTCATCCTGCCGGCGACCCGCGAGGTGCCAAAGCGCCTGCAACACCCGAAACGGCGCACGATCGGGCTGCGGGTGCCGGACCACCGGGTCGTGCGCGCGATGCTCGAGGCGCTCGGCGAGCCGATCATGAGTTCGACACTGTCGCTGCCCGGCGACGACATGCCGCTCACGGAGGTCGACGAGATCGAGCGTCGCATCGGCCACGAAATCGACCTGATCGTCGATGCCGGCCCGACCGGCATCGATCCCACCAGCGTCCTCGACCTGACCGGCGACGTCCCGCGCGTGCTGCGCGTCGGGCGCGGCGACCTGGGCTTCCTGGAATAGCCCCGGGCCCGGGTTGCAGCCGGGCGCCACAAGTACGCTAGAATGCGCCAACCGCGCCCGGATCCCCCATGAAGCCCGAACTGAAAGTCGTTACCAGCAAGGACGCGCCGCGGCCCGTGCCCGAGGGGCGGGAAGGCCCGTCGCAGGGCGAGATGCCGTTCGCGGTCGTCGACGGCGAGCCCGTCACCCAGCTGCCGCAGGACCTGTACATCCCGCCGTACGCGCTGCAGGTGTTCCTCGAGGCGTTCGAGGGCCCGCTGGACCTGCTGCTGTACCTGATCCGGCGCCAGAACATCGACATCCTCGACATCCCGATCGCCGAGATCACCCGCCAGTACGTGCAGTACATCGAGCTCATGAAAGAACTGCAGCTCGAGCTCGCCGGCGAGTACCTGCTGATGGCGGCCATGCTCGCGGAGATCAAGTCGCGCATGCTGCTGCCGCGCCCGGTCACGGAAGACGAGGAAGAGGAAGATCCGCGCGCCGAGCTGGTCCGGCGGCTGCAGGAGTACGAGCGCTTCAAGAAGGCGGCCGAAGACATCGCGGAATTGCCGCGACTGGAACGCGACGTGTTCCCGGTGTCGGCCGAGACGCCCGAGCGCAAGGTCGTGCAGAAGCTCCCGGACGTCACGCTGAAGGAACTGCTGCTCGCGTTCCACGACGTGCTGAAGCGCGCCGAGATGTTTTCCAACCTGCACCTGCAGCGCGAACCGCTGTCGGTACGCCAGCGGATGACCGAGATACTGTCGCGCGTGAAGGCCAACTCGTTCACCCGCTTCGTCGACCTGTTCGACGCGGAGGAGGGTCGCATGGGCGTCGCGGTGACGTTCATTGCCATCCTAGAACTGCTGCGGGCCGCGACCATCGAGGTCGTCCAGTCCGACGCCTACGCGCCGCTGCACGTGCGCGCGGCCTCGTCCGTGCGGCTGGTCAGCGACGACGCCGAAGCCGAGGCCTGAGTACCCGCGGCTCACCCGAATCCAAACTACCGAGCGATCATGGAAGTAACGGAAATCAAGTATTTCGTGGAAGCGGCGCTGCTCGCGGCAGCGCGGCCCCTGTCCGTGGACCAGCTGCAGTCGCTGTTCGACGAGCACTCCGCGCCGGACAAAGCGCAGATCCGCGAGGCACTCGCAGCCTTGCAGGAAGAGTACGAGCCGCGCGGCATCGAAGTGGCGGAGGTCGCCTCCGGCTTCCGCATGCAGGTGACGACGCGGATGGCCGACCGGCTGCACCGCCTCTGGGAGGAGAAGCCGCCGCGCTACAGCCGCGCGCTGTTCGAGACCCTGGCGCTGATTGCCTACCGGCAGCCGATCACCCGCGGCGAGATCGAGGAAGTCCGCGGCGTGTCCGTCAGCCCGAACATCGTCCGCTCGCTGCTCGAGCGCGAGTGGGTCCGGGTCGTCGGGCACCGCGACGTGCCGGGGCGGCCCGCCATGTTCGGCACCACTCGCCAGTTCCTCGACTACTTCGGGCTGAAGAAGCTCGACGACCTGCCGCCGCTCGCCGATCTTGCCGACTGGGAGAGCCTGCGCGTGCAGCTCGACCTGCCGGAAGTGAGCGACGAGGACGCGCCGGAGGAAGACGGCGCTCCGGGAGAAACGGCGGTGGTCACGCCGTTGCGGCCGGCGGCGCAGGACGAATCCGCGGCCGGCGATGCAGATGCCGCCGACGACGCCGAGCCAGCGGCAAGCCCGGAGGACGAGCCCGCCGCGAGCGCCGGGGACAGCGAGTCGGCCGCCGCGGCGGACGAGGCCGGCGCCGAAGATCTCGGGCAGCAGGGCGAGACCAGCGCCAGCCGCGGCTGAGGACCCGCCGTGGCGGAGCGCGTGCAGAAGCTCCTCGCCGCCGCCGGGCACGGTTCACGGCGCGAGATCGAGGGCTGGATTCGCGAGGGCCGCCTGACCATCGACGGCCGGGTCGCGGAACTCGGTGCTACGGTTGCCGGCCACGAGCAGTTCGCGCTCGACGGCCGCCGCCTGCCGGTCCGTACCGGCGACAGCCCGCACCAGCACCTGCTGTACCACAAGCCCGCCGACGAGCTGGTCAGCCGTCACGACCCGGACGGCCGGCCGACCGTGTTCGCGGCCCTGCCGCGCCTGCGCGGCGCCCGCTGGATCGCCGTCGGCCGCCTCGACCTGGCCACGACCGGGCTGCTCCTGTTCACGACCGACGGCGAACTCGCGAATCGCCTGATGCACCCGTCGCAGGCATTGCTGCGGCGCTACGCGGTGCGCGTCCATGGCCAGCCGCAGGAGGCGGATCTCGAGCGCCTGCGCCAGGGCATCCGGCTCGACGACGGCGACGCCGCGTTCGAATCGGTGGAGGCGGGCGGGGGCGACGGCGCGAACCGCTGGTTCCACGTCACGCTGCGCGAGGGTCGCAACCGCGAGGTCCGGCGCCTCTGGGAGGCGCTGGGCTACGAGGTCAGCCGGCTCATGCGCGTCGCCTACGGGCCGCTCGAGCTGCCGCGCGGCCTGCGCCGGGGCCGGCACCGCGCGTTGCTGCCGGCCGAGGTGCGCGAGCTGTATCGGGCGGCCGGCCTGCCGGTGCCGGACGCCGGCCCGCGAAAGAAAAAGCAAAAAAAGTTTAAAAACAAAAAGAAAAAACGCGGACTTCGAGCGTTTTCTTATTGCGCGTCGAGGCTCTGACCGGTCGTGCCGACGCTGTCCGGGCCGAGCAGGTACAGGTAGACGGGCAGGATGTCCTCCGGGCGCTTGAGCCGGTCCCGGTCCTCGGCCGGGTAGGCGGCGAGGCGCATGTCCGTACGCACCGGGCCCGGGTTGATGCAGTTGACGCGCAGGCCGCTGTGTTCCTGCTCGGCCGCGAGGATCTGCGCCAGCGCCTCGGTGCCGAACTTCGAGACCGAGTAGGCGCCCCAGAAGGCCTTGCCCACCCGCCCGACGCCGCTCGACGTGAAGATGACGGACGGCGAGTCGGATTTTTTCAGCAACGGCAGCAGCGTCTGCGTCAGCGCGAACGCGGCCGTCAGGTTCACGTGCAGGACCTTCTGCCACTCGCCCGCGTCGTACTGCTCGATCGGGGTCCGGCTGCCGAGGATGCCGGCGTTGTTGACCAGCGCGTCCAGGCGGCCGAACTCGCGCTCCAGGCTCTCGGCGAGGGCCTGGTAGGCCTGGCCGTCCGCCGTCGCGAAGTCCATGACGGCGATCGACGGGCTCTGCGCGCCGTCGATGGCCTCGATTTCGTCGTACAGGGCCTCGAGCTTGCCGGTGTTGCGGCCGTGCAGGATGACGCGCGCGCCGAGGCGCGCGGCCTCGAGCGCGAGGGCGCGGCCGATGCCGCGGTTCGCGCCCGTAACCAGTATGACGCGGTCGCGCAGCAGGTCGTCCGGGTAACGGTAGGTCTTCGGGTCCATGGGGCCTCGGGGCTTATTGCAGGGTCTTGCCCGGGGCGTCGCCGCCGGACGGTTTCTCGTCGTCGTCTTCGCTGCCGGGCTCGATCATCGAGCGCGGCAGGGATTCGAGCGGCTCGACGGATTCGAGCTCCTTTTTCGGCCGGATGCCGAGCTCGACGAACTTGCGCGCGCCCGGCAGCACCTTGCGCTCGAGCGAGCCGACCGCGCGGTTGTAGTTGTCCACGCTGCTCGCGAGCTGCCGGCCGACCTTGTTCAGGTGCCCGACGAAGGTGCCGAGGCGCCCGTACAGGTCCTCGGCCAGCTTGCGGATCTCCTCGGCGTTCTCGGCCAGCGCGAGCTGCCGCCAGCCGTAGGCGACGGCCTTCAGCAGCGCGACGAAGCTGGTCGGCGTCGCGAGGATGATCTGTTGCGACAGCGCGTACTCGATCAGCTCCGGGTCCTCGTTCAGCGCGGCGCTCAGGAACTGGTCGCCGGGAATGAACAGGATCACGAACTCCGGGCTCTTGCTGAACTGGTCCCAGTAGCCCTTGCTCGCGAGCGTGCGCACGTGCTCGCGCAGCTTGCGGGCGTGGCGCTGCAGCTGCGCGGCGCGCTCCCCGTCGTCGCGGGCCTCGACCGCCGCCAGGTAGGCGTCGAGCGGCGTCTTGACGTCGACGATCAGCTCGCGCTCGTCGGGCATGCGCACGATCATGTCGGGCCGGATGATGCGCTGGTCCTCGACGTTGTGGACCTGCTCCTGGAAGTCGCAGTGCTCGACCATGCCGGCCAGCTCGACCAGCCGGCGCAGCGTGATCTCGCCCCAGCGGCCGCGGACCTCGGGGCGGCGCAACGCCTTGACCAGGTTCTGGGTCTCCTCGGCCAGCGTGCGCTGGCTGAGCTGCATCGTCTCGAGCTGCTGGCGGATGCTGCCGTAGGCCTCGGAGCGCGACTTCTCCAGCTCGGCGATCTGCTTCTGCGAGGCCGCGAGCGCCTCGCGGATCGGCTTGACCAGGTTCTCGACGGCGGTCTCGCGCTCGGACAGCTCGCGCTTCGCGCGTTCCTGCTGCGTGCCGAGGTTCTGCTCGGCGAGCCGCAGGAAGTTCTCGCTGTTCGACTTGAGCGACTGGTTCGCGAGCTCCGAGAAGGCGGCGGTGAGCCGGTTGGTCGCGGCGTCGAACGCGATGTCGCGCTCGCGCTGCAGCGCGTCCTGGTCCTTGATGCGGATCTCCTGCTCGCGCAGCAGCTGCTCGAGCCCGCGGGTGCGCCGGCGGGTCAGGAGCCAGCTCGCGAGCGCACCAATCACGAGGCCGAGCGCGAGCATCGGCAGCCCGTAGTCGATCAGCGCCGGGTGCAGGGTCAGCGTGGCCATAGCGCTAGCCTAACTCGCCGACGAGCAGTTGCGTGAGCTCGTCCGGCGTGCGGACGAGGACATCCGCCTGCCAGGCGGCCGGATCGTCGTCGGCCGTAATGTAACCCCAGCCGGCGGCCACGGTGGCCATGCCGGCCGCGCGCCCGGCCTCGATGTCGCGCAACGCGTCGCCGACGTAGACCACGCGGCCGGGCTCGACACCGAGCTGGCGGCTCGCGAGCAGCATCGGCGCCGGGTGCGGCTTGCGCTGCGGCAGCGTGTCGCCGCTGATCGCGCAGCCGAGCCGCGGGGTCAGCGCGAGCTCGGCCAGCAGCGCATCGGTGAGCGCGCGCGGCTTGTTGGTCACGACGCCCCACGGGCTGCCGCGCCGGTCGAGCTCGTCGAGCAACGCGTCAAGGCCGGGGAAGACCCGCGAGCGGGCTGCGAGGGTCTGCCGGTAGCGGTCGAGGAAATTGCCGTGCAGCAGCTCGCGGGTAGCCTCGTCGACGTCCGGGAACGCGAGCCGGATCAGCCCTGCGGCGCCGTTCGACACGTTGGAGCGGGCGAGCTCGTAGTCGACCGGCACGTCGCCTCTCGCAGCCTGCAGCGCCGTCAGCGCCGCGACCATGTCGGGCGCCGTGTCGACCAGGGTACCGTCGAGATCGAACAGGACAGCGTCAACGGGGCGGCCGAAGCGGCCGTTGGGGTTGCGGCCGCGCTGCGTCACGAGTCGTCCGGCCGGCGGAAGTGCATCAGGTAGTTCACGTCGAGCCCGCGATCGAGCCGGTATTCGCGGGTCAGCGGGTTGTAGTGCAGGCCGATGCTGTCCGCGAGCTCGAGGCCGGCCGCGCGGCCCCAGGCGTCGAGCTCGGACGGGCGGATGAACTTCTCGTACTCGTGGGTGCCGGCCGGCAGCAGCCGGAGCAGGTATTCGGCGCCCACGATCGCGAACAGGAAGGCCTTCGGGTTGCGGTTGATCGTCGAGAAGAACAGGTTGCCGCCGGGGCGCACGAGCGTGGCGCAGGCGCGGACGACGGCGGCGGGGTCCGGTACGTGCTCGAGCATCTCGAGGCAGGTCACGGTGTCGTAGCGTCCGGCGTGCTCGCTGGCGAAGTCCTCGGCGGTCGCGCGCGCATACTCGACCTCATGGCCCGACTCGGCGAGGTGCAGCCGGGCCACGGCGAGCGGACCCTCGGCCATGTCGATGCCGGTCACCTGCGCGCCGCCCGCGGCCATCGCCTCGGCCAGGAGGCCACCGCCGCAGCCGACGTCGAGCACGCGCGCGCCGGCCAGCGGTGCGCGCTGGCGGATGAAATCGAGCCGCAGCGGGTTGATCTGGTGCAGCGGGCGGAACTCGCCCTCCGGGTCCCACCAGCGCGAGGCCAGCGCGTCGAACTTCGCGATCTCGGCGTCATCGATGTTGAGTCGGGTTTCGGGCACGTCGTCTCCGTTGTTCAGGGTGTGGCCGCGGCGATCCGCTGGCGCCACTCGCGGCTGCGGGCCTGGATTTCGTCCGTGTCCACGTGCAGGAGTTCACCGTTTTCCAGCTGGTGGCGGCCGCCGACCCAGACGTCGCTGACCTGTTCCGCGTGGGCAGTGTAAACGAGCTGCGACACCGGGTCGTAGACGGGCTGGCTGTTCAGCCGCTCGAGGTCGACGCAAGCGATGTCGGCCCACTTGCCGGGTTCCAGCGAACCGGTCTCGGCCTCGATGCCGAGCGCGGCAGCCCCGTCCAGCGTGGCCATGCGTACCGCGGCCGAGGCGGGCAGCGCGGCCGCGTCCTGCCGCGTCGCCTTGGCGAGCAGCGCGGCGGTCCGCAGTTCGCCGAGCAGCTCGAGCTCGTTGTTGCTCGCCGCCCCGTCGGTGCCGAGGCCGACCGTGATCCCGGCCCGGCGGTAGCGTTCGACGTCCGCGATGCCGCTCGCGAGCTTCAGGTTGGAGCGCGGGCAGTGGACGATCGCCGCGCCGCGTTCCGCGCACTGCGCGATCTCGTCCTCGTCGAAGTGCACGGCGTGCACGGCGGTGAGCGTCGCGTTGACGAAGCCGAGCCGGGCGAGACGGGCGAACGGCCGTTCGCCGCTGCGCTCGAGCTCGTCCGCGATTTCCCGCGCGGACTCGTGCAGGTGGATCTGCACGCGGCTGTCGAGCTGGTCGGCAAGCACCCGCAGCCGGGCAAAGGTCTCGTCCGTCACCGCCGCGGTCGAGTGCGGTGCGAACGCGGCCGTGATCAGCGGCTGGTCTGCGTAGCGGTCGTGGACCAGTTCCGCGCCCTTGCTCAGGCACTCGGCGGCGTCGCCGGCCCACGGCGTCGCGAACTCGACGACCGGCGTGGCGACGACGGCGCGCATCTGCAGCTCGACGGCGGCCTCGGCGACGGCTTCCGGGAAGAAGTACTGGTCGCCGAAACAGGTGATGCCGGCGCGCAGCATCTCGGCTATCGCGTGGCGGGTGCCGTCGCGCACCATCCCCGCGCTGACCGCCCGGCGCTCGGCCGGCCAGATACGCTCGGTCAGCCAGCGCTCGAGCGGCAGGTCGTCGCCGTAGCCGCGGAACAGCGTCATCGCGGCGTGGGTGTGCGCGTTGACGAAGCCCGGGATCAGCAGGTGTCCCGGTCGTTCGACGAGCGCGCCGGGCCGGAACTGCTCGCGGGCGGCCGCGGCCGGCAGGATGTCGAGAATCCGCCCGTCGCGGATCGCGACGGCGCAGTTTTCGAGCAGGCGGTCGTCGGCGTCGACCGGCAGGCACCAGGCCGCCTCGATCAGGGTGTCGCATTGCTGCATGGGCTGTCCCGGTCCGGCATGAAACGGGCGTCGGCGCGCCCGGAAGGGGCGCTAGTATAACCGCCTCTCCGGGCGCCGGCAGCGGCGCTCCCGACGGGCGCCGAGTCCTTGAAAAAACTCGGAAAACCGTATGGTGCGGACGGGGTCTGTGGTATGCTTTCGGCTTCGGTTCCGCAGGCCGGAAAGGGAGCCTCCCGGGGCCCGCGGCAAGCCTTGAAAATCTCGTTTTTTCCCAGTACCGAAGGTCGCGATTCCGCTCCTCGTCGAACGGGACCGCCCATGAGTTGTGAGCGAACATGGTGGATGTAGCCCAGGAAGTCCTGTCTGTCAGTCTCGAAGACGAGATGCAGCAGTCCTACCTCGATTACGCGATGAGCGTGATCGTGGGGCGGGCGCTCCCGGACGTCCGTGACGGCCTGAAACCGGTCCACCGCCGCGTCCTGCACGCGATGCGCGAACTCGGCAACGACTGGAACAAGCCTTACAAGAAATCCGCCCGCGTCGTCGGTGACGTGATCGGTAAGTACCACCCGCACGGCGATTCGGCCGTCTACGACACGATCGTGCGCATGGCCCAGCCGTTCTCGATGCGCTACATGCTGGTCGACGGGCAGGGCAACTTCGGCTCGGTGGACGGCGACGCGCCGGCGGCCATGCGCTACACCGAGGTGCGCATGGCGAAGATTGCGCACGAGATCCTCGCCGACATCGAAAAGGAGACCGTCGACTTCGTCGAGAACTACGACGGTTCCGAGTCCGAGCCGTCGGTCATGCCGACGCGCTTCCCGAACCTGCTGGTGAACGGCTCGGCCGGCATCGCCGTCGGCATGGCGACGAACATCCCGCCGCACAACCTGGGCGAGGTCATCGCGGCCTGCCTGAAGCTGATCGACGACCCGGCGGTGGAGCTGCGGGAGCTGATGGAGGTCCTGCCGGGCCCGGATTTCCCGACGGCGGGCATCATCAACGGCGCGCAGGGCATCCACGCCGCCTACCGCACCGGCCGCGGGCGCGTCTACGTGCGGGCGCGGACCCGGATCGAGACGATCGACAAGCGCGGCAAGGAGGCGATCATCGTCACCGAGCTGCCCTACCAGGTGAACAAGGCGCGGCTGATCGAGAAGATCGCCGACCTCGTGCGCGAGAAGCGCATCGACGGCATCAGCGAGCTGCGCGACGAGTCGGACAAGGACGGCATGCGGGTCGTCATCGAGCTGCGCCGCGGCGAGGTCGCCGACGTCGTCCTGAACAACCTGTACAAGCAGACGCCGCTGCAGAGCGTGTTCGGCATCAACATGGTCGCGCTGCACGAGGGCCAGCCGAAGCTGATGAACCTGAAGCAGGTTCTGGAGGCGTTCCTCGCGCACCGCCGCGAGGTCGTGACCCGGCGCACGATCTTCGACCTGCGCAAGGCCCGCGACCGCGCCCACGTGCTGGAGGGCCAGTCGGTCGCGCTCGCCAACATCGACGAGGTCATCGCACTGATCAAGGCCTCGCCGTCCCCGGCGGAGGCAAAGGACAAGCTGGTCGCGCGCAGCTGGTCGCCCGGTGCCGTCAGCGGCATGCTCGAGCGGGCAGGAGCCACGGACACGCGGCCGGACGGCCTGGCCGACGGCTTCGGCCTGGTCGACGGCGAGTACCGGCTGTCGCCCGTGCAGGCGCAGTCGATCCTCGACCTGCGGCTGCACCGCCTGACCGGCCTCGAGCAGGAGAAAATTCTCAACGAGTACAAGGAAATCCTCGACCGGATCAACGAGTACTCGGTGATCCTGTCGGACCCCGACGAGCTGCTGCGGGTCATCCGCGAGGAACTGGCCGCGCTGCGCGACGCTTACGGCGACGAGCGACGCACCGAAATCGTGCAGGACCACAGCGACCTGCTCGACGAGGACCTGATCCCGGAGGCGGAGGTCGTCGTCACGCTGTCGCACGGCGGCTACGCGAAGGCGCAGCCGGTCGACGACTACGAGGCGCAGCGCCGCGGCGGGCGCGGGCGCTCGGCGGCCAAGGTCAAGGACGAGGACTTCATCGACAAGCTGTTCGTCGCGAATACGCACGACACGCTCCTGTGCTTCTCGAGCTTCGGCAAGATGTACTGGCTCAAGGTCTACCAGGTGCCGCAGGCGAGCCGCGGCTCGCGCGGCAAGCCGATCGTGAACCTGTTGCCGCTGGCGCAGGGCGAGCGCATCAACGCGGTCCTGCCGATCCGCGAGTTCGATACGGACGAGCACTTCGTGTTCATGGCCACGAGCGGCGGCACGGTCAAGAAGACCCCGCTCAGCCAGTTCTCGCGGCCGCGCGCCAGCGGCATCATCGCGATCGACCTGCGCGAGGACCGGCTGGTCGGCGTCGCGGTCACCGACGGCGACCAGGAAATCCTGCTGGTTGCCAGCAACGGCAAGGCCATCCGCTTCCGCGAGACCGACGTCCGCCCGATGGGCCGCGGCGCCGCCGGCGTGCGCGGCATCAAGCTCGGCAAGAAGGACGAGGTCATCGGCCTGTCGATCGTCGGCGACGGGCACATCCTGACGGCGACCGAGAATGGCTACGGCAAGCGCACGGAGGTCTCCGAGTTTCCGACCCAGGGCCGCGGCGGGCAGGGCGTGATCGCGATCCAGACGACCGAGCGCAACGGCCGCACCGTCGGCGCGCTGCAGGTCGGCGAGGACGACGAGATCATGCTGATCAGCTCCAGCGGCACGCTGGTGCGCACGCCGGTCAGCGACATCTCGATCATCGGGCGCAACACGCAGGGCGTGCGACTGATCCGGCTCGAATCCGGCCAGCGGCTGGTCGGGCTGGCCCGGCTCGAGGCGATCGACGAAGAAGAGGATTGAAGCCGTCACACAAGCCCGCTAAGTTCCGTCATTCCGCTCCCGCTCGCCTCCACCCGACAGGACGCCCGATGGCCCGTGTCTTTAATTTCAGCGCCGGTCCTGCCGCGCTGCCCGACCCCGTACTCGACCGCATTCGCGACGACATTCCCGACTGGCAGGGCTCCGGCATGTCGGTCATGGAGGTCTCGCACCGCGGCAAGGCCTTCATCGCCGTTGCCGAGAAGGCCGAGTCCGACCTGCGCCGTCTGCTCGCGATCCCGGACGACTACGCCGTGCTGTTCGTGCAGGGCGGGGCGACGCTGCAGTTCGCGGCGGCGCCGCTCAACCTCGCCGGGCCGGGCGACACCGCGGACTACCTGCAGACCGGCAGCTGGGGCAAGAAGGCGGTCAAGGAGGCCGGGCTGCACTGCCGGGTCAACGTCGCCGCCTCCAGCGAGGGCGACGGGCACACGTCGATTCCGGCGCAGGACACCTGGCAGCTGACCAAGGGCGCCGCCTACCTGCACTACACGCCGAACGAGACGATCGGCGGCGTGGAGTTCCATTTCGTCCCGGAGGCCGGCAACGTGCCGCTGGTGGCGGACATGTCGAGCACGATCCTGTCGCGGCCGCTCGACGTCAGCCGCTTCGGCGTCATCTACGCCGGTGCGCAGAAGAATATCGGGCCGGCGGGCCTGACCGTCGTCATCGTCCGCCGCGACCTGCTCGAACGCCACCGCGAGGGCATGCCGACGCTGTTGACCTGGAAGGCCTACGCGGAGTCGGACTCGATGACCAACACGCCGCCGACCTTCGCCTGGTACGTGGCCGGGCTCGTGTTCGAGCACCTGCTCGCCGCCGGTGGGCTGGACGCAGTCGCCGAGGTGAACCGGCGCAAGGCCGACAAGCTCTACGCGGCGATCGACGACTCGGCGTTCTACTCGAACCCGGTGGCGAAGGATGCCCGCTCGTGGATGAACGTGCCGTTCGTGCTCGCCGACCCGTCGCGGGACGGCGAGTTCCTTGCGCTCGCAGACGAGGCCGGCCTGAAGAACCTGAAGGGCCACCGCTCCGTCGGCGGCATGCGCGCCTCCATCTACAACGCGATGCCGGAAGCAGGTGTCGACGCCCTGATCGATTTTATGCGCGACTTCGAAAAGTCGCGGGCCTGACCGCTGCCGGGAACCCACATGCTCAAAGTCCAGACGCTCAACAATATCGCCGTCGCCGGCCTGCGGCGCCTGCCGCGCAACCTCTACGAGGTCTCGTCGGAGTCGGCGAGCCCGGATGCGATTATCCTGCGTTCCTTCAACATGCACGACATGGACATACCGGGAAGCGTCGAAGCGGTCGCGCGCGCCGGTGCGGGCGTGAACAACATCCCGATCGATCGCCTGAGCAAGCGCGGCGTGCCGGTATTCAACGCGCCCGGCGCGAACGCGAACGCGGTCAAGGAGCTGGCCGTCGCCGGCCTGCTGCTCGCGGCCCGCAACATCTGCGACGCGAGCGACTACGTGAAATCGCTCGATGCGAGCGGCGACGAGCTGTCGAAAGCCGTCGAGGCCGGCAAGAAGCAGTTCGTCGGCTTCGAGCTGCCCGGGCGCACGCTCGGCGTGATCGGCCTCGGCGCGATCGGCGTCGAGGTCGCGAACGTCGCACTGTCGCTGGGCATGAAGGTCGTCGGCTTCGACCCGAAGGTCACGGTCAAGCGGGCCTGGCAGCTGTCGCCGGGCGTGCGCCAGGTAGAGACGCTCGACCGGTTGTTCAAGGAGTCCGACTTCGTCAGCGTGCACGTGCCGTTGGTCGACGGCACGCGCGGTCTCGTCAACCGCGACCGGCTGGCGCTGATGAAAAAAGGCAGCGTGCTGATCAACTTCGCGCGCGGCGGCGTCGTCGACACCGCGGCGGCGATCGAGGCCCTGGACGCCGGCATCCTGCACCGCTACGTCTGCGACTTCCCGTCGCCCGAACTGATCGCGCACCCCAAGGCGATCGCGCTGCCGCACCTCGGCGCCTCGACCCACGAGGCCGAGGAGAACTGCGCGATCATGGTCGCCGAAAACCTCAGGGAGTACCTCGAGAACGGCAACATCCGCTCGGCCGTCAATTTCCCCGAGGCGGTGATGCCGCGCACGGACGCGTGGCGCATCACGATCGCGAACGCGAACGTGCCGAACATGGTCGGCCAGATCTCGACCAGCCTCGCGGCAGCCGGGCTGAACATCGCCGACCTGCTGAACAAGTCGCAGGGCGAGCTCGCCTACACCGTCGTCGATCTCGACGGCCCGGTGCCGGACGAGACGCTGGCCGCGATCAGCCGCATCGAGGGCGTCCTGCGATTGCGAAATCTGGGCAAGCCGATATCCTGATCCGGAGCCCGGGCCCGCCGCCGGGCCGGCCGAGAGGTGCCTGGACGCCCGCATGAGTAAAGAGCCCGAGAAGCCGCAAGCCGCCGTCGACCTCGCGTCGATCCGGCAGCGCATCGACGAGGTCGACCGGCAGATCCAGGCGCTGATCAGCGAGCGGGCCCGCTACGCCCAGCAGGTCGGCCTGTCGAAGGGCGAACTCGCCGCTGCGGTCGACTACTACCGTCCCGAGCGCGAGGCCGAGGTGCTGCGCGGCGTGCTCGAGCGCAACGACGGACCGCTGCGCGACGAGGAGATCCTCAGGCTGTTCCGCGAGATCATGTCGGCCTGCCTCGCACAGCAGGAGCCGCTGAAGATCGGCTTCCTCGGGCCGGAGGGCACGTTCACCCAGGCGGCCGTGTTCAAGCATTTCGGCCACTCGGTGCGCGCGCTGCCGTTCGGCACGATCGACGAGGTGTTCCAGGAGGTCGAGTCCGGGGCGGCCGATTTCGGCGTCGTGCCGATCGAGAACTCCACCGAGGGCACGGTCAACAACACGCTGGACATGTTCCTGTCCTCGCCGCTCAAGATCGGCGGCGAGATCGAGCTCCGGATCGAGCAGCACCTGATGGGCCGCATGGCCGGGCTCGAGCGCATCGAGCGGGTCTGCGCGCACGAGCAGGCGCTGGCGCAGTGTCGCGCCTGGCTGCGCGAGTACCTGCCGCACGCCGAGCTGATCGGCGTCAGCAGCAACGCCGTGGGCGCCCGCCGCGCGCGCGACGAGAGCGGCACCGCCGCGATCGGCCCGGACGCCGCGGCCGAGGCCTACGAGCTGAAGGTGCTGGTCAACAACATCGAGGACCGCGCCGACAACGCGACCCGCTTCCTCGTGGTCGGCAGGGAGCTGCTCACGGCAAGCGGCGACGACAAGACGACGATCCTCGTGTCCACGGCCGACACGGCCGGCGGCGCCGGCGTGCTGCACCACCTGCTGCAGCCCTTCGCGACCCACGGCGTCAACATCACCCGGATCGAGTCGCGCCCGTCGCGACGCAAGAACTGGGACTACGTGTTCTTCCTGGACCTCGACGGGCACGCCGGCGAAGCGCCGCTCGCCGACGCGCTGGCCGAGCTGGAGCAGCGCAGCTCGCTGTTCCGCGTGCTCGGCGCCTATCCCAAGGCCGTCAACTAACCGCGGACCGGGCCATGTATTTCCTCGTCAATCCGTCGCCCGCCGGCAGCGCGCGCTTGCGCGTGCCGGGCGACAAGTCCGTCTCGCACCGCGCCCTGATGCTCGGCGCGATCGCCGAAGGCAGGACCCGTGTCGACGGCTTCCTGCCCGGCGCGGATTGCCTTGCGACGCTGGCCGCGCTCGAGGCCATGGGCGTACAGATCGCGCGCGACGGCGAGCACGGACTCGAAATCGAGGGCGTCGGCCTGCACGGCCTTGCGTCGCCGGCCCGCGCGCTCGATCTCGGCAATTCCGGCACGGCGATGCGCCTGTTCGCCGGACTGCTGGCCGGGCAGGGCTTCGACAGCGAACTGACCGGCGACGCATCCCTGTCCGCGCGGCCGATGGCGCGCGTCGTCGAGCCGCTGGCGCGCATGGGCGCGCGGATCGACAGCCGCGACGGGCGCCCGCCGCTGCGGATTGCCGGCGGGCGCGCGCTGCGCGGCATTTCCTACGCGTTGCCGGTCGCGAGCGCGCAGGTCAAGTCGGCGATCCTGCTGGCCGGGCTGTACGCCGAGGGCGAGACCCACGTGCGCCAGCCGGCCGTGACCCGCGACCACACGGAACGCATGCTGGCCGCGCTGGGCGTCGATATCGAACCGCGTGGCAATACGATCGCGTTGCGCCCCGGCGCGCCATTGCGGGCCTGCCCGATCGACGTGCCGGCCGACCTGTCGTCGGCGACCTTTCCGCTGCTTGCCGCGTTGCTGGCCGAGGACGCGACGCTCGTGCTCGAGAACACCGGCGTCAACCCGACCCGTGACGGCGTCCTGCACCTGCTGCGCGAGATGGGCGCCGACATCCGGCTGATGAACGAGCGCGACAGCGGCGGCGAGCCCGTCGCGGACCTCGAGGTGCGCTCGTCCCGGCTGGCCGGCACGGTGCCGGACCCGACGCTGGTGCCGCTCGCGATCGACGAGTTCCCGGCGCTGTTCGTAGCGGCCGCCTGCGCCGAGGGCACGACCGAGTTCCGCGGCCTCGCCGAGCTGCGGGTCAAGGAGAGCGACCGGATCGCGGCGATGGTCGAGGGCCTGCGCGCGCTCGGCATCGAGGTCGAGGAATTCCCGGACGGCGCGCGCGTCGTCGGCGGCCGGCTGCGCGGCGGTCGCGTCCGCAGCTTCGGGGACCACCGCATCGCGATGGCCTTCGCGGTCGGCGCCAGCGTCGCCGCCGGGCCGGTGCGGATCGACGACGTCGACAACGTGGCGACCTCGTTTCCCGGCTTCGACGACTGCCTGCGGGCGCTCGGCATCGACATCGAGACGCGCGGGGAGGGCGGCGCATGAGCGAGATCCCGGTCCTCGCGATCGACGGCCCGAGCGGTTCCGGCAAGGGCACGATCGCCCGCCAGGTCGCGGCCGCGCTCGGCTGGCACCTGCTGGACAGCGGCGCGCTGTGCCGGCTGCTCGGGCTGGCCGCGGCGCGCGGCGGCGTCTCCGTGGACGACGAGCCGGCGCTGGCGGCGCTGGCGGCGGCGCGCGCGGTGCGGTTGGGTGGGACGGCGGACGGCGGCGAGCAGCTCTGGCTCCGCGACGAGGAGGGCAGTGCGGACATTC
>CALALV010000171.1 GCA_937925605.1 uncultured Woeseia sp.
CGCCGGACAGTACATCGCCGACTCCGGCAACACGGGCTTCTCGACCGGGCCGCACCTGCACTTCGTCGTCCTGAAGAATGCCGGCCTGCGCATGACCTCGCTGCCGGTGACTTTCGCCGGGCGCAACGGCGAGCCGGTCGTGGCCCGCGCCGGCAGCCTGCTGACGAGCTACTGAGGGTCGCCGGCGCTGAGTTTCCTCGCGAGCTCGTCGAGGTCGGCGAGCGGCAGGTCGCAGACGCTGCCGGTGCAGCGGTAGGCCAGCGTGCCCGACTCGGCCGGACGCCGCTCCGCCAGCGCCCCCTGCAGGCCTTGCGCACCCGCCGGGATGCCGAACACGAGCCGCGACGGCGCGTACAGCCGGCCCAGCGCGTCCTGCCAGCGGTCGAGTTCCGGCTGCGCGCCGCGAATTACGACGATTTCCGGGTGCTCGAGATACTCGGCCAGCGCGGCCAGCAGGCTGACGTGGCCCTGCGGGTATTTCTCGAGCGTCGGCCAGGCGCAGGCCAGCACACGCGCCGCCGCGTCCAGGTAGCGCGTCTCGCCGAGCAGGAAGCCGAGCCGCTGCAGCGCGAGCGCCGCGACGCCGTTGCCCGAGGGCAGCGCCTCGTCGGCCAGCGGCTTGGCGCGGTGCATGAGTTGCTCGTGGTCGTCGGCCGTGAACCAGAAGCCGCCCGCCTCGCGGTCCTCGAAATGCGCGAGCAGCAGCTCCGCGAGTGTCACGGCGAACTCGAGGTCCTCGTTGCGCCACTCGCACTGCAAGAGTTCGAGCAGGGCGTCCAGCAAGAACGCGTGGTCGTCCAGGTAGGCCGGGAAGCGCGCACGGCCGTCCTTCCAGCTCGCGTAAAGCCGGCCGTCGACCAGCAGCTCGCCGCGCAGGAAGTCGGTCGCGCGCCGCGCGGCGTCCGCCCAGGCCGGCTCCTGCAGCGCGCGCGACGCGATCGCGAGGCCGCGGATCGCGAGCGCGTTCCAGGATGTCAGCCGCTTGTCGTCCAGGCCCGGCGGCACGCGCTTGCGACGCGCGGCGAGCAGCGTGCGCCGCGCGGCCTCGAGGCGTTCGTCGAGCTCGCTCTGCGTGACGCCGAGCTCGCCCGCGAGCGCCCCGGCGTCCGCCTGTTTGGCCAGGTGCCAGTGGCCCTCGAAGTTCGGCTCGCGGTCCAGGCCGTAGTATCGGCTCGCGGCCGCGTACTGCGCATCCGGCAGCAGCGCCCGCACCTCGTCCGGGGTCCAGACGTAGTACTTGCCTTCCTCGCCTTCCGAGTCGGCGTCGAGGCTCGAGTAGAAGCCGCCCTCCGGCGCCTGCAGGCGCGCGAGCAGCCAGCCGGCGGTCCGCGCTGCGACCTCGTGGAACTCGGGCTCGCCGGTCGCGAGCGCCGCCTGCGCATAGCAGGCGAGTAGCGGCCCGTTGTCGTAGAGCATCTTCTCGAAGTGCGGAATCTGCCAGTAGCGGTCCACCGAGTAGCGGCAGAAGCCTCCGCCGAGGTGGTCCCGTATGCCGCCGTCGGCCATGCGCTTCAGCGTCAGCGACACGAGGTAGAGCGCGTCGATGTCGGGCTCCGCGGCGTGCGCCGTAGAGCGCCAGTGGCGCAGCAGCCACTCGAGCACGGCGGCGTGCGGGAACTTGGGCGCGCCCTCGAAGCCGCCGTAGTCGCGGTCGAACTGCCGGTTGAACGCCTGGCGGGCTGCGGCCAGCGGCGCGGCGGACAGTGCCTCGGCCGGCGCGGCCGAGGCCGGCTCGAGCTGTGCCAGGATCGCCGCCAGCTGCTCGGCCTGCGCCTTGACGTCGCCGCGGTTCTCGGCGAAGTAGTCGGCCACCCGCTCGAGCAGCTCGGTGAACGCGGGCATGCCGTAGCGCGCGTCCTTCGGGAAATAGGTGCCGCCGAAGAACGGCCGCTGATCGTGGGGATTCAGGAACATCGTCAGCGGCCAGCCGCCCGGCCGCTGGGTCAGGAGCTGGTGCGCCGTCTGGTACAGCCGGTCCACGTCCGGTCGTTCCTCGCGGTCGACCTTGACGTTGACGAAGCGCGCGTTCATGACCGCGGCCGTCGCGTCGTCCTCGAAGGACTCGTGGGCCATCACGTGGCACCAGTGGCAGGCCGAGTAGCCGACCGACAGTAGCACCGGCACGTCGCGCTCGCGCGCGGCGGCGAATGCATCCTCGCCCCAGGGATACCAGTGCACCGGGTTGTCGGCGTGCTGCAGCAGGTAGGGGCTGGTCTCGCCGGCCAGGCGGTTCTCGGCGTCGCTCATCGCGGGTCGTCGGGCTCGTCGTGTGGCGGGTCGTGGCGGGGGCCGCGACCGCCGTTCCGGGGTCGCCACTATACCGGATTGCGGCTTTACTCGCGGGCGGCGGACAGGCAATCTCTCGCGCAATGCTCGAGTACCCCGACATCGACCCGGTCATCTTCTCGATCGGCTTCCTGAAGATCCGCTGGTACGGCCTGATGTACGTCATCGGCTTCGTGCTGGCCTGGTGGCTCGCCCGGCGCCGCGCCGCGCGGCCGTACACGCCGGTCCGGCCCGCGCAGGTCGATGACCTGATCTTCTACTGCATGCTCGGCGTCATCATCGGCGGCCGGCTCGGCTACAGCCTGGTCTACGGCTGGCAGCAGGTGCTCGCCGACCCGCTGTACATCGTCCGCATTACCGAGGGCGGCATGTCCTTCCACGGCGGCCTCGTCGGCGTCATGACGGCGCTGTGGCTCTACGCGCGCAAGCTCGGCCGGCGCTTCTGGGAGATCGGCGATTTCGTGGCACCCCTGGCGCCGCTTGGCTTGGGCTTCGGCCGCATCGGCAACTTCATCAACGGCGAATTGTGGGGCAAGCCGACCGACGTGCCGTGGAGCTTCAACGTGGACGGCGTTGCGCTGCACCCGTCGCAGCTCTACGAGTCCGCGCTCGAGGGCTTCGTGCTGTTCGCGATCGTCTGGTGGTTCTCGGCGAAAGAGCGTCCGGTCGGTGCCGTGTCCGGCGTGTTCCTGGTCGGCTACGGCGTGTTTCGCTTCTTCGTCGAGTTCTACCGGGTGCCTGACGCGCACCTGGGCTACCTGGCGCTCGACTGGCTCACGATGGGGCAGATCCTGTCGCTGCCGATGATCGCGCTCGGTGCGCTACTATTGTGGCTCGCCTACCGCGGCCGCGGCCCGCAGGGAGTGACGGCCTGACATGCGCCAGTATCTCGACTTCATGCGCCAGGTGCGCGAGCGCGGGGTCCGCAAGGAGGACCGCACCGGCACCGGCACGCTGTCCCTGTTCGGTCTGCAGATGCGCTTCGACCTCGCGGCCGGCTTCCCGATGGTCACGACCAAGAAGCTGCACCTGCGCTCGATCATCCACGAGCTGCTGTGGTTCCTGCAGGGCGAATCGAACGTCCGCTACCTTAACGAAAACGGCGTGTCGATCTGGGACGAGTGGGCGGACGAGCAGGGCGAACTCGGCCCGATCTACGGCGTGCAGTGGCGCAGCTGGCCGACCCGCGACGGCGGCACCGTCGACCAGATCAGCGACGTGCTCGAACGGATCAGGACGGATCCCGACTCGCGCCGCTTGATCGTCAGCGCCTGGAACGTCGGCGAGCTAGAGCAGATGGCGCTGCCGCCCTGCCACACGCTGTTCCAGTTCTGGGTCGCCGAGGGCAGGCTGTCCTGCCAGCTGTACCAGCGCAGCGCGGACATCTTCCTCGGCGTGCCTTTCAATATCGCGAGCTACGCGCTGCTGACGCACATGATGGCCCAGCAGGCGGACCTGAAAGTCGGCGAGTTCATCTGGACCGGCGGCGACTGCCACCTGTACCTGAATCACCTCGAGCAGGCCGACGAGCAACTCTCGCGCGAGCCGCTGCCGCTGCCGACGCTGGCGATACGGCGGCGCCCGGACAGCCTGTTCGACTACCGCTTCGAGGACTTCGAGGTTCTCAACTACCAGTCGCACCCGCACATCAGGGCCGCCGTCGCGGTCTAGCGGGATAACGGCATGCCCGCGCGCGTTTCCCTCATCGTCGCCGCGGCGACGAATAACGTCATCGGCCTGCGCGGCGAGCTGCCGTGGCACCTGCCCGATGACCTGAAACGCTTCAAGCGACTGACGATGGGCAAGCCCGTCGTCATGGGCCGGCTGACCCACGAGTCCATCGGCCGCGCGCTCCCGGGGCGACGCAACATCGTGATCTCGCGCCAGCCGCGCTACGCGGCCGAGGGCTGCGAGGTCGTCGCGACGCCCGAAGCGGCATTGGAACTCGCGCACGACGCCGACGAGATCATGGTGATCGGCGGCGGCCGCATCTACGCGCAGCTGCTGCCGCAGGCGGACCGCATCTACCTGACCCGGGTGCTGGCACGGCCGGAGGGCGACGCGTTCTTCCCGGAGCTCGATCCCGCCGACTGGCGCATCGCCGGGATCGAGGAACACCCGGCGGGCGCGGACGGCACGCCCGGCAGCAGTTTCCAGGTGCTGGAGCGGGTGGCGCGGCGGCTGTGAATCTCGCGACGGCCACGCTGCTGCTGCCGGTCCTGCTTGCAATGGGGCCGCTGGCAGCAGAGGACAGCGTGGGCCTGCTCGAGCCGTTGCCGCCCGCCGAAGCGGCAGCAGTGGCAGCAAGGCATGAGATTTCATTGCTTCGGCAGACCTGGGAGGCCAAGCGCTACCGGCTCGTCCGCATCAACGCTGACGCGCTGCAATCGCGAGCGCCGTTACGGCTCGACCTGTTTCCCGACTTGAGTCTCGTCGCCGATCCGCAGCGCATTTCGACCCGGGGCCGCTGCATCGACGGCAGGCCGACGGTGCTGGCCTGGGAAGGCACACTGCGCGGTCAGCCGCACGACGCCGAGGAGTTGCCCGCTGCACGGGATGGCGAGACTTCGGACGACATTTACGCGTCGATTACCGCCGTCAGCATTATCGCCGTGCTGGGCGCCTGGGACCCCGAGCGGGAGCGCGCCGTGTCGCTGCGCGCGGTCGACGCAGCCGGGGAACCCATCGGCCGGGACGTCCTCGAACGTCACGCCTCGCCGTTTTACGAAGTAGCCGCCGATCTCGAACCGTTGGTCCCGCCGGCAACGTATCGGCTGCAGGCGCTCCCGGCCGATCCCCGCATTCACCTCGTGATGGAACTGGACCCGGAGCGGCAACTGACGCGTAGCTTGCACGGCGGCCCGCTGAATGCCGAAGAACGGGAGGCGCGCCTGCGCTGGTACGAGGAATTCGTCGAATCGCTGGCTAGCGAACCGGGGAAACGACCCCGGCACTAGCGCGCGGCAAGGCCGGCCCGGCTAGCCGGACGGCAGGGGCGGCAGCGCTTCGCGCACGCGGCGCACGGCCGCGTCGAGATCGATGTCACCGAGATCGCCGGCCCCGGCGACCAGCTCGCGCAGCAGTGCCTGCTGCTTCGCCCCGCGCTGCTGCGCGACGGCGTAGGGGATTTCCGCGTGGAACATGACCATCGAGTAGCGCGGGATGAACTGCCCCGGCAGCCGGCGTTCCAGTTCGAACGCGAGCTGCTTGGACAGCACGAAGGCCGGGTCCCGCACCCGGTCGCGCATCTCGACGTAGTTGTCGAGCGCCATGTCGGCGATCGCATTGGCGTTCGGCAGCTGTTGCCGCTCGAACGCGGCGAAGGCCCGCTCCCAGTCGGTCTCGCCCGCGGCCAGGATCTCGTCGAGCACGCGGCAGTCCTCGAACGCGATGTTCATGCCCTGGCCGTGGAAGGGCACGATCGCGTGCGCGGCGTCGCCGATCAGCAGCACGTCGCCGTCGTGCCAGTGGCGGCAGCGGACCGTGCCGAGGATGCCGGTCGGGTTTTCGAGGAACTCGTCGGCGAGACCCGGCAGCAGTGGCACGACGTCGGCGAATTCGCGCTCGAAAAACGCCTGCACGGTGGCCTCGGTGTCCAGCCTCGCGAAGGAGGGCTCGCCCTCGTTCGGCAGGAACAGCGTGAGCGTGAAGTCGCCGCCCGGGTTCGGCAGCGCGATCAGCATGAAGCCGCCGCGCGGCCAGATGTGCAGCGCGCCGGGGTCCAGCCGGAACCCGCCGTCGGCGTCGGGCGGCAGCGTCAGCTCCTTGTAGCCGTGCGGCAGCAGTTCCTCGCTCGGCGCGATGCGGCTGACCGCCGCGTAGGCCTGCCGCACCGGCGAGCCGGCGCCGTCAGCGGCGATCAGCGGGCGCCCGGCGAGCACGGTTTGCTCGCCGCTGTCGACGTCGACGAGCGCCAGGCTGCGCGTCGCCGGGTCGTAGTGCTCCGCGCGCTGGCCGAAGCGGATCGTGACGCCGTGCTGGTGTTCCGCGGCGTCGAGCAGGATGCGGTTCAGGCCGGCCCGCGACACCGAGTAGATCTCCTCGTCCGGCCGCGCGCCGTAGCGCTGGAATTCCTGGTTGCCGTCGGGATGGTGGATCATGCGCCCGCGCATCGGCACCAGCAGCTTCTCGACGGGCTCGAAGATCCCGGCATGCTGCAGCGCGCGGATGCCGCGGGCAGCCATCGCGAGGTTGATCGAGCGCCCGGCCGCGCCGCGGTGCACGCGCGGGTCGCGCTGGCGCTCCCACAGCGTCACGCTGTGGCCGCGACGCGCCAGCAGCACCGCGAGCAGGCTGCCGCACAGCCCGGCGCCGAGGACGTCGATGCGTTTCTCGCTCATCCGTCCAGCGCCCCGGCCAGACGGTCGACGAATTCCCAGAGGTCACGAAAACTGTTGTACAGCGGTACCGGGGCCACGCGGATCACGTTCGGCTCGCGCCAGTCGGCGATCACGTGGCGGGCGGACAGCCGCTCGAACACGGCCTGCGCGCCGGCCGCGTCATCGTCGACGCGAAGCGACAGCTGGCAGCCGCGCGCCGCTGGCGGCGTGATCGAGCGCACGCGCGGGCCGATGCGCTCGGCCAGCAGGAAGTCGAGCCAGGCGGTCAGGCGCCGGGATTTTTCGACGAGCGCGTCGAACCCGGCCTCGCCGAACAGTTCCAGCGACGCGACGACCGGCGCGAGCGACAGGATCGGCGGGTTGCTGAGCTGCCACAGCTCGGCCGTCGCGGCCGGCTCGAACTCGGGCGCCATGCGGAAGCGGGTCGCCTCGCGGTTGCCCCACCAGCCGAGCAGCGTGCGCGACGGGTCGCCGCCCAGGTGCCGCGCATGCACGAACGCGCCGGCGATCGCGCCGGGCCCGCCGTTCAGGTACTTGTAGCTGCACCAGGCGGCGAAATCGGGCCCCCAGTCGGACAGCGCGAGCGGCACGTTGCCGATCGCGTGCGCGAGGTCGAGACCGACGCTCGCGCCGGCCTCGCGGCCGAGCGCGCAGATTGCAGCCATGTCGAGCACCTGGCCGTTCAGGTACTGCACGCCGGGCAGCAGCAGCAGCGCGAGTTGGCCCGCGTGCGCAGCGACCAGCGCGCGCAGGTCGTCCATGTGCAGCGTCTCGTCGTCGCGCGGCCGCCATTCGAGCAGGTCGGCGCGCGGGTCCGCGCCATGGAAGCGCAGTTGCGACTCGACGGCAAAGCGGTCCGACGGAAACGCGGTCGATTCGATCAGGATCTTGCGACGGCGTCCCTGCGGCCGGTAGAAGCTCGCCATCAGCAGGTGCAGGTTGACCGTCAGCGTGTTCATCGCGACGACTTCGTTAGCCGTCGCGCCGGCCAGCCGGGCAAGACCCGCCGTCGCAAGCCGGTGGTAGGGCAGCCACGGGCGCCGCGCGCGGAAGTGGCCCTCGACGCCGTGCGCGGCCCAGTCCTCGAGCTCCTCGCGCACGTAGCGGCCGGCGCGCACGGGCTGCAGGCCGAGCGAATTGCCGCAGAGATAGACGACCGGCTGGCCGCTGTCGTCGCGGGGAAACATGAACTCCTCGCGGAATCGCGCGAGCGGATCCGCGGCGTCGAGCGCGGCGGCGCAGCCGGCGCTGGCGTTGAAATCGGGCATGCTCATCAGCCGGCGTAGCGCTCCCGTGGCAGGTCCAGCCAGCGCAGCGCGGAGCCCGCCAGCAACAGGTCGCGGGTCGCGTCGTCGAGCGCCATCGACTCGATCAGTTCGCCCGGGCGGTGCTCGCCCAGCGGGAACGGGTAGTCGCTGCCGAGCGCGATCGAATCGGCGCCCATCAGGTCGATCATGTACTTCAGCATCGCCGGCTCGTGCACCAGCGAGTCGACGTAGAAGCGCCCGAGGTACTCGCGCGGGTTGCGCTCGTTCGCGGTCGCGACGATGTCCGGGCGCACGTTGAAGCCGTGCTCGAGCCGGCCGATGAGGCCGGGAAAGGCGCCGCCGCCGTGCGCGAACGCGACCCTGAGCCGCGGCAGGCGCTCGAACACGCCGCCGAAGATCAGCGAGCAGACCGACAGCGCGGTCTCGGCCGGCATCCCGACCAGCCACGGCAGCCAGTACAGGCCCATGCGCTCGCGGCCCAGCATCTGCCACGGGTGCACGAACACGGCGGCACCGAGCTCCGCCGCGGCCTCGAGGACGGGAAAGATGCGCTCGTCGTCGAGGTTCCAGCCGTTGACGTGCGAACCGATCTGGATGCCGGCCAGCCCGCTCGCGAGGCAGCGTTCGATCTCGCCGACCGCGAGCCGCGCGTCCTGCATCGGCACCGTGCCGAGGCCGATGAAACGCCGCGGGTACTCGTCGACCAGCCCGGCGATGTGGTCGTTCAGGATCTTCGCGAGATCAAGCGTGTGTTCCGGCTTCGCCCAGTAGCTGAACATGACCGGCACGGTCGACAGCACCTGCACGTCGACCCGGGCCTCGTCGCAGTCGGCGAGGCGCGTAGTCGCGTCCCAGCAGTTCGGCTCGACGTCGCGAAAGTGCTTGCCGTCGATCATCATCCGCGCGCAGCCCGGGCCGTGGTGCTCGAGCTGCACGAAGCCGCCGTAGCCGTAGCGTTCGGCGAGGTCCGGCCAGGTTTCCGGCAGGATGTGCGTGTGGATGTCGATCTTAAGCATCGGCTTCTTGCGCGGCGTCAGTCCGGTTTCGGCATCACGGTCCCGCACTCGTCGCAGGTCCGGTGCGCCGCGGAGCCGTAGAAACGCTCAAAGACCGGCGGCAGCTGGCCGACGATGTCGCTGACGTACAGGAACTCCTCGTACAGCTTGTGGTTGCAGTTGGAGCAGAACCACATGAAGCCGTCGAGTTCGCCGGGCAGGCGCTTGCGCTCGATGACCAGCCCTACCGAATCGGCGAAGCGCTGCGGCGAATGCGGCACTCTCGGCGGCAGGTACAGCACCTCGCCGGCGCGGATCGGCAGGTCGACACGCTCGCCGTCCTGGATCGTCTTCAGCAGCATCTCGCCCTCAAGCTGGTAGAAGAACTCCGGGCCCTCGTCGTAGTGGTAGTCGGTGCGGGAGTTCGGGCCGCCGACGACCATGACGATGAAGTCGTCCTCCTCGAATACCTGGCGATTGCACACCGGCGGCTTCAGCTCGTCGCGGTGGGCGTCGATCCAGTCGCGGAAATTGAAGGCCTTCAGTGCCTGCATGGCGTCCTCCTCAGCGTGCGCCCGCCACGGCGGCGATGCATTTCAGCTCGATCGCGATAGGCGTCGGCAGCCGGTTCACCTCGACCGTCGTGCGGCAGGGTCCATGAGCGTCGAAGTACTCCGCCCAGACCCGGTTGAAGGTCGCGAAGTCGCGGCGGATGTCGGTCAGGAACACGGTCACGTCGACGAGGTCCTCCCAGGTCGCGCCCGCATCCTCGAGCACGCTCTGCACGTTCGCGAACACGGCGTGCACCTGGCTTTCGAAGTCGTAGCTCCGGACCTCGCCGTCGTCGTCCAGCTCGACGCCGGGGATCGGCCCTCCGCCCGGCGGCCGGGGTCCCAGGCCCGACAGGAACAGGAAACCGCCCTGCCTGCGCGCATGCGGGTAGGCACCGACGGCGGCCGGTGCACGCTGCGAGCGGATGCTGTCGCTCATGTCGATCTCCGTGCCGTGCTGCGGGCGGGCCCAGTGTACTGTCCGCGGCGCCTCATCGACAGGCCGCTCAGCGGCAGTCGACCTGGCGCACCTTCGGCCGGCCGTCGAGGCGGACG
>CALALV010000172.1 GCA_937925605.1 uncultured Woeseia sp.
CGGCGCCGGCGCGGGCGGCACCGGCGAGCAGCACGAGGACGGCAGCCGCGCGGCGCAGCGCCGTCATGAGCGGCGGATCTCGAACACGGACTCGATCTCGACGGCGGCGTCGCGCGGCAGCGTGTTGGTGCCGAGCGCCGCGCGCGCCGCGAGGCCTGAGTCGCCGAACACGTCGCGCAGCAGTTCCGAGGCGCCGTTCACGACGGCGGGCTGATCGGTGAAGTCGTCGGCGCTGTTGACGAAGCCGCGCAGCTGCACGCACTGCACGACCCGGTCGAGGTCGCCGCCGCAGGCGGCCTTCAGCTGCGCCAGCACCCGCAGGCCGGCGAGCCGCGCGGCCGCGTAGCCCTGCTCGATGTCGAGGTCACGGCCGAGCTTGCCGGTGACCGGGACGTCGGCGTCGAGCGGCGGTATCTGCCCGGCGATGAACACCTGGTTGCCTGACACGCGCCAGGGCACGTACACGGCGATCGGGTTGGCAGGCGTCGGCAGCACGATGCCGAGCGCGCGCAGGCGCTCGTCGACCCGCCCGGATTTGGCCGCGGCGGGCGCGGCCAGCCCCGCGGCCACCGGGAGCGCCACGAGCCATTCGAAAAACGACCGTCTGTCCATGAGTACCGCCTCGCCGGGCGTGGCGTCGGCGCCAGCGGCCGACAGGGCCGATCACTCTAGCGAAGGGTCCGGGGCATTGCCAGACGGCCCCGTTTCAGTGCGTGCGCCGCTCGCCGCGCGGCGGCTCGCCGACGCGATGGCCGGCGATGCGCTGGCAGGTAGCGGAGCAATAGCGCATGTCGCGCCAGGCGCGCTCGAACTCGCGCCGCCAGCGGAACACGAGGCCGCAGCCGGCGCAGCGCTTCTCGAGCTGTCGGGTCGTCCTGGTCATGGTCCTGCTCCGCATCGGGTTCGCCCGCGCACGGACGCGATCCCGGGAGCAGCATGGTGCCGCAGCGCGGCGGGCCCGACGCGCAACGTAACAATTCGTGACCTTGTCGGTTTCAGGCAAAACCAGCCGTCCCGGGCGGCTGTGTAGAATGCGGCCTCTCCCCGTTACCCTATGGAGCCGCCGATGCGCCCGCAACTGCCGACGACCCTGCTGCTCGCCCTGCTACTGCTGCTGCCGCCGCTGGCGGCGGACGCGTCCAGCCGCGAGCCCGTGCGCGGCCACCACGGCATCGTCGCCAGCGCATCGATGCACGCCTCCGAGGTCGGCCGCGACGTGCTCGCCGACGGCGGCAACGCGATCGACGCGGCGGTCGCGACCGCGTTCGCGATGGCCGTGACCTGGCCGACTGCCGGCAACATCGGCGGCGGCGGTTTCCTCGTCTGGCACGGCGCGGACGGCAACGTGACCAGCTTCGACTTCCGCGAGAAGGCGCCGCTCGCCGCCAGCGAGACGATGTACCTCGACGAGGACGGCAACATCCCGGACAACATCAACCACGACAGCATCCTCGCGGTCGGCGTGCCGGGCACGGTCGCCGGGCTCGAGCTCGCGCACCGCCGGCTCGGCACGAAGCCCTGGCGCGAGCTGGTCGAGCCGGCCGTGCGCCTGGCCCGCGACGGCATCCCGATCAGCTGGCACCTGCACGACTCGTTCAAGGGCCGCAAGGCGTTCTGGGACCGCTACCCGAGTTCGGCCGCGGTGTTCCTGAAGGCCGACGGCAGCTTCTACGAGCCCGGCGACACCTGGAAGCAGCCGGACCTCGCGCGCACGCTGCAGCGCATCCGGAAAGAAGGCGCGGACGGCTTCTACCGCGGCCGCACGGCCGGGCTGATCGCCGACTTCATGGCCGCGAACGGGGGACTGATCACGCGCGAGGACCTCGAGCGCTACGAGGCCGTCGAACGCGAGCCGATCCGCGGCAGCTACCGCGGCTACGAGATCGTCAGCATGCCGCCGCCGTCCTCGGGCGGCGTCGTGCTGGTCGAGATGCTGAACATCCTCGAGGGCTTCGACCTCGCGGCGATGGGCCACAACTCGGCGCAGTACCTGCACGTGCTGACCGAGTCGATGCGCCGCGCCTACGCCGACCGCGCGGAATACCTCGGCGACCCGGACTTCAACGAGGACATGCCGGTCGCGCGGCTGACCTCGAAGGCACACGCCGATTCCCTGCGCGGCAGCATCGACCTCGAACGCGCCTCGGTCAGCGACCCGCGAGAGTTTGCCGCGCGCTACGAGTCGCCCGAGACCACGCACTTCTCCGTCGTCGATCGCCACGGCAACATGGTCTCGCTGACCTACACGCTGGAATGGGGCTACGGCTCGCACATCGTCGTCGACGGCGCCGGCTTCCTGCTCAACAACGAGATGGGCGACTTCAACGCCCAGCCCGGCGTCACCGACGAGAACGGCCGCATCGGCACCGCGCCCAACCTGATCGCCCCGGAGAAGCGCATGCTCTCGAGCATGACGCCGACGATCGTCGCGAAGGACGGCGTGCCGCTGTTCGCGACCGGCACGCCTGGCGGCAAGACGATCATCAACACGACGCTGCAGACCATACTCAACGTCATCGACCACGGCATGAACGCCGCCGACGCGATCGACGCGCCGCGTATCCACCACCAATGGCTGCCGGACCGCACGCGCATGGAGCGCCTCGGCTTCTCGCCGGACACGCGCGAACTCTACGAGTCCTACGGCCACACCGTGCGCGAGAGCGGCGCCATTGGTTCCGCGATGATCGTCTACCGCGACCCCGACACCGGCATCGTACAGGGGGCGGCGGACCGGCGGGCGGCGGACGGGGGTGCTGCTGCCTACTAGCGCGCTGCAACTGCCGAACACACCACACCAACCTGCCGAAAAGACAACACCAGCCGCCGGGCGGAGTGGTTCCACGAAGTCCGGCGGCGGGTTTACGTGCGTGGGTACGGGTGAGGGTGCTTATCGGGTTCGTGGTAGCGCGGTAGACACATCCGGACCCGCGGGCCGGGGAAGGCCCCGGACCTCCAATTTCGGAGTCGGCCCGGGACCTTCCCCGACCCACGGGTCCTCGCAGTGCCGGAACGGCGACACCCGGTAGCGGAATCGGCTCACCGGCATCCGGAATGCCGTGCCACCGTGCGTGGCAGTCGCGTCGAGCCCGAAGTCCGTGAGAGGGTCGGCGCGCCGGGTAAGCCTTCGGGCCGACTCCGAAATTGGAGGTCCGAAGGCTTACCCGGTGCGCCGGCCCGGAAGCATCTATCGCGCGACCACGAAACCGAAAAGCAGCAACCCGTCAGCCAATGGGGAGAATGCCGGTCCGCCGGAAGAAAGGTGGTGGTGGCGGTGCACTCCGCAGGTATGCCGCCGGCTCACTCGTCGTCCGGCAGCGCGGGCAGCGACTTCAGGTACACGGCGATGGCACGCCGGTCCTCCTTGGTGAGGTGGCTGGTGTTGTCTTCGATCACCGGGGCCATCGAGCCGCCGGCGAAGTCGCCGTCCGGCTCCATGCCGATGTCGAGGAAGTACTCGATGTCCGAGACGGACCAGCGGCCGATGCCGTCCGCGCGGTGCGGCGTGATGTTCGGCATCTTCTCGCCGCCCGGGCCGTCGGGGTTGCCGGCGAGTTCGCGTTCCGCGTCGAGCGCGCCCAGGCGCGCACGCGGTGTGTGGCACTCGCCGCAGTGGCCGAGGTGGCGCACGAGGTAGGCGCCGCGGTTCCAGGCCTCGTCACGGTCCGGGTCCGGGTGAAAGCGCAGCGGCTTGAAGTAGCGGCTGCGCCAGACGCCGGCGGCGGTGCGCGAGCCCATGAACGGCGGCAGGTCGTGTTCGCGATTGGCCTGGCGCACCGGCTCTATGCTCGTCAGGTAGGCTTTCAGGTCCAGCAGGTCCTCGCGCGAGACGCCGGTGTACGAGGTGTAGGGAAAGGCCGGGAAGTAGGCGTCGCCGTCCGGGCTGATGCCGTCCTGGAACGCGCGCACGAACTCGTCGTCGCTCCAGCCGCCGATCCCGGTCTCCGGGTCCGGCGTGATGTTCGGCGAGTAGAACGTGCCGAATGGCGACTCGAGCGCGCGGCCGCCGGCGAGGAAGGCCGCGCCTTCGTCTTTCGCCGTGTGGCAGGTGATGCAGCCGCCCGCGTGCGCGATGTACTCGCCGCGGGCGATGCGCGCATCGTCCTGCGCGCCCGCAAGCGCGGGCACGCAGGCGAGCGCGAGCCCGAACGCCGCGCGCGAAAGCACGGCGGCCCGGGTCATTTCTCCATGCGGAAGTTGTCGTGGCAGTTGCGGCAGGACATGCCGACGTCGCGGAAGGCCGCACCGATCGCCTCGCTGCCGGCGCCGTCGGCGACCGCCTTGCGGAAGGCCTCGGTGGCTTCCTCGGCGCGCAGGATCGCCGCGTCGAACTCCTCGGGCTTCTCCCAGATGACCGGCAAGGCCTCTGAGTCCTCGACCGCCGAGCCTGCGGGGAACAGCCGGTGGATCTCGGCGACGCCCGTCGCCAGCCCCTGCGCGTGGTCCAGCAGGAAGCCGTCGTCGCTGACCAGCCCGCGCACGATCGCGGAGGCCGCGCCGATGTGGCCGCGCAGCGAGGTCATGACGGACTCGCGGTAGGAATACGCGTCCTCGGCCGTGGTCTCGGCGAGCGCGCTGAAGGTCGTGCCGCAGGCAAGCGCGGCGGCGATAAAGCAGAGCGGGCGTCGTAGCATGTACAGTCTCCCGTCGATCGGTGTGGGGTGAGGCGGCCCGGTTATTTCCGTCCGGGCCGCGGCCAAGGTTAGCATGCGCGTGACGCGTGACGATTACGGGACGGTTGCGCGGCAAGCCCGGGGGGAGTGAGCCATGCCTGAGCCGAGACGCCTGCTGATCGCCGCGCTGCCTGCGCTGCTGCTCGCGTTAGTGCCCGCGCTCGCGCCGGCGCAGTCCGGCGTCGCCGAATCCCAGGACTACCTGCGCGCTGCGGCCGCCGCGCAGCGCGACGGCGACGAGGCCGCGCTGATCCGGGCGCTGGAGACCGCGCGCGAGCTGAACCCGGCCAGCCTGTTCACGCAGTACAACCTCGCCCGCGCCTACGCCCGCAACGACATGCCCGAGCCTGCGCTGAAACTGCTTGCGGACCTGGCGCGGGCGCGGGTCGACTTCGGCGCCGCCGGCGACGAGGGTTTCGCCGCGCTGCGCGACGATCCGCGCTTCGCGGACATCCTCGACGAACTCGCGGCGGCAACCGCGCCCGTGCCGGGCAGCGAATTGCGCTACGTCGTGCCGCGGCTCGACCTCGTGGCCGAAGGCATCACGCGCGACCCGGCAACCGGGCGGCTGTTCTTCGGCAGCATGCGAACGGGCGAGATTGTCGTCTTCGACCGCGACGGCCGTTTGTCGAAGTTCGCCGGCATCGTCCACGAGGGCCGGCCGCTGGCGGCGATCGGCATGACCGTGGACTCCGCGCGCGGGCTGCTGTGGGTCGTCGGTACGGCCTTCTTCCTGACCGAGGGCCACGACCCCGGGGCGCCGACCGTGTCGGGCGCCTTCGGCTTCGACCTCGCGAGCGGCGCGGAACGCGAACGCTACCTGCGCGACGACGCGGGTCACGGCTACAACGATCTCGCGGTCGCCGCCGACGGCACGCTGTACCTGACCGGCGCCGAGCTCGGCCGGCTGCGGCCGGGCCGGCGCGCGAAGATCGAGCGGCTCGAGACCGCTGAACCGGTCTACGGCTCGAACGGCATCGTCGTCAGCCCGGACGGGCGCCGGCTCGTCGTTTCCGCCTACCCGTCAGGGATCGCCGTGATCGAGCTCGCCGACGGCGCCACGCGCTTTCTCGCCGCGCCCTACGGCCTGACGCTGTATGGCATCGATGGCCTGTACTGGCACGAAGGCGACCTCGTCGGCGTGCAGAACGGCGCGCGGCCCTGGCGCCTGATGCGCTTCGAAGTGGACGACGGGCTGACGCGGGTCGTCCGCGCGCGCACGATCGAGTTCGGCACGCCCGACGTCCCCACCAACGGCGCGATCGAAGACGGCGTCATGCACTACGTAGCGCAGGAACCCGCCGTCGACCATCCGCCGGCGCATCTCGACGAGGCGCTGCATGAATACCTCGGGCGCACGGTCATCCGCAGCGTGGCGCTGGACTAGTGGCGCCGGGCGAGATCGTCGTGCGCGAGGCCGTCGTCGACGACGCGGCGACGCTCGCGACGCTGATCCGGCGTCTCGGCACCGCGACCGGCGAGGCGCACAAGGTGACGAGCCGCGCGGAGGATTTCGCCCGCCACGGCTTCGGCGCGAGCCCTGCGTTTCACAGCCTGCTCGCCGAACGCGAAGGCGAAGCCTGCGGCCTCGCGCTGTGGTTCTACAACTTCTCGAGCTGGCGCGGCGACCTCGGCGCCTACCTGCTCGACCTGTACGTCGACGAAACCGAACGCGGCACCGGCCTGGGCCGGCGACTGCTGCTCGAGACCGCGAGGCGAGCGCGCGCCGGCGGCGCGACCCACCTGCGGCTGTCCGTCGCGAGCGACAACGACGGCGCGCGGGCGTTTTACGCGCATCTCGGTTTCACGTACCGTGACGACGAGTGCATTTACCAGGTCTCCGACGCCGCGTTCGACGCGCTCGCGG
The DNA here is from genome assembly GCA_937925605.1 of uncultured Woeseia sp. Lineage (GTDB taxonomy): Bacteria > Pseudomonadota > Gammaproteobacteria > Steroidobacterales > Woeseiaceae > Woeseia. Next base: position 6,541 of record CALALV010000172.1, read on the forward strand.
ACCAGCCCTGAACCGGAATCCCGCACCATGAAAGTCGTCTTCGCCGACGCGCAAAAGAAACACGACCCGCAAGGCTACCTCTCCTCCGGCGCGCTGCAGCCGAACCCGGAAGTGCCGGAACGCGCGATGCGGCTGCTGGCCGCAGCGAAACAGGCCGGGCTGACACTCGAGTCGCCCGATGATTACGGGCTCGAGTTCATCGCGCAGGTGCACTCGCCGGAGTACATCCATTACCTCGAGCACATCTTCGCGCGCTGGTCGCGTATCCCGGACGGCTCCGGCGAGGTGATCCCAAACGTCTTTCCCGACCGTCGCGACGGCGGCTACCCGAAATCGGCGGCCGGCCAGGCCGGCTGGCACTGCTACGACGGCTCGGCGCCGATCACCGCCGACACCTGGGAAAGCGCCTGCTGGAGCGCGCACAGCGCGACGCACGCGGCGCTCAACGTCCTCGAGGGCGCGACCGCCTGCTACGCGCTGTGCCGCCCGCCCGGCCACCACGCCAGCCGCGAGCTGGCGGGCGGCTTCTGCTACCTGTCGAACGCGGCGATCGCCGCGGAAGTGCTGCTGATGCAGCACGCGCGCGTCGCGATCGTCGACGTCGACGTGCACCACGGCAATGGCACGCAGGGCGTGTTCTATTACCGCGACGACGTCCTGACCGTCTCGCTGCACGCGGACCCGGTGCGCTTCTACCCGTTCTTCTGGGGCCATCGCGACGAGCGCGGCGAGGGCCGCGGGACCGGCTACAACCTGAACGTACCCTTGCCGCGCGGCACCGGCGACGCCGACTACCTGGACGCACTGGACACGGCACTCGCGCGCGTCGCCGCGTTCGCGCCGAGCGCGCTGATCGTCGCCCTCGGCCTCGACGCCTACGAGGGCGACCCGCTCAAGGGTCTCGCGATCACGACCGGCGGCTTCGCGCACATCGGGCAGCGCCTCGGCGCCCAGGGCCTGCCGACCGTGCTGGTGCAGGAAGGCGGCTACCTGTCAGGGGCGCTCGGGCCGAACCTGGTCTCGTTCCTGCAGGGCTTCCGCGAGGCTCACGGCAGCTGAGGTGCCTGGCGCGCTGCCTGCGCCTCGAGCATGCGCGCGATGGCCGCTTCGGCGGACAACTCGCCCGCCAGCGCGGGCAGCCAGTGCGCGGCGACGAGATCTGCGGCTTGCGACCAGCCGGAGAACGCGGCAAAGCCCTCGCGCTCCCAGTACGGCAGGTACGGCGGCCAGCCCTCGCGCGCGGCGAGCGCCCGCACGAATTCCCCGGAAGTCGCGAACATGACCGCGTGGGCGAGGTTCGGCGGTATCTCCACGCCGGCGTCGGCGAAGCGCGCGCGCAATGCGCGCCGGAAGGCACCGGTCACCTCCCGGGTGTGCTGCGATTCGTGCAGCAGGATCTCGAGGCCGTAAAGATCCTGGCTGCCCGGGTCGGTCGAGTAGATCACCGTGTGTCCGAGCGCGGTATAGCCGCCGCGAAAGTTCGCGTAGGCCGAGACGTCGATCCGGCGCAGCCGTTCGGGCCAGGCTGCGTCGTAGACGCTGCGGGTCATCTCGACGAAGGCCTCCTCGTGTTCGCGGAGCAGCGGCACGGTCGCCGCGATCCAGCGGCGATTCGCCGCGTCGTGCGCCGGCCACCAGTGTGCGAGATACACCGGCATCGCCGCGGCGAGGGCCCGGTCCACGCCGTCGATGACGGCGTCCGGCAGCGTTTCCGGGTCGCCGCCTGCGCGCAACAGCGCGCGCTTCTGCCCGAGCATCGGGTCGCCGAGATGATCGAGTCGCGCGACCTGCGCGCGATAGGCCGCGAGCGCCGCCTGCCAGGCATCGAGCTCCGCGGCGGTGAGCGCCCGGGTGTCCGCCCGCTCCGGGACCTCGACGCGCGTGCGGTCCTCGCCGATGCCTTCCTCCGCCCTCGCCCACTGGTACAGGAAGTGGTGCAGGTTGAGCCACGGGTCGGAGAAGAAGCCGAATCGCGCCGTCACCTCGACCGGCCCTGCGTGGCCGTGACCGCCGGCGAACAGCGCGATCACCGCAAGCGTCGCGAGCAGGAGTTTTCGCGGGCCAGTCGATGTCACTCTGCGTACCTCGTCTGCGAGCCCGGCCGGGCGTGAAGGCGGGCAGACTAGCAGAAACCGCAGCGGCTCGCGGCGCGGGCGCGCGCGGCGAGCGGACGAGAGTGGCGTGCCGCGACGGGACCGCAACGGATTTTGCGGTAAAGTGCCGGGCAACGAAGAAGAACCGGCGCAATCCATGACCGACCCCGGCTGGCTTTCGATACTGCCCCCGCTGCTCGCGATCCTGCTCGCGATCTGGACCAAGCAGGTGATCCTGTCGCTGTTCGCCGGCATCTGGATGGGCTTTTTCATCCTGAACGGCTTCAACCCGCTCGTCGGCGTCACGGCCGGGCTCGACGGCGTCATCGCCGTTTTCGGCGACGCCGGCGACACGCGCGTCCTCGTGTTCACGCTGCTGATCGGCGCGCTGATCGCAACCATCGAGGCCTCGGGCGGCGTGCGCGGCTTCGTGCACTTTCTCGAGACGCGGCGCTTCGTGCACAACGGCTACCGCGCGCAGTGGCTTGCGTGGGTCACCGGCATCGTGATCTTCATCGAGTCGAACATCACGCTGCTGGTCGCGGGCTCGGTCAGCCGGCCGCTGTTCGACCGCTACCGGCTTTCGCGCGAAAAGCTCGCTTACCTGATCGACGCGACCTCGGCGCCGGTCTGCGTGATGATCCCGCTGAATGCCTGGGGCGCCGTCATCGTCGGTCTCGTTGCATCCACCGGCATCGAAGATCCGCTCGCGACCTTCATCGCCGCGATTCCTTACAACCTGTATGCGATCACGGCGATCCTGCTCGCGGCCGTCGTGATCTGGAAGAACATCGATCTCGGGCCGATGAAGGCCGCGGAGAAACGCACGCAGGGCGGTGAACTGCTGTGGCCGGAGGCGACGCCGATGGTGGACGTATCGGCGGAGGAAGCGCCGCCGGACGAGGAGACGCCGCCGCCGGCCTACCTGATGATGCTGCCGATTCTCGCGATGATCCTGATGATGCCGTTGGGCCTTTACATCACCGGCGACGGCAGCCTGATCGAGGGTTCCGGCTCGGTGGCTATCCTGTGGTCGATCAGCTTCGCGATCCTGGTCGCCTGGGTGCTGATGCTCGCGCGCGGCCAGGCCACGGTGCACGAGCTGATGCAGACCTTCATGAAGGGCGCCGGCGCCCTGCTGCCGATCGCGACCATCCTGCTGCTCGCGCTCGCGCTCGGCGACGTGGCCCGGCTGCTCGGCACCGGTCCCTACGTCGCAGGCCTCGTCGGCAGCGCGGTGCCGGAGCCGCTGCTCGCGCCGCTCGTATTCCTGGCCAGCGCGTTCATCGCGTTCTCGGTCGGCTCGAGCTGGGGCACCTTCGCCATAATGATCCCGATCGCGATCCCGATCGCGACGACGCTCGGGCTGCCGGTGCCGCTGTTGCTCGGCGCCGCGATTTCCGGCGCGATCTTCGGCGACCACGCCTCGCCGATCTCGGACACGACGGTCGTCGCGTCGATGGCCGCCGCGACCGACCACATCGACCACGTGCGCACGCAGCTGCCCTACGCGCTGCTCGCGGCCGGAATCGCGACGGCCGGGTTCCTGCTGCTCGGCCTCGGAGCCTGAGGACATGACGGCCGTCCTGAAAGCCTGCTTCACACTCGCGACCGCCGCCACCACCCTTTACTCGATACACCTGCTCGGCCATGGCCCCTGGTCCTGGGCTTTCCTCGGCATCGCGCTGTTCGTTGCCCTGTCGCTCGGCGTGCCGCCACTCGACCGGCCGGCGATTGCAATCGGCAAGATCTCTGGAGTTCTCGCCTTGCTGGCGCTGGCGCTGCTGCTGCTCGCGGGGACGATCGGCGGATCTTTCCGCCTGTCGCAGAGCAATGTCGTCTTCGCCGTGCTGCTCGCGACGATGGGACTGTTCGGAATCAGCGCGTTCGCGTGGCGGGCCCGGACAGGCGGGGCGGACCCACACGACGAAGGTGAGAGCCAGAACGACGCGTGAGCGCGTCGCCGTCCCGGCCAGGTGAAGTGGCAGCCGCTAGAGGTACAGCTCCGCCACCGCCTCCGCGAGCGGCATGACATCCGGCCCTCGGCGGTTCGTCAGCACCAGCACGGTCAGGCGCTCGTCGGGATAGCGGATGACGTAGTTGCGGAAGCCGCTGGTCGAGCCGTCGTGATGCAGGCGGCGACGGCCGTCCTGTTCGTCGACCCGCCAGCCGAGTCCGTAGTCGCCGAAGTTTCCCGTCCACATCTCCTCTAGCGTCGCACGCGGCAGCAGCTTCTCCGTGTACAGCGCCTGGTCCCACAGGTAGTAGTCGTCGAGCGACGTATAGATGCCGCCGTCGCCGAGCACGGCGCTGGTGGTCGACTGGTCGGAGGGCGTGACGCGGCCGTCCTCGACGGTGTAGCCCAGCGCCCGCTCCGGCACGGTCGAGATGCCGCGCTGGTACGCGACGGTGCCGTCCATGCCGAGCGGCGTGAAAATGCGCCGGTCGAGAAATTCGGCGAACGGCAAACCACTACTGTCCTCGACCAGCATTGCCAGCATGGCATAGGCCGTGTTGCTGTAACGGTACTCGCTACCCGGCTCGAAATAGGTCCGGTCTACCTCGTACATCATGCGCAGCGCGTCGCGGTCGGACACCTGCCCCTCGTAGTCCTCCGGGATCAGGCCCTCGTAGTCGACGAGCCCGGAGTTGTGCTGCAGCAGGTGGCGCAGCGTGACCCCGGCGCCGTAGTCGGGAAAGCCGTCGAAGACTTCGGTCAGCGTGTCGTCGAGCGACAGCGCGCCCTCCTCGACCAGCAGCATCACCGCCGTCGCGGTGAACTGCTTGCTGAGCGAGGCGAGGCGGAAGTTCGTGTCGGTGCGGACCGGCGTGCCCTCCGCCACGTTGGCGAGGCCGTATGTGCGCACCAGGACCCGCGCGCCGTCGTCGACGACCATGACGGCCGCGCCGGGCACGTCGCCCGCGTAGCCGGCGAACAGCGCATCCACCTGCGCGGCGCGCTCGTCAGTCACGGCGGCCGGTTCCGGGGCGCAGCCGGTAAGCGCGGCCGACAGGATAAGCAACAGCAGGCGCATTCACGTTCCTTTTCAGTGGTCAGGCACAATTGCGGCGGGCAGCGTGCCCTCGAAACAGTAAGCGACCGGGCCGGTCATGCTGGCCGTGTCGTCCGGCCCCAGTTCGATCTGCAGCTCGCCCCCGGGCAATGCCACCGTCATGGCGTCGCGCGTCGTCAGGCCGAGGGCGCGGGCCGCGTAGACCGCGGCGCAGGCGCCCGAGCCGCAGGCCATCGTCAGGCCGGCGCCGCGCTCGTAGACGACGAGGCGCAGGCGACCCTCGTGCACGAGCTGCGCGACGCCGACGTTGACCTGTTCCGGGAACAGCGGCAGCCGCTGGATGGCCGGCGCCAGCGCTGCCACGTCGACGGCGTCGAGCTCGTCGACGAAGAACACCGCGTGCGGGTTGCCGACGTTGCAGGCCACGGCGGTGCCGAGCGTGTCGCTGCCGACGTCGACCGCCAGCGTGTCGCGCTTCTCCGCGAGCGGCACGCGTTGCCAGTCGCGGCTGACGCGGCCCATGCCGCAGCGCACCCGTTCCGGCCCCGCGCGCTCGCAGTTCAGCGGCCCGGCCAGGGTCTCGATAACGACGACGTCGCCGCCGCGCTCCTCGAGCAGCCGCCAGGCGACGCAGCGGGTCGCGTTGCCGCAGGCCTCGGCCTCGCGGCCGTCCGTGTTCCAGATGCGCATGAACGCGTCCGCCGAGGCCGACGGCTCGATGACGATGAGCTGGTCCGCGCCGATGCCGACCTGCACGTCGCAGAGCCGCGCGATCTCCTCGGCCGCCGGTCGGTACGGCTCGTCGCGCGCGTCCACGATGACGAAGTGGTTGCGCAGGCCGTGCATCTTGACGAAGGGCCGGCCGTTCATGCGTCGCCCCCGAGCGCGGCACGGGCGATGCGCAGGAAGGCCTCGCGACCGGTCTCGATCAGCGCGTCCGGGAAGTCGTAGTCGTCGTTGTGCAGCGCGGGCACGTCCATGCCCGCGCCGAGGCCGAAAAACGCGCCCTCGGCGACCTGGGTGAAGCGCCCGAAATCCTCGGACCAGCGGAACGGTTCGGCCGCCTCCACGAGGTCGAGGTCGCGGCAGGCATTCCTGATCAGCTCGACCGCGGCCGGGCTGTTGACGGTCGCGTCGAACACGTCGCAGTAGCGCGCGTCCGCGCTGAGCCCGTAGCGCTCCACCTGCGTGGCGAGCAGCGCCTCGGCGTGCGCGACCAGGCGCGCCATTGTCGCGTCCGTCTCGGCGCGCAGCGTGACGCAGAGCTCGGCATCGCCGGGCGCCACGCCGAAATTCGCGCCGCCCATGTTCGCGCCGACCACGGTCGCGAAGCACAGCTCGCCGTCCTCGGCGATGCCACCGGGCAGCGCGTAAAAACCCTCGATCAGCGCCGCGAGCGCACGGGCCGGGCTCCTGCCCGTCTCGGGCTGCGCCGCGTGCGCCGGGCGCCCTGCGAGCGCCATGACCAGGCCGCGCGAGGCACAGCTGAAGGTGCCGGCGCGGACGACGAGCTGGCCGCGCGGGAAGCCCGGGACGTTGTGCAGTCCGAACGCGGCGTCGGGCCGGATGCGCGCGAAGCCCGGATCCGCGACGACGGCCTGCGCGCCGGCGCCGGTCTCCTCGGCCGGCTGGAACAGCAGGACGACGCGGCCGCGCGCCGGGCGTTCGCGGGCGAGCACCTCGCCGACGGCGGCCAGGATCGCCATGTGCCCGTCGTGGCCGCACTTGTGCGAAACGCCGGGGCGGCGCGAGCGGTGCGGCAGGTCGATGCGCTCGTCGATCGGCAGTGCGTCCAGTTCCGCGCGCAGCAGGACCGTGGGACCGGGCCGCGGACCGCTGAACACGAAGGCGATGCCGCTGCCGCCGAGACCCTCGACGGTCTCGTCCGGGCAAAGTGGCGCGAAAAACGACTTGAGCCGCGCCGCGGTCGCGGACTCCTCGCCGGAGAGTTCCGGGTACGCGTGCAGCGCGTGGCGCAGTTCGGCGGCGCTCGTCATGGTGCGCGCATCATCGCAGGAAGCCCGGAAACTGTCAGCCGCGGCGTTGCCCCGACGCGCGCAGTCGCAGTAAATTCGGTAGCGGGGAGAGCAAGGACAGACGCCATGAGCATGACGGAAACCCTGTTTCGCGACGACGCCTACCAGGTCGACTGCGAGGCCCAGGTACTCGACGCGGACGAGCACGCCGTGATCCTCGATCGCACGGTGTTCTACGCGATGGGCGGCGGCCAGCCCGGCGATACCGGCTTCCTGCGCTGGACCGGCGGAGAGGCCGAGATCGTCGACACCCGCTACGGCGACCGCGGCGCGATCCGCCATATTCTCGCCGACGGCGCCGAGCCGCCCCCGGCCGGCATCGACGTGCACGCCGAGATCGACTGGGAACGGCGCTACCGGCTGATGCGCATGCACACGGCGCTGCACCTGCTCGGCGCCGTGCTGAAGTACGGCGTTACCGGCGGCAACATCGGGCCGGACCGCAGCCGCCTCGATTTCGACATGCAGGACACGGTGGACAAGGACGAGGTCACGCAGCAGCTGCAGGCGCTGGTCGACGCCGACAAGCCGGTGTCCTGCCGCTGGATCACCGACGAGGAGCTCGCCGCGCAGCCCGACCTCGTGCGCACGATGTCGGTGCAGCCGCCGAAAGGCCACGGCAAGGTCCGGCTGCTCGAGATCGAGGGCGTGGACCTGCAGCCCTGCGGCGGCACGCACCTGAAATCGACCGGCGAGGTCGGCCGCGTCAGCGTGACGAAAGTGGAGAAGAAGGGCGCGCGCAACCGGCGCGTCTATATCGAGCTGGACTGAACACGGCGCGGTCCGCGCCCCGGCCGCTCCCCGCCGGCAGCCGGCGTACGCCGCGCCGACGACGGTCAATCGGCGTTCGCCCTGACAATGCCGCGCAGCCGCGAGCCGGCGGCCGGCATGCCGGCAATGCACCGCAGCGCCCTGCCGTGCTGCCCTTATCGAATATTCAGGCAGCATTCGGCCGGCACGCGGCATTTCGGCTTCCGTCGACGCCGCGCTATCATCCGCGCTCACAACAATAACGACGAGGCCCTGCAGTGAACGCAGAGACCCCTCCGCACGCCGCGACTCCCGACCAGCCGCCCGGTCCCGTGACCGCGGGCGAGCGCTTCGAGGCGCTCGACACGCTGCGCGGCGTCGCCGTGCTCGGCATCCTGATCATGAACATCTACGCGTTCGCGATGCCGTTTTCGGCCTACATGAACCCGCTGCTCATGGGCGGCACCGAGTGGTACAACCTCGGCACCTGGTTCGCGACCCACGTGCTCGCCGACCAGAAGTTCATGACCATTTTCTCGATGATGTTCGGCGCCGGCGCCGTGCTGATGTGGGAGCGCGCCGAGGCGCGCGGCGCAAAGTTCGGGCGCATCTACTACCGGCGCATGTTCTGGCTGCTGGTCATCGGCCTGCTGCACGCCTACTTCGTCTGGTTCGGCGACATCCTGGTCTTCTACGCGGTCATCGGCATGCTCGTGTACCCGGCGCGCAAGTGGCGGCCGCGCACGCTGATCGTCCTCGCCTGCCTGCTGCTGCCGGTCGGCATGCTGATGAACCACGGCGCGTACTACTACGTGAGCCAGCTGCGTGCCGAGGTGACGAGCATCCGCGCGCTGCAGGAAGAAGGCGCAACGCTCAGCGAGGACCAGCAGGCGACGCTCGAAGAGTGGGACGAGATGGGCAGCTTCCTCGCCCCGACCGCCGCCGACGTGCAGAAGGACCTCGACGTCTATCTCGGCGACTACGCCGGCATCCTCGCCGACCGCATCCCGAAGGCGGCCGGCATGCAGGTCAACGGCATCATCTTTTTCGGCATCTGGCGCATCGGCGGCCTGATGCTGCTCGGCATGGCGTTCCTGAAGCTCGGCATCCTGTCCGGCCGGGCGGCGGACTCGACCTACCGCAGGCTCATGCTGTTCGGCTACGGGCTGGGCCTGCCGCTGACTCTCTTCAGCGCGTACAACCTGCACGCGCACGGCTTCGACGGCGTGTACGTGCTGCGCGTGGGCGGCATCCCGAACTATATCGGCAGCGTGCTCGTCGCCCTCGGCCATATCGGGCTCGTCATGCATCTGGTCCGGCGCGGGCTGTTCGCCGGGCTGATGGAACGTTTCTCCGCGGTGGGCCGCATGGCGTTCACGAATTACCTGATGCATTCGCTGGTGCTGACGACGATCTTCTACGGCTACGGCCTCGGCCTGTACGGCGAGATCCCGCGCGCCGCGCAGATGCTGTTCGTCGCCGGCATGCTCGGCCTGCAGCTCACGCTGTCGCCGTGGTGGCTGGCGCGCTACCGCTTCGGCCCGGCCGAGTGGCTGTGGCGCTCGCTGACCTACTGGCAGCGGCAGCGCTTCAGAACCTGAGCACAGCCGGTAACAACAGATCCGCCCGCGTCTGCTAGCATTCGGGGCGCCGCGAGCCCCGGACAGGACCGCATGGCAGAACCCGCCGACCGACTGAGCGAACTGAAGATCGACCGCAGCGCCGACGCCGCCGCCGGGCGCGGCTGGCTGCTGCCCGTCGTGGTCGTCGCCGTCGTGCTCGCCGCCGTCGCCGCCTGGCTGCTGTTCGCCGCCGGCAGCCGTGCCGTCGCGGTCGAGACCGAGATCGCGCGCCGGCCGCCCAGCGCGGCGGCCGCGAGCAGCGTGCTCGACGCCTCCGGCTACGTCGTGGCGCGCCGCGAGGCCACCGTTTCCTCCGAGGTCACCGGCAAGGTCATCGAGGTCCTGGTCGAGGAAGGCATGCGCGTCGAGGAGGGCCAGGTCGTCGCGCGGCTGGACACGACGACGCAGGCCGCCCAGCTCGCGCTGTCGCGCGCGCAGCTCGATGCCGCGCGCACCGGCCTGCGCGAGATCGACGCGCAGCTGCGCGCCGCGCGTCTCGAGCGCGACCGGCTGCGCGAGCTGGCGGAGCGCGGCCTGACCAGCAAGGCCAGCCTCGACGCGGCCGAAGCCAACTACGACGCGCTCGAGGCGCGGCTCGAGACCGGCCGCGACAACGTGCGGGTGGCCGAGCGCAGCCTCGCCCTAGCACAGGAGGCGCTGGACAAAATGACGATCCGCGCGCCCTTCGCCGGCATGGTCGTGACCAAGAACGCACAGCCCGGCGAGATGATCTCGCCGATCAGCGCCGGCGGCGGCTTCACGCGCACCGGTATCTGCACGATCGTGGACATGGACTCGCTCGAGATCGAGGTCGACGTCAACGAGGCCTACATCCAGCGGGTGCGCCCGGGCCAGGCGGTCAGCGCGACGCTCGACGCCTACCCGGACTGGCCGATACCGGCGGAAGTCATCGCGATCGTGCCGACAGCCGATCGGCAGAAGGCGACGGTCCGGGTGCGCATCGGCTTCCGCGAGCGCGACGAACGCATCCTGCGCGACATGGGCGCCAAGGTCGCTTTCCTCGGCAGCGAGCTGCCGAGCGAGCCGCAGGCGGAACCGGCCGGCGTGCTGATATCCGGCGAGTCGCTGCGCGAGGACGCCGGCGGGCGCTACGTCTGGCGGGTCGCGGACGGCCGCGTCGAGCGGCGGCCGGTGACGCTCGGCGGCCCGGCCGACCGCGACCGGGTGCTGGTCCTGGACGGCCTGAAAGCCGGCGACACGATCGTGCGCACGGCCGAGGCGCCGCTCAACGCCGGCCAGGAAGTTCGATTCAACTGACGCGCGCCGGACAGCGCGCGCGATAAACGCAGGCAAGAGGACGACGACATGACGGAAATCCTGGCAAAGCTCGAGCACGTGAGCCGCGTCTACCAGAAGGGGCGCGAAAAGGTCGACGTGCTGCACGAGCTCGACCTCGAGATCGAGAAAGGCGATTTCCTCGCGCTGATGGGGCCGTCCGGCTCCGGCAAGACCACGCTCCTCAACCTGCTCGGCGGGCTCGACCGGCCGACCGGCGGCACGGTCACGGTCGGCGGCCAGGAGCTGTCGGCGATGTCGAACAGCCAGCTGTCCGGCTGGCGCTCGACCCACGTTGGCTTCATCTTCCAGTTCTACAACCTGCTGCCGGTGCTGACGGCGCAGAAGAACGTCGAACTGCCGCTGCTGCTGACCAACATGTCCGGCAAGGAGCGCAGCCGCCGCGCCGGCATCGCGCTGGAGATCGTCGGCCTCGCGGATCGCGCCAACCACAAGCCGCGCGAGCTGTCCGGCGGCCAGGAGCAACGCGTCGCGATCGCGCGCGCGATCGTGTCCGACCCGGAGCTGCTGCTCTGCGACGAGCCGACCGGTGACCTCGACCGGCAGACCGCGGACGAGATCCTCAAGCTGCTGCAGACGCTGAACCGCGAGCACGGCAAGACGATCATCATGGTGACCCACGACGCGCAGGCCGCCGAGTACGCGCAACGCACGCTGCACATGGACAAGGGCAAGCTCGAGGCGAGGGCCGCGGCATGAAGTACCTCGGGCTCGTCTGGCGCAACGCGTGGCGCAAGAAGGCGCGCACCTCGCTGACGATGCTGTCGGTCATGGTGGCCTTCCTGCTGTTCGCACTGCTCAACGCGATCGCGTTCGCGTTTCGCTCCGGGCAGGACGTCGCCGACGCCGAGCGCCTCGTCGTCATTCACAAGATCTCGCTGATCAATCCGCTGCCGATCAGCTACGAGGCCCGCATCGCCGCCACGCCCGGCGTCGCGGAGGTCACGCACGCGTCGTGGTTCGGCGGCTACTACCAGGAACCGCGCAACCAGTTCGCGCAGTTCCCGGTCGACGCGAGGGCCTATTTCGAAATGTACCCGGAACTCGACATCGAGCCCGGGCAGCTCGAGAGCTGGGCCGACAACCGCATCGGCGCCGTGGTCGGGCCCGAGCAGTTCGGCTGGACGATAGGCGACCGCATTCCGATCCTGTCGACGATCTGGCCGCAGACGGATGGCGAACGCACCTGGGAGTTCGAACTGGCGGGCATTTTCTCGACGTCCGACCAGCGCGGCAGCACGGCCTACATGCTGTTCAACTACGACTACTTCGAGGAAGCGCGCGCGTTCGGCAAGGGCACGGTCGGCTGGTACATCCTGCGCGTTGCGCCGGGCGCGAACCCGGTCGAGGTTGCGCAGGCGATCGACGAGCAGTTCGCAAACTCGCCGAACGAAACCGAGACGAGCACCGAGGCCGCGTTCGCCGCCTCCTTTGCGAAACAATTCGGCAATATCGCGCTGATCGTGCAACTGATTCTCGGCGCCGTGTTCTTCACGCTGCTGCTGGTCGCCGGCAACACGATGTCGCAGTCGGTGCGCGAGCGCATACCCGAGCTCGCGGTGCTGAAAACCGTCGGCTTCAGCGACGGGTCGGTGCTTGGCATCGTGCTGTCCGAATCCATCCTGATCATCGCGCTCGGCGGCCTGCTCGGACTCGGTCTCGGCTGGCTCGCCGTACAGGGAGCGGCCTCCAGCATGGGTGCGATGCTGCCGGGTATCTACCTGTCGGGCCCGGCGATCCTGACCGCGATCGCGATCATTATAGGCGCCGGCATCCTCGCCGGTATCTTCCCGGCGCTGAAAGCGATGCGCCTGTCCATCGTCGACGCGCTGGCGCGCGGCTAGTGTCAGGACACGAGGAGCTGACATGAAAGTCATCAACCAGATTGCCGCCGTAACCGCACTCAATGTTCGCAACCTGCCACAGCGGCTCGGCGGCTCGCTGGTCGCGATCGTCGGCGTCGCCGCCGTCGTGCTCGTCTTCGCGGCCGTGCTGTCGATGGCGGCCGGCTTCGAGCGCACGATGGTCAGCGCCGGCTCGGAGGACACGGCGATCGTGATGCGCGCCGGCGCCACGGCGGAGCTGAACAGCGGCCTCGGCAACGACGACGTGCAGATCGTCCGCAACGCGCCGGGCGTGCTGCGTGACGGCGACGAGCCGGTCGTGTCGCCCGAACTGTACGTGGTCGTCGATATCGTCAAGAAGTCCACCGGTGACGATGCCAACGTGCCGTTGCGCGGCGTGGGTTCCGGCGCCTTCGACGTGCGCAGCGGCGTCGAGATCGTTGCCGGGCGCATGTTCGAGGAAGGCCGTAATGAACTGATCGTGGGTCGCGCCGCGCAGCAGGAATTTGCCGGGCTCGACGTCGGCGGCGAAATCCGCTTCGGCCAGACCACCTGGAATGTCGTCGGCGTGTTCGCGGCGAACGGCAGCGTCTCGGAGTCCGAGCTGTGGACGGACGTCCGCGTGCTGCAGACGATGTACCGGCGCGGCAACAGCGTGCAGTCGGTGCGCGTCAGGCTGGAGAGTCCGGGCGCGCTCGAGACGCTCGGCACGGCTCTTGCCGAGGACCCGCGCATCGAGGTGGACGTGCGCTCGGAGCGCGACTACTACGCCAGCCAGGCCGCGCCACTCAGCCAGTTCATCCGCATCGTCGGCTACCCGCTGACGGTGCTTATGGCGATCGGCGCCGTGTTCGGCGCGCTGAACTCGATGTACGCCTCGGTCAGCGTGCGCGGCAAGGAAATCGCGACGCTGCGCGCGCTCGGCTTCGGCCCGCTGCCGGTGCTCGTCTCGACCATCGTCGAGTCGACGCTGCTGGCGCTGGTCGGCGGCCTGGCGGGCGGCGCCCTCGCCTACGTCGCGTTCAACGGCTTCCGGGTCTCGACGCTGAACGGGGCGAGTTTCAGCCAGGTCGTGTTCGACTTCGCGGTCACGCCCGAGCTGCTCTCGCAGGGGCTCGTTGCCGCGCTGATCATCGGCCTGGTCGGCGGATTCTTCCCCGCGCTGCGCGCGGCACGCCTGCCGGTGGCCCAGGCGCTGCGCGAGCTGTGACGCCGGGGCCGTGACCCGGCCGTTCGGCCTGCTGCCGATCGCGATCACGCTGGCGCTGTGCCTGTCGTGGGCACTGCAGCAGATCGCCGTCAAGCTCGCGCTGCCCGAGGTCGGGCCGATGCTGCAGGGCGCGCTGCGCTCCTCGCTCGCCGCGCTGCTGATCGGTCTCTACGTGCTGCTCGGCCCTGCGCGGCTCGAACGGCGCGCGGCGGTCGTCGTGCCCGCACTCGCCTGCGGCCTGTTGTTCGGCATCGAGTTCATCATGCTTTACCAGTCGCTGGCCTGGACCGACGCGGCGCGCGTCGTCATGTTCCTGTACACCGCCCCGTTCTTCGTGGCCGCCGGCGGACACCTGTGGTTTCCGCACGAACGCCTGGACCCGAAGGCGATCCTCGGCATCGTCGTCGCCTTCGCCGGCGTCGTCATCGCGCTCGAACCGCCGGCCGCGGCCGGCCGCGAGGCCTGGCTCGGCGACCTGCTCGCGCTCGGCGCGGGCGCCATCTGGGGACTCACGACCCTCGTGATACGCGCGACCGAGCTCAAGACGGCGCCGCCCGCGCAGGTCCTGCTCTACTCGCTGCTGGTCTCGTCGCTGATGTTCACGGCCGCCGTGCCGCTGACGGGCGAGGCTTTCGTGCTGCCGACGGGCGGCGTCGCGATCGCCTCGCTGCTGTACCAGGCGCTCTGGGTCGCGAGCCTGTCCTACGTGATCTGGCTGGTGCTGATCGCGCGCTACTCGGCGACCCGGCTGTCGGTCGTGACCTTCGTGACGCCCTTGTTCGGCGCCGCGCTCGGCGTCCTGCTGCTCGGCGAGACGCTCGGCCCCGAACTTGCGGTCGCCGTCGCCGCAGTGGCGCTCGGCATCCTGCTGGTCAGCCTGCCGCGGCGGGCCGCGCCAGCGGCCGGCCAGCTGCCGGGCGGCTAGCGCGCGGTGTACTGCTCCGCTTCCTCGCGGGTCAGCTCCTCGATCTTCAGGTTCCAGCGCGCGAGCGTCGAGCTGATGCGGAAGCGGAAGGTCCCGCTCTCGTTGAAGAGGCGCACGCCGTTGCCCGGCTGCTTGGTCTGCAGGATCAGGCCCTTGTGGTAGCTCGTGCGGCCGTCCACCAGCGAGATCTCGATCGCCATCGCGCCCTGGAAATCGCTGTTGACGCGCCAGTCGAGGATCCACGGGGCGCGGGCCTCGAACTCGCGGGTGGTCGTGGAGGTGGAGCCGCTGCCCGTGAACTCGGTGACGAGCTGGCGGCTGCCCGCGTTGACGGCCAGCAGCAGGCCGAGCGCGAGAGTCAGTAGTGTCCGGATCATGCGTCTGCCTCCTCGGGGTCGCGGCGGCCCGGCGCCGCCGGTTGGGCACTGTAGCAAAGCAGGCGCCGCCCGCTGCGCGGCGGCGGCGACACCGCCGCCGCGCCTTGCCTGGCGCCGTGCCTCAGAACAGCTTGCGAG
Source organism: uncultured Woeseia sp. (assembly GCA_937925605.1). Taxonomy (GTDB): domain Bacteria; phylum Pseudomonadota; class Gammaproteobacteria; order Steroidobacterales; family Woeseiaceae; genus Woeseia. The sequence goes on from CALALV010000172.1 coordinate 21,867, forward strand.
CCGCGCCCAGCATGTTGGACAACGCGCTGCCGCTGTCGTTTCCGCCGAGCAGCGAGGCGAGCGCGCCGAGGCTGCCCGCGGAACCGCCGGCGGCACCCGTGTCCTGCTTCGACTGGCGGCTGACGGCGCCCATCGCGAGGCCGGCGAGCAGCGGCAGGGCCTTCTTGATCAGGCCCGCGTCGATGCCGGTCTGGCCGGCGGCCTGCGCGGCGACCTCGCGGCTCACGTCCTTCGAGCCGAACAGGTGACCGAGGATGCGGTTGCCGTCCTCGCGGGTCTCCGGGCGCGAGAGCAACTCGGGCTGCTCGAGGTAGCGCTCGTGCCCGCCGGTCGCGAGCGCCTTGCCGAGGCTCTTCAAGCCGTCGGCGCTCGCCGCCTGCCTGGCGATGCCGCTGCCGAGCGCCGGGGCGACCGCGTCGACCAGGCGGCCGGCGTCGCTGGTATCGAGGCCCAGTTCGCCGGCGAGCTTCGCGATGCTGTCGGCCTGGCCGGACGCGGCCAGCAGTTTTGCGAGATCCATCGAATGCTCCCCTTCAGGCCCGCGGAATGCGGATTTTCTGGCCCGGGTAGATCCGGTCCGGGTTGTCGATGATGTCGCGGTTCGCCTCGAAGATGACCGTGTACTTGGACGCGTTGCCGTAATAGCGCTTGGCGATCTTGCCGAGCGTGTCGCCGCTGACGATCTCGTAGATTTCGTCGGCCGGCTCCGGCTCTTTCTCGGGCTCGGGCTCGGGGGCGACCAGGTCGTCGGCGACGACGCGCTCGACGCCCTTGACGTTGCCGGCGATCAGGATCGCCTGCTCGCGGGTGCGCTGGTCCTTGCACTGACCGCAGATCGTCGCGACGCCGTCGTCGAAGTCGACCTTGAGGTTACTGAGGCCGGTCATCTTGATCTCTAGGTGCTGCTTGATGTTGTCCGCGGCTTCGGCGTCGGTGTCGAAGAGCTGGCGGCCGACGTCGCGGGCAAAGTCCAGAAGTCCCATATGCGTTCTCCCGTTGCTGGTTTGTCGTGCGAAGGCCGTCACTGTACCTGAGTCGTTGCCGGACACCGTCAACAATTGTTACGGCGCGGGCGAAACCGCCTCCTCGGTCACGACGTGATCGAGCGGCACGTCGTGCGGCTGCGGGTAGATGCTGCGGAGTGCGCAACGGGCATAGGCGACGCCGACGACGAGCGGGCGACCGGCGAGCCCCGGCAGCGTCCGGTCGTAGTAGCCACCACCGTTGCCGAGCCGGTAGCCCGCCGCGTCGAAACCGAGACAGGGCAACACGAGCAGTGCCGGATCCACGCGCGGCGCAGCGGGCGGCGCCGGGATGCCGCGCGCGCCCCGGCCCAGTGCCGCACCCGGGCCGGAGGCGCGGAACTCGAGCGGCGCCTCGCGCTCGACGACGACCGGCAGGGCGAGCCGCGTGCCGCCGGCCCCGAGTCGCCCGTACCAGTCGCGCAGGTCCGGCTCGCCGGGGAGCGGCCAGTAAACCGCGACGGGACCGCTGATGCCGGCGGCGAGCACGCGGTCGAGCCCGGCGGCTATCCGGGTATCGAGGTCCGCACGCTGCCGGTCGTCGATCGCGCGGCAGAGCGCGCGCAGCCGGCGGCGCTCGGACCGGCGCCAGCCGGCCACGGCGTCCGCATCGGAGACCTCGGGCAGTTCGCCGGCTGCGGCCAGGTCGCAGGGCGGCGAGCCGGCTTCGTCGTCCGCCGGGCTCATACGGGCTGGCATTCGCTGGTCGCGCGGGACACGGTGATTCCTCGGTGCCGGGCCGGCCTATTCTCGCACAGGCGGCAAGGCGGCTTGACCGCCGCCGCCGGAGCCGGCGAGTGCCCCGGGCAGCCACGCGGCGAGCCGTCCCGGGCTGGCTGGCCGGCCGCTTGTCACGTTTATTTACAGTTTGCGCGGCCATCCGGCCGCGCGAGACGCTAGAGTAGGTCCATCCCATCCAGCAACCGACAACGGAGAAACGACATGTCCATAGCCAGAGTGACCGAACTGTCCGCCGCCTCGTCCAAGGGTTTCGAGGACGCGATCGAGAAAGCCATCAAGCGCGCCAACGAGACGCTCGACAATGTCGAGGGCGCCTGGGTGCAGGACATGAAGGTCGTCTGCAAGAACGGCAAGATCGACGCGTACCGGGTAGACCTGAAGGTGCCGTTCGTCCTGCGTTGACCCGAAAGACACCTCGCGAGGGGGACGCAGCTTTGTTAAACAATGTCAACGTTCCCCACGCGGCGACACCTGCCGCTACACTGCGGACGTTCGACAGTACAAGCCGCCCGGCCGCAGGCGCCGGGTGGCACGATAACGATAATCTCAGCACCAGAAACGGAGTGAACCATGGCAAAGCGGATTGAAGACATCGAAGGTATCGGCCCGAAGACCGGCGCGCTGCTGCGCGAACACGGGATTCGCAACGTGGACCAGTTGCTCAAGGCAGGCTGCGACAAGAAGGGCCGCGCCAAGCTGGCCGCCGCGACCAGCCTGAGCGAGCCGCGGATCCTGAAGGCCGTCAACATGGCCGACCTGTTCCGCATCAAGGGCGTCGCGAGCCAGTACGCCGAGCTGCTCGAGTGCGCAGGCGTCGACACGGTCAAGGAACTGAAGATGCGCAACGCCGAGAACCTCGCCTCCAAGATGGAAGAGGTCAATGCCTCAAAGCGTCTCGTCCGCAAGACGCCGTCGGTGAAGATCGTGGCGTCCTGGATCGACCAGGCCAAGAAGCTGCCGGGCGTCATCAGCCACTGACGCGCGGGCGCGATCAGCCGCCCGGCGCGGCCGCGGGTCGGAACCCGCGGCCGGTCGGCTACCGGACCCAGGGAAGGAACGCCATGCAACTGACAGCAGGCAGCGGCACGGACGCCGCAGAATCGCCGGACGCGCGCAGCCAGCGCGATGGCCGGCGCCAGCACGAGGGCACGAAGCCGATGGATATCGCCGACCCGTTCGCCAGGCGGCTGATGGCGCGCTACCTGGGCCACCGCCAGCAGGACCTGGAGACTCTGCGCGCCGCGCTCGAGCGCGGCGACTATGACACGGTGCAGCGCACCGGCCACAACATGCACGGCTCCGGCAGCAGCTACGGGCTGCCGCAGGTTTCCGCGCTGGGCGGCGAGCTCGAGGATGCCGCCGAGGAGCGGGACGGCGCTGCCGTTGCGCGCCTGATCGCGAGGCTGGAAGCCTTCCTGCGGGCCTTCCACCCTGCCTGAACCTGCCCCGGACGACATAATCCCGGGATTCGCCTTTCTGCCGGCCGACCGCAGCCGGTAAACTCCCCCGAAACCGGCGGCGCGACGCCGACCGGTAATTAACCGGACGACCGAGAATAACCGGCCGGAGCCGCGGAGGGGACGCGTGCGCATAGCCCTGCTGGAGGACGATCCCGACCAGGTCGATATCTACTCGCTGTGGCTCGGCCGGGCCGAGCACGGCGTGCAGACCTTCGGCACCGGCAAGGACTTCCTGCGAGCCGTGCGTCGCGACAGTTTCGACCTGTACCTGCTCGACTGGATGCTGCCGGACATGAGCGGCATCGACGTGCTCGCCAGGCTGCGCGGGGAGCTGCGCGACGCGACCCCGGTGCTGGTCGCGACGACCAGGCACCGCGAGCAGGACATCGTCCGCGCGCTCGAGGCGGGCGCAGACGACTTCCTCGTCAAGCCGCTGCGGGAACGCGAGATGCTGGCCCGGGTAAGCGCGCTGGCCCGCCGGGCAGGCGGCGCGCCGTTGCCGGCCGCCGTGCCAGACGCCGCGCCCTACCGGCTCGACGCCGACGGCAAGCGCATATCGCGCGACGGCGACGACATCGCGCTGACCAACCGCGAGTACGAGCTCGCCGAGTTCTTCTTCCGCAATGCGGGCCGCGTCGTGTCCCGCGCGCACCTGCTCGAGGCGATCTGGGGCATCGAGAACACGGGCGTCAGCACCCGCACGGTCGATACGCACATCTCGCGCCTGCGCAAGAAACTGGATCTGAACGAGGGCAACGGCTGGAAACTGTCCGCGATCTACCAGCACGGCTATCGCCTGGAGCGCACGGCCGTCGCTGCACGCGAAAACGAGGGGACGAACTGACGATGGCGAAAAAAACCGGCAACAAGGCAGCTGCCGCAACCGAGGACGCGGATGCGAACGTCGACAAGATCCGCGACATCCTGTTCGGCGGTCAGATGCGCGACTACGAGCAGCGCTTCCAGCAGCTGGAGAAGCGCCTGACCGACGCGATCGATCGCAGTTCGAAGGATCTCGACCGCCGGCTCGAGCGGCTCGACAGCTACACCCGGCGCGAGCTCGGCAAGCTCGGCGAGCAGCTCAAGGCGGAGCGCAAGGACCGCGGCGACGAGGCGAAGAAGGCCGCGGCCGAGGCGGCCGAATTTGCCGACACGGTCGAGGGCTGGTTCGCCGAAGTCGAGGACCGGCTGGCCAGCGAGGCGAAGGACATCCGCGAGGCGCTGCACGATCAGGGCAAGGACCTGGCCGCGGCGCTGCGCGAGGCGCAGGAGCAGCTGCAGTCCGACCTCGCGCGCGAGAGCAGCGAACTGGCGGACTCGAAGCTCGCCCGCGAAGACCTGGCCGCGCTGCTCACCGAGGTGGCGATGCGGCTCAACAAGGACTTCAAGCTGCCGAAGGGCTGAGGCCCGCCGGTAGCGGGGGACGCGGGTGAGCGATCTCGACGAGCTGAAGACGCTGCTGTTCGGACCGGAAAAGCAGGTCCTCGACTCCATCCAGCAACGCGTGCAGACGCCGGAGGCGCGTGCGGCCGACATCGCCGCCGTGCTGCCCGAGGCGGTGCGCCTGTCGCACGCGGCGGACGGCGAACTCGCCGAGTCGCTCAAAGACCCGGTCGGCCGCTGCCTGCGCGACTCGTTTCGCGAATCGCCGCAGGAGTTCGCCGATGCGCTGTACCCGGTCATGGGCCCGGCGATCCGCAAGTCGATCGTGCACACGCTCAAGGCCTTCGCGCAGCAGATCAACCAGACGCTCGAGCACAGCCTGACGTTCAAGGGCCTGAAGTGGCGGCTCGAGGCGGCCCGCGCCGGCGTGCCGTTCGCGAGCTACGTGATCCAGCAGTCGCTCGCCTACCGCGTCGAGCAGGCCTACCTGATCAGCCGCGAGAACGGGCTGCTCATCGCGCACGTCCACCACGAGGGCGCGCGCATCAAGGACAGCGACGCGGTGTCCGCGATGTTCACCGCGATCCAGGACTTCGTGAAGGAGTCCTTCTCGCCGGATCGCAGCGGCAGGCTCGAGACCGCGGACATGGGCGAGTTCACGCTGTGGGCCGTGCACGGGCCGCACGCCCTGCTCGTCTGCGTGATACGCGGCCTGCCGCCGCGCGCACTGCGCGAGGACCTGACGCGCATCCTGGAGCGGCTGCACTTCCGCTTCGGCGACGCGATCCGCGACTACGCGGGCGACACGACGCGCACCGCCGGGATCGATGACGAGCTGTCGCGCTGCCTGTTGCTCGAAGCCATGCGCAGCGACGCCGGGAAGCGCCGGCGCAGGCCCTGGCCTCTGATCGTCGCGCTGCTGCTCCTGCTCGCGGCGGCCGGCTACTGGGCCTTCAGCGGCTGGCAGGATTCGCAGCGCCGCGCACGGCTGGCGGCGGTACTGGCCGACACGCCGGGCTATTACGTCGGCCGCATCGAGCGCGACGGCGACGCTTACCGGGTATACGGACTGCGCGATCCGCTGGCGCCGGCGCTCGCCGAGGTCGCGGCACGCGCCGGCCTCGCCCCCGCCAGCCTGCGCAGCGAGCTGCGCCCCTACCGCGCGCTCGACGAGGCCATACAGCTGGAGCGTGCACGCAGGCTGCTGGGCGCGGGCCCCGGGGTCAGCGTCGCGCTCGTTGACGACACGCTCGTCGTCAGCGGACGGGCGAGCGCCGAGCGGATTGCCGCGATCCGGGCCCGCGCGACGACGCTCGAGTTCGACTGGCCGGTTACGCTAGGCGATCTCGAGCTCGCCGGCTGGCCCGAACTCGCAGCCCGGGTCGAGGGACTGTCCGGCCGCGACTGGTATTTCAGCGAGGGCGCCGAGCTGGTCGCAGCGGACGCCGCGGCGCTACCGGACTACGCGGCAGCGCTCGCCGCCCTGGCCGGCGAAGCGCGCGAACTCGGCGGTTCGCTGCGCGTCGTTCTCACGGGATTCACCGACGGCTCCGGCACGCCCGCGTTCAACGAGGAGCTCGCGGAGCGGCGCGTAGCCGCGGTCCGCGAGGCCCTGCTCGCCGCCGGCTTCGAGGCATCGCAGATCAGGAGCGCGCGCCGGATACCCGACGGCGATCGCGGCACGGTCGACCCTGCGCTGCGGCGCGTGCAGGCTTCGCTCGAGCTCGAACCGGCGGCGCAATGAGCGCACTGACCGCCAAGGTCTGCATAGTCGGAGACTTCGCCGTCGGCAAGACCAGCACGACCGAGCGTTTCGTCGCCAACCACTTCTCGGAGAAATACCTGACGACGGTCGGCGTGAAGATCGACACGAAGGAAGTCGCGCTCGCCGGCGGCGCGGGCCTGCTCAAGATGGTGATCTGGGACGTCGCCGGCACCGAGCGCTTCGGCGCGCTGGAGTTCTCCTACCTGCGCGGCACGGCCGGCCTGCTGCTGGTGGCCGACGGCACGCGCGCGGAGACCGTGCGCTCGGCGCTCAGGCTGCGCGAGCAGGTGCTGGAACGCTACGGCGAACTGCCGTTCGTGTTCCTGCTCAACAAGCGCGACCTGGGCGAGCGCTGGGACGTCGACGCGGCGCTCAGGTCGGAGATCGAGGCCGCTTGCCCCGACTGCTTCGAGACCAGCGCGAAGACCGGGGACAACGTCGAGCGGGCGTTCGAGCGACTCGCGGCGCGGGTGGCGGATCGCGAACTCGGCGGGTAAGCATGGCCCTCGGCGACGACATCCGTGCCTACCTCGAGGACGCTTTCCTGCGCGAGCACGAACCCTTCTGCTTCTGCGTGGACGCTAGCTACCGGCTGACCGGGACCTGGGGAGACGGCGCCCGCTACGGCCTCGCCGATCTCGCGACCGGCGGCGACATGCTCGCGCGGGCGCCCTGGCTGCTGGATCAGCTCGGCGCGGAGCGGCAGCTCATACCGTTCGTGACGACGCCGGCCACCGGCACGGTCGAGATCCACGTGCTGCCGAGGCGTGACGACTGGGCAGTGCTGCTGCTGTCGCGCGAGCAGGACCACCGCGCGATCCAGGTAAGACAGCAGTCGGTGAACGAGAACCGCCTGCTGCAGGCCGAGCAGGACAAGCTCATTCGCCGGCAGAACGCGCTGATCGACGAGCTTGTCGAAACACGCGCCGAGCTCGACCTCGAGCGCCGCCTCGCGGAACGAGCCAGTCTCGACAAGAGTCGCTTCCTCGCGATGATGTCGCACGAATTCCGCACGCCGCTCGCGTCGATCATCGGGCTCGCCGAGAAACTGGCCGACGACCCGGCAGGCACGGCCGATTCGATCGAGCGCATCGGGCGGGCGGCGCGGCACCTGCACCGGCTGGTCGACACGGTGCTGGACGACGCGCGCCTCGAGGACGGCGAACGCCGGCTCGCGCTGCGCCCCGTGGACCTGCGGCTGCTGGTCGACGACCTCGCGGCCATCGTCGCGCCGCTCGCGGCGGAGAAAGCCCTGTCGTTCGCCGCACGGGTCGCGGCCACGGTGCCGGAGCGAGTCGAGATCGACGACGGCTGCCTGCGGCAGCTGCTGCTGAACCTGCTCGGCAACGCGGTGAAGTTCACCGGGTCGGGACGGGTCTCGCTGGCGCTCGACTGGCACGCCGGCACGCTGCGGGCCGTCGTCGCGGATACCGGTCCCGGCATCCCGCCGGCCGAGCAGGCGCGCCTGTTCGAGGCCTACGAGCGCGGCGAACGCCACGAGCGCGTCACGCCCGGCAGCGGGCTCGGCCTCGCGATCTCGCTCGAGCTCGCGCGCCTGATGCGCGGCGAGCTGGCGCTCGAATCGGCAACGGGCGAGGGCTGCCGGCTGACGCTCGCGGTGCCGGCGCGCGAACTGGCGCCCGCGAGCGACGACCCGGCGCTGGCGCCGCCCGGCGCCGCGCTGCAGGCGAGTGCACCGGCAACAGTGCTGGTTTGCGACGACGACGAGGACATGCGCGCCATCCACGAGTACTACCTCGGGCGCGCCGGCTACGACGTGCTCCTGACCGGCGACGGCCGCCGGGCCGTGGAGATTGCCGCCGCGCGCGCGCCCGACCTCGTGCTCCTGGACGTCAACCTGCCGGGCCTCGACGGCCCGGCCGCGGCCGCCGCGATGCGCGAGGGCGGCCTCGACGCGCCGATCGTCGCGCTGAGCGCGGCGGACGTCTCGGCGCTTGACGAACGCCTGTTCGCCGCCCGCCTGCGCAAGCCGCTCGAGATGCCGCGGCTGCTCGCGGCCCTGAAAGACCTGCTGCGCGACCGCGCGAGCGCCGGGGCCGGATCCCGGGCCGGCCGAATGTAAACCATTGTTGCAGGCCGCGTTGCGGCGGCGGCGCTCGCTATACTTCCCCTGCTCATCGGGGCAGCCGCGCTGCTGCCCGATACGATAATCACAAACAAGGGGAATCCAATGCTCAACGAATTCAAGAAATTCGCGATGCGCGGCAACGTCGTCGACATGGCCGTCGGTATCGTCATCGGCACCGCGTTCGGCGCCATCGTCAAGTCGCTGGTCAGCGACGTGATCATGCCGCCGCTCGGCCTGGTTCTCGGCAAGGTCGACTTCAGCCAGCTGTTCGTCAACCTGTCGGGAACCGAGTACCCGTCGCTGGCCGCGGCCCAGGAGGCCGGCGCGGCGACGATCAACTACGGCCTGTTCATCAACGCGGTCGTCAACTTCGTGATCGTCGCCTTCGCCATCTTCATGGTCGTGAAGGGCATGAACTCGCTGCAGAAGAAAGCCGAGGAGAAGCCTGAGGAACCGCCGAAGCCTTCGGCCGAAGTGCAGCTGCTGACCGAAATCCGCGATTCGCTGAAAGCCCGCTGATCGCGCCCTGCGTCTCGATCCGAGAGATCCTGCCCCGCCCTCGCGGCGGGGCTTTTTTTTGCCTGTGTCAGTCGCTCGCGCGGCGCATTGCGTGCGAGCCGCTGGCGCCCAGCGGGCTCTGCGCGAACATCCTGCGGATGCGCTGCGTGTCCGCAATGCCGGAGCGCGGGTCGACGACGTGCACCTGGTTGCGGCCGGCGTTCTTCGCCGCGTAGCAGGCCGCGTCGGCCAGCCGGAACAGCGAGCCCACGTCCTGCACGGCGCTGGTCGGCGCAACGCCGACGCTGATGCCGACCGAGAAGTACTCGCGGCCCCAGGCCAGGCGGTAGCCGGAGACGCTGTTACGCACGTTCTCGGCCACCTGCCGCGCGCGCTCCATCGTGCTGTCTTCGAGGAACACGCAGAATTCGTCGCCGCCCAGGCGACCGACGACCGACCGCGGACCGGCACAGTCGCGGATGATCCTTGACACGTCGCGCAGCAGCTTGTCGCCGGCCGCGTGGCCGGCGCTGTCGTTGACCTGCTTGAACAGGTCGAGGTCGCAATACAGCAGCGCGTGTCCGTCGTGGCGGCGGTCGAGTACGCGCTCGACGCTCATCTCGGTCTCGGCCCGGTTCAGCAGGCCGGTCAGTACGTCGACGCTGGCCTGGTGGCGCAGCTGTTCCTTGGCCCGTTGCAGCGAGCTCAGCAGCGCGCCGACGTAGGGCGGGATCAGCGCGAGCAGGATCAGGATGTTCGCGCTCAGGGTCCGGTTAGCGGCCCAGTAGTCGGACGTGAGCGACACGGCAGCGAAGCTGACAAAGCTCATCAGCGCACAGCCGTACAGGTAGGCATTGCCGTAGCGGAAACCGTTGCCGAGCGTGACCCAGAGGTAGATCGCGGCGACGCCGGCCGCGCCGGCCTCGCCCAGGTACATGGCCGTGGAAATGGCGAGCACGTCGTGGATCATGCCGAAGATGCGACGCGCCACCGACTTGCCGGGACGGAGGACTATGGCCACGGCCAGCGCCAGCGTGACGAACAGCGCCACCGACGTGGCCCAGCGGGCGAGGTAGACGTAGTCGGGATTGCGCGCGCCGGCCGCGAAGTAGTCCGAGAAGAAATACACCGTGGCGACCGAGACGATGCCGAGGCGCACGGCGATCTGGATGTGCTCGGCGTCCTCGCGCCCGCGCATCCGCTCGCGTACGGTATCGAACAGCGTCCCGATCATCGGCATTGGCCCCGGACCTGCGACCGGCCGCCCGGTCGAATGCGGTCCAGCATAGCTGCCGTCTATGGCGAATGCCGGGCATGCCGCACAGTTTCCGGCATCGGGCGCGGCGCTGGCCGGCCGCCGGCGCTTGTTGACGGCGCGCGCGACTTGCACTGAAAATCGCGCTGCGCGACCGGCACCCCGCCTCGTCGCCGCATCTGGTCCGACCGTCACAATCCCGCCGCCCGCGAGGCTCGCCATGCCCGACAACCCCCGCAAGTTCCTGTTCGTCTCGATCGACGCGCTGATCAGCGACATCGCCTGGATGGTCTCGCGCGAGGGCCACGAGGTCCGCTACTACATCGGCAGCGAGAACGAGCGCTCGATCGGCGACGGTTTCGTCCCGAAAGTCGACGCCTGGGAGCCGCACGTCGACTGGGCCGACGTCATCGTGTTCGACGACGTGCTCGGCCAGGGCGAGATCGCGCAGAGGCTGCGGGCCGAGGGCCACCACGTCGTCGGCGGCACCGCCTACACGGACCGGCTCGAGGACGACCGCTCCTTCGGCCAGGAGGAGTTGAAGAAGCACGGCGTGTCGATCATCCCCTTCCAGGACTACACCGACTTCGACACCGCGATCGCCCACGTCGAGAAGAATCCCGCGCCCTACGTGATCAAGCCGAGCGGCGAGGCGCAGAACATCAAGCGCCTGCTGTTCGTCGGCCAGGAGGACGACGGCAAGGACATCATTCACGTGCTGCAATCCTACAAGGCCGTCTACTCGGACACTGTCAAGCAGTTCCAGCTGCAGAAGCGCGTCCGCGGCGTCGAGGTCGCCGTCGGCGCCTTCTTCAACGGCAAGCAGTTCATGATGCCTATCAACGTGAACTTCGAGCACAAGCTGCTGTTCCCGGGCGACATCGGCCCGTCGACCGGCGAGATGGGCACCTGCATGTACTGGAGCGGGCCGAACAGGATCTTTTCGGCGACGCTGGCGAAGCTGGAAAGCAAGCTGGCCGAGGAAGGCTACGTCGGTTACATCGACGTCAACTGCATCGTCAACGGCCAGGGCATCTACCCGCTGGAATTCACCGCGCGCTTCGGCTACCCGACGATCAGCATCCAGGCCGACGGGCTGTCCATGCCGGTCGCGGATTTCCTGTACGGCATGGCGAGCGGCACGCTGACCAACTTCAAGTACAAACGCGGCTTCCAGATCGGCCTGCGGGTCGTCGTGCCGCCCTTCCCGTTCAATGACCCCAAGACCTTCGAGGCCAATTCGAAAGACCGGGTCGTGATCTTTCGCAAGCCGAACTACGAGGGCATCCACATCGAGGACGTCAAGCTCGTCAACGGCGAGTGGCTGATCACCGGGCACTCCGGCGTCGTGCTGATCGTCACCGGGCTCGGATCCTCGGTGAAGCAGGCCCAGGCACAGGCCTACCAGCGCGTCAGGAACATCCTGATCCCGAACATGTACTACCGCAAGGACATCGGCGACCGCTGGTTCGAGGACCACGACCGCCTGCACACCTGGGGTTACCTGCGGGAGAGCTGAGCGGCTCCGTCAGGCAGTCCTGTCACGGGAGAACCAGCGACGCACCGTGCCGCGCGGCACGAGCTGCCAGGCACGCTCGTGCAGGTAGTAGATGACGATCTTCACGATCGGCTCCACGGCGCCGATCGCAAGCGCCATGGACCACTGGCCGGTCAGGAACAGCACGAGCAGTGCCGTCGTCACCGTGCCGGTGATGCGATAGGTGATCGCCTTCAGCAGGCTGCGCAGCCGCGACTCGCGCGCCTCTTCAGCCGCCGTATCGAAGTCTTCCTTGTTCATCGTAATTGTTGCTCCATTGCGCCCGGACCCGTTCCGCGAGCCCGACTTTACCGAATCGGCGAGGTGGCGCCGCGCCCTTCTGCTAAGCTTGCGGTCTGCGCAAGCCGCGGGAGGCACCACGCATGAAAGCTGAATCGAGGTTGCTCGAGATGCTGACGGGCTATGCCGCGTCGCACCGGCACCCGGTCAACGTCGCGGTGCACATGGTCGGGATACCGTCGATCATGTTCGGCGCGCTGGTCGCGCTCAGCTGGGTGACGATCGGCATCGACGGCTTCTCCCTGAATCTCGCCTGGCTGCTCGTCCTCGCGTTCTTCGCGTTCTACCTGACGCTGGACGCGCTGTTCGCGGCCGTGTTCCTCGTCGTCGCGAGCCTGATGACGGTTGCCGCGATCCGCGTCGGGGAACTGCCGTTCGCGACTTCCGCAAGCATCGCGGCCGCAAGCTTTGTCGGCGGCTACCTCGCGCAGTTCGCCGGACACGCGATCGAGAAATCGCCGCCGGTCCTGCTGAAACACCCGGTGCAGGCCCAGCTGGCCGCACCGTTCTTCACGATCGTCGAGGCCTTCAAGCTGCTCGGGCTGCGCGACGAGTTGTTCGACGAGGTCCAGCGTCGCATCGAGGCACGCGGCGTACGGGCCGGCGGAGACGGCTGAGCCGTCACGTTGCGTTTGCGGTTCCTGCTTCCTATCCTGCAGGTAAACGAGACCTTTCACGGGGAGAACACCATGCGCCATGCGTTTTTCGTCATGCTGGTCGCGCTGCCGACTGCCGTATTCGCCGACTTCGAGATGCGCTACGACGACGGCACGGTCGGCCTCGTGGCCGACGGCAGGGTCATGTTCGGCGACGACCAGGATCGCTTCCTGATCGAGGCCGGCAAGGAAGAAATGCTGCTGATCGACGATCGCGAAAAGACGGTCATGCGGGTCAAGCCGGGTTTCATGAAGGACATGATGGCGCAGGCGCGGGCCGAAATGGAGCAGATGCTCGCCGGCATGCCGCCCGAGCAGCGCGCGATGGTGGAGGCGCAGATGGGCAACATGCTGCCGCCGATGCCGGAGGACCTGCCGGCGCTCGAGATCGTGCGGACCGGCAACGAACACGAGGTCGCCGGCTACGACTGCGACGAGGTCGAGGTCCGCACGGAGGCCGGCGCCGTCGAGGAAGTCCTGTGCGTCGCGGATGCGGACGAGCTCGGCATCGACGACGACGACTTCGAAACGCTCACGGCAGCAATGCGCCAGATGATGGAAATGGCCTCGGTCGGCGCCAGCAACGTCCCGCAGGCCGACTTCGGCGAACTCGGCGGCGTGCCGATCCGCACCAGCGGCTCCGGCAATCCCTCCGCGCTCGTCAGCATCGACACGGGAGCGATCGACGCCGCGCGGATGCAGGTGCCGGCCGGCTACCGCGAAGTCACGATGGAAGAAATGATGCGCCGTTAGCACGGCCCGTCCTGCCTGCCGCCCGCCGGCGGGCCCGCGGCAGCGCCCGCCCGTCAGGCGCAGCGCCGCAGCAGGTTCCACAGCAGCTGGTCGGCGGCCGCCTGCCAGGCAAGCGGCGCGCCGGGAATGTCCTCGCGCCGCTCGCCGTGCAGCACCCGTTGCAGCGTGTCGTCGTCGATGTCGCGCCCCGCCTCCAGCACCTGCACCCAGAAGGCGGCGTCGCGACCGACGATGCCTTCCGCGCCGGCGCACAGCTCGTTGCCGTCGGCATCGAGGACCGCGCCCGAGATCTGCAGAACTTCGATCGGCTTGTCGATGGCGCTCAGGAACCGCACGTCCTGCTCGTGCCGCGTCCCGAGGGCAACCTTCTTGCCGAGGAAGCCCTTGTCGGCTTTCGGGTACTGCACGAAGTCGAGCTGGGTCACGACGATGCGCGTTGCGCCGTCGCGAAGCGCGAGCGCGCTGGCCGCCTGTCGCCACGCACCTGCCGGACGCGCGTAGTGCACGACCATCGGCGGATACTTGTCGAAGGCCTCGCGCATGTCTTCGGCCCCGGCCGGCGCCGTCTCGCCCTCCGCGCTGCCGACGTAGAGCCACGGGCTGCCGGCCGGCAACTCGTCGTCGGCGCCGCGGCAGCAAGCCTGCGTGCGCAGGTGCGCGTCGATGGCCGCGCGCAGCGGCTCGAGGCGCGACGCGGCCCCGGGCTGCGCGCGCAGCGGCAGCAGCAGCGCCGGCTCCGGGGCGCCG
>CALALV010000173.1 GCA_937925605.1 uncultured Woeseia sp.
CGGGCTTCAGCCCGAGTCGTAGGGATTGAAGCCGCCGCCCTCGTCGCGGCGCGGCTTCTTCGCGGCGGGCTTCGCCGTGCCGCCGGGCGTGTCGAGCAGCTTGCGCAGCCGCTGCGTGCTGACCAGCGACAGTTCGTCCTCGTTGCCGCCGGCTTTCGGGGCCGGCGCCGGTTGCGCGGGTGCCGGTCGCGCGATCGCCGGCAGGTCCTCGTCCTGGGTATCGAGCAAGGCCTGCAGGTCGTCGTCGTCGATGACGCGGAACATGCCCGTCCCGGCATCGCGGGCCAGGTAGCCCTCTTCGTCGCCCGCCGCGAGCTTGCGGATTTCGTCGCGCGGCGCATCCTCGGCCGCGTCCAGCAGCTGGCGCAGCTGCTGCGTCGAGACCAGCTCGAACCGGGCGGTCTTGATCGTGTCGTCCCAGACCGTGTGGCCCGTTTCGTCGGTGTGGACCTTCGGGCGCTTGCCGGGTGGCGGGCCTTCGTCGTGTGGCGCGTTCATGGCGGCTCCCTCGATGTCCGCCGGAGTCCGGCGAATTATAGGCGCCCGCGGCGCGCCTGGCAGCGCCGCCCCGGAACCGGCTTGAGCGATCGCTCAGCTTTCTCCGGGCTCCGGCAACTGTGGACCAGGTCCCGGAATACAAATTAACCGCAGCGTACGATTTTTCGCTGAAACCCTTCCGGATCGAGCAGGAATGCGTCTCGACGCCGTGCTGACCATCGTTTTCGCCGCTGCCGCGGCCGCCTACCTGCTGCTCGCGGCCGAGCTGTGGCGCAGTCGGCAGAGCGGCGGCCGCCGCGTTGCGGCCGTGTTCGTCCTGGTCGGGCTCTGGTGCGGCGGCGGTGCGCTCGCCTACGCCGGGAGCGCGGGCCTCGGCCTCGCCGCGCGCGTCGCGCACTTCGCCGGCGCCGCGCTGCTGCCGGTGCTGGTCCTGCTCGTCTTCCACGCCTACGTCGGCCGGCCGCTCGGCCGTCTCGCCGCGGGGCTGCTGTCGCTGGTGCCGCTGGCCACGCTGCTGTTCGCAGCGAGCAACCCGTTGCACGGGCTCGTCTGGCACGGACCGGGTCCGCTGGCCTGGGGTCCGTGGTTTCTGTACGTGCACGCGCCGTACAGCTACGCCCTGCTGGCCTGGACGATCGGCATGCTGCTGCTGCATTCGAGCGCGGTGACGCCGGCGAACCGTGCCGTCGTGCTGCTGCTCGCCGCCACCGTGTGCCTGCCGACGGTCGCGCTGGTGCTGCACGATCTCGGTCTCGTGACGCATGCGGCCGCGGCGGTGCCGGCCACGTTCACGGCGCTGTTGCCGGTGTTCGCCTGGCTGGTGCTGCGCGAGCAGGTCGTCGAGCACACGCCGCTCGCCTACGCGACGGTGTTCCAGAACATGACCGACCCGGTCGTCGTCGTCGATGCGCGGCGGCGCGTGATCGGCCTGAACAGCGGCGCGGAACGCATGCTCCGGCTGCGCGAGTCCGAAGCGTTGCGCGTGTCGCTGGACGCACTGTTCGGTCCTGACGTGCCGGAGGTCAACTGCGCGCTCGACAGCGGTGCGCCGCAGCGCATGCTCACGCAAAGCGGCCGCTTCCTGCACGTGCAGGCCTCACCGATGCGCGCAGGCAGCGGCGACGCCGGGCAGGTGCTGCTGTTTCGCGACGTCAGCGACGTCGAGCGGGCGCAGCAGGAGGTTCGCAGCAGCGAGAAACTGCTGCGCACGCTGATCGACCACTCCGTCAACGGCGTCGTGCGGCTGCGCTGGGCCAGCGAGGAGGGCAGCCGCAGCCTGCGCTGCGTGTTCGCGAACGCGGCCGCCGGGCGCTTCCTCAGCGCGGCGCCCGAGTCGATGCTCGAGCGCGACGCCGGCGCGATCATCCGCCTGGCCTGCAGCGGCATGGACGCTGACGAGGCGCGCACCGTCGTCGACAAGTTCCTGTGCGATACGCGCCACGGTGAGGTCGTCGACGTCGAGACCCGCGTCGACGACGGCGCCGGCGGCAAGTGGCTGCGCGTGATCGGCGAGCCGGTCGGCGACAACGTCGCTGTGACCTTCGTCGACGTGACCGACCGCAAGGCGAAGGAACTGCAGATGGAGTCCATCGCCTGGTCCGACCCGCTGACCGGCGTGCTGAACCGCCGCGGCTTCGAACGCGACGCCGCGCGCCGCCTGTCCGAGAGCGACGACCTCGCGACCGGCGCGCTGCTGTTCATCGACCTGAACGACTTCAAGACCATCAACGACCGCTTCGGTCACGAGGTCGGCGATCGCCTGCTGACGATCGCCGCGGACCGCCTGCGCCGCACGCTGCGCGCCTGCGACATCATCGGCCGGCCGGGCGGCGACGAATTCGTCGCGCTGGTGCCGGACGTCGAGCCGGAGGTCGCCGAGTCGCTGGCCACGCGGGTCGCGACGGTGCTGGAGCAGCCCTACCGGATCGGCGAGGCGCAGCTCGCCTGCACGGCCAGCATCGGCCTGGCCCTGTACCCGGAGCATGCGAACACGCTGACCGGCCTGATGCGCGCGGCCGACCAGGCCATGTACCGCGCCAAGGCCCGCAGCCGCAACGTCGTGGGCTTAGGCTGCCGCCACCTGCTCGAGAAGGCCGGCTGAGCCGCCCGTCAAGTTCCCGGCGCTCCCGCCGATAAACCCTGCAGGAAGCGGCTCCCGCCGGGGGCGCCGCAGACGGGAGCTTGCGACATGAAGCAGCTCGACAGGCCCGGCCTGCTGGCCGCGGCGTTCGCGTTGCTCGCGGGCGCCGCCGGTGCTGCGCCGATCGCGACCAACACCGCGCTGCCGGTCGGCGACGGCAATGCCGTCGTGCGCGGCCAGCTGGTGTTCGCGCGCGCCGGGGCGCCGGGCGTCGATGTGCGCACGCGGCTGTTCCGCACGACGATGGGCTACGGGGTCACGCCGCGGCTCGCCGTGTTCGCCTCGGTGCCGATGCTCGAGCGCGAGGCCGCCGGCTCCACCGTGTCCGGCATCGGCGACTCCGCCGTGTTCGCGCGTTACGAGCTCTACCGCGAAAACGGCGTCGGCCGGACGCTGCGCCTGGCCCCGTTTGCCGGCACCATCCTGCCGACCGGTCGCGAGGGCGAGACCGGCGACGGCTCCACCGACTTCTTCGGCGGCGTCGTGCTGACCGTCGCGACGACCCGCTGGGGCCTCGACAGCCAGCTGCGCTACGACGTCAACCGCGAGGCGCACGGCCGCGAGGCCGGCGACGTGCTGCGCGCCGAGACCTCATTCCAGTACCGGCTTGCGCCGACGCTGACCGGTGCGGTCGATGCGGGCTTCCTGTTCGCGGTCCTCGAACTGTCGGCCGTCCACGCGGCGCAGAGCGAGGTCGGCGGCGTGGCCGTCGGCAACTCGGGCGGCACGCGCCTCGCCGTGACCCCGGGTCTGCAGTGGGCATCGTCACGCCTGATGTTCGACCTGGGCGTGCAGCTGCCCGTCGCCGAGCGCCTGAAGGGCACGCAGGTCGAGCCCGAGTACACGGTGCTCGGCAGCGTGCGGATCAATTTCTAGGTGGCGCCCGTGAAACGCATCGCCGCACTCGGCCTGCTGCTGACGGGCGTCGTCGCCCTCGCCGCCGACGAGGTGCAGTACATCATCCGCATCGACGGCATCACCTGCCCGTTCTGCATCGCGACCTCGGAGCGGGCGCTCGCGAAAATCGAGGGCGTGCGCAGCGTGCACAGCGACCTCGATACGGGGCGCGTCTTCGTCTGCGCGGACGCGACCGCGGAACTGTCCCGCGAGTTCCTGGCCGAGCTGTTTCGCAGCAAGGGCTTCACCTATCGCTCGGTGCGCCGCAGCAGCAGCTGCGCGAAAGCGCCGGCGCTCGCCGGGCAGGCGTCCGCCAGCGGCCGCGAGCACAATGCCGGCGGCCACTGAGATGCCGGACCGGGTCGGCGGCCGCGCCCACTGGCTGTGGCTGCTGCTGCTGGCAGCGGGCTCGACTCTGCTGTGCTGCGCGCTGCCGATGCTGCTGGTCGCGATCGGCTTCGGCGCTGCGGCCGCCGCGTTGTTCGCCAACCTGCCGTTCCTCGTTGACCTCGCCGTGCACAAGGCCTGGCTCTTCGCGCTGAGCGGCGCGGGGCTGCTGGCCGCCGCGATCGCCGAGAGCCGCCGCAGCCGGCAGTGCCCGGCGGACCCGCGCCTGGCCGCGGCCTGCCGCGCGGCGAACCGCTGGAACCGGCAGATCCTGTTTGCCGCGACGCTGCTCTGGCTGACCGGTTTCGCGACCGCCTACGTCGCGCTGCCGGCTCACGCGCTGCTCGCCGGCTGAGCACGGCATGAATACGCGCGCGCGACCTGCTAGGGTCTGCGCGATGCGCTACGCCGCCTACGGTTCCAACCTCCATCCGCTGCGCCTCGCCGAGCGCACGCCGTCCGCGGTCCCCGAAGGCAGCGCGGCGGTGCCCGGCTGGGAGCTCGCGTTCAACAAGCGCGGCGCGGACGGCTCCGGCAAGTGCACCCTGCGGCGCGGGGCCGCGGGTATCTGGGTCGCCGTCTACTCGCTGTCCGCGAGCGATGCGCTGCGCCTCGACGGGGTCGAGGGCAGCGGCTACGAGCGTGCCGAACTCGAGGTGCCCGGCTACGGCGCCTGCTTCACCTACCTCGGGCATGCGGACTACCTCGACGATCGGCTGCAGCCATACGACTGGTACCGTGACCTGGTGCTGGCCGGCGGCCGGCACCACGGATTCCCGGCCCGCTACCTGGCGACGTTGGAGCGCCTGCGCTGCGCAGCCGACGACGATGCCGTGCGCCGGGACCGGCACGCCGCGCTGCTCGCGCGGCTGGGCGGCGCCGCGGGGCTATAATCGCGCGATGAAGTACCGGCTGCTGTCCATCGTGTGCGCCCTGGGCTGGCTGCTGCTCGCCGCCGCCTGCGCGACGACGCCGCCGGCAAACGTCGAGAACATCTGCGCGATCTTCGACGAGAAGCCCGGCTGGTACGGCGACGCGAAAAAATCCGAGAAGCGCTGGGGCACGCCGGTGCACGTGCAGATGTCGATCATCCGCCAGGAGTCCTCGTTCCGTTTCGACGCGCGCCCGCCGCGGCGCAAGCTGCTCGGTTTCATCCCGTGGACCCGCCCGTCGAACGCCTACGGCTATGCGCAGGTGCTCGACAGCACCTGGAAGTGGTACCAGCAGGAGGCCGGCGGCCGCTTCGCGGACCGCGACGACTTCGGCGACGCGATCGACTTCGTTGGCTGGTACACGAACAAGACCCAGAAGACCCTCGGCGTGTCGAAGTGGGACCCGTACAACCAGTACCTCGCCTACCACGAGGGTCACACCGGCTGGCAGCGCCGCAGCTATCGCGGCAAGCGCTGGCTCGTGGACACGGCACGCAAGGTCGAGTACCGGGCGAAGGAATGGGGCGCGCAGCTCGCGCGTTGCGAGGACGATCTCGACGACGGCTGGTGGATATTCTGAGCCGCGGGGAGCTGCTATGGAACTGCAACAATTGAGCGCGTTACTCGGCTGGTGTGCCGTGATCAACTTCGGCCTGCTGGCCTGGTGGGCGGCTTTCATTGTCTTCGCGCACGACTTCGTCTACCGCCTGCACACGCGCTGGTTCCGGCTGCCGGTCGAGCGCTTCGACGCGATTCACTATGCCGGGATCGTCGCCTTCAAGCTGGCGACGCTGACCCTGTTCGTCGTCCCCTGGATCGCGCTGAAGATCGTCTCCTGACCGTCGCCCGCGCGCCGTTCGCGGCAGGCCGAAGCCGAGGCGACGGCGCTACCCGGAACGGCCGCGCCGGTCCCGCTGGCCGCGGGTCGCAGGCGGGTCCGGTGCGGATCGCCGGCGGGCCGTGGCCGTCGCCCGAACGCCGCGGGGGCGCGTAATATTCCGGCCGATCGGCCGGTCCATGGACGCATACCTGCTTCAGGAGCATTCCATGATTTCCGGCCGCGGCTACGTTTACGCAAGCTTCCTCTTCCTGCTGGTCTCGACTTTCGTGCTGTCGCACGGCGTGCGCAGCGCTGCGAACGACTACGCCGCGCTGCCGGCCAGCGCGGCAGACGTCGATCCCGCGCGCACCGGCGAGCGCGCGCCGGCCTTCACGGTGCGCAGCGTGGCGGACGAGCCCTACCGCTTCGAGCCGGACGCACTCGAGCGCCCGGCCGTGCTGATCACGTTCCGCGGCGGCTGGTGCCCGTACTGCAACCTGCACCTGTCGGAGCTGCGCGACGTGATTCCCGAGATTCGCGCCATGGGCCTCGACGTGCTGTTCCTGTCCGGCGACCGGCCGGAGCAGCTCTACGCCGGGCTGCAGGCGGACACGCAGGCCGACATCGCGGAGCGCGATTACCTGATCCTGTCCGACGCCGACATGCAGGCGGCGCTCGCGCTCGGTATCGCGTTCCGTATCGACAAGGGCCTGACCGACTATCTCGAGCGCAAGCAGCGCGACTACGCGGGCTCGTCGATCGGCCGACACAACGCGCTTGCCGTGCCGGCGGTCTACGTCGTCGACGCGAACGGCGAGATCGTTTTCGACTACGTCAACGCCGACTACAAGGTGCGCCTGCCGGCGGACGAATTGCTCAGCGCTGCGCGCAGGGCCGGACCCTGAGCGCGGCGGCGCTTCGCTTCGGGCAATACGGGCCGTTCGCGGCCCGTTTTTTTGTGCGTACGCCTGTGGCAGGCTTGGCCGCTCGCGCCGGTTGGCGGTAAGGGGGGCAGGGCATGAGCGAGAGCAGACCCGGCGGCGGGCCCGTCGCGCGCATCGTCCGGGCGGCCACGAAAGTCGAGCCGCAGGAAATCAGGGCGACGTTGCTCGCCTTCCTGTTCATTTTCCTGATGATGGCCGCGTACTTCATCCTGCGGCCCGTGCGCGACTCGCTGGCCAGCGAGTTCACCGACACCGAGCTCAGCCTGCTCTGGACCGGTACCTTCGTCTTCAGCGTGCCGGCCGTCGTGCTTTACGGCGCGATCATCCCGCACGTGCGCTTCGACCGGCTCGTGCCAGCGGTGTACGCGTTCTTCGCGGCGAGCTTTTTCGCGTTCTACGCGGGCGCCCGCGCCCTGCCGGACGCGGTCTGGCTCGACAAGCTGTTCTACGTCTGGATAAGCGTGTTCAGCCTGTTCCACGTGTCGGTCTTCTGGAGCTTCATGACCGGCGTGTTCAACCGCGAGCAGGCCAAGCGCCTGTTCGCGATCATCGCGACCGGCGCGAGCGCCGGTGCGGTTGCCGGCCCCGCGATCGCGACCTTCTTCGCCGACGATCTCGGAACGCTGAACCTGATGCTGATTGCGGCGACGATGATGCTGTTGCCGATCCCGCTGATAGGCACGCTGGAGCGCCTGAAATCGACACAGCTCGGCAACGCCGAGCTGAGCGCCGACCTCGAGCGCCAGCTGCAGCTCAGCCGCAACCCGTTCTCCGGCTTCACGCTGCTGCTGAAAGATCCCTACCTGCGCGGCATCGCGCTGTTCATACTCCTGTACGTCGCGATCAACACGATGTTCTACTACGAGATCCGCGACCTGCTGCGCGACTTCGAGCGCGCGACACGCACGCAGTGGTGGGGCGGCATCGACCTCGTCGTCAACACGCTCGCAATCGTCACGGCGCTGTTCGGCACCGGCCGCCTGGCCACGCGCTTCGGCATGCCGACGACGCTCGCGCTGTTGCCGGTGCTGATGGTCGCCGGCTTCCTGCTGGTCGCCGCCAGCCCGGTGCTGATGGTGCTGGTCGGCCTGCAGGTCCTGCGCCGCGCCGGCAACTACGCGATCACGCGGCCCGGCCGCGAGATGCTGTTCACGCTCACGGACCGCGAGCGGCGCTACAAGGCCAAGCCGGTCATCGACATTGTCGTCTACCGCGGCGGCGACATGCTGACGGCCTGGGCCTACACGGGCGTCACGGCGCTGATCGGCCTGGGCCTCGGCGGCATTGCTATAATCGGCGCCGTCGTCGCCGCCGCCTGGGCGGCGACGGGCATTTACATGGGCCGCCGCTACGAGCGCACCCCCGACAGGACGGCGCTCGCCGTCGAGGACTGATACCCGCATGACCGATGCCTGGATCTGCGCGGCCGTGCGCACGCCGATCGGCCGCTACGGCGGCGCGCTGTCCGCCGTGCGCGCTGACGATCTCGGGGCGATCCCGATCAGGGCGCTCATCGAGCGCCACCCTTCGCTGGATCCGACCGCGCTCGACGACCTCGTCTACGGCTGCGCGAACCAGGCCGGCGAGGACAACCGCAACGTCGCGCGCATGTCGCTCTTGCTCGCCGGCCTGCCGCCGACGGTGCCGGCCGCGACCGTGAACCGGCTTTGCGGCTCGGGCCTGAATGCCGTCGCGAACCTCGCGGACGCGATCCGCGCGGGCCAGGCGTCGCTTGGCATCGCCGGCGGCGTCGAGTCGATGTCGCGCGCGCCGTTCGTCATGCCGAAGCCCGAGCACGCGTTCAGCCGCAGGGCCGAGATCTTCGACACGACCCTCGGCTGGCGCTTCGTGAACCGCGAGCTGGAGCGCCAGTACGGCATCGACTCGATGGCGGAGACGGCCGAAAACGTGGCGGACGAATACAAGGTGTCGCGCGCCGACCAGGACCGCTTCGCGCTCGCGAGCCAGCTGAAGGCCGCGGCCGCGATCGAGGCCGGCCGGCTGGCCGCCGAGATCGTGCCGGTCACGATTCCGCAGCGCCGCGGCGAGCCGCTCGTCGTCGATGCGGACGAGCATCCGCGGCCGGACTCGACGATAGAAGCGCTCGCGAAACTGAAACCGATCGTGCGCGAGGGCGGCACGGTCACGGCCGGCAACGCCTCGGGCATAAACGACGGCGCCTGCGCGCTGCTGCTCGCGAACGAGGCCGCGGCGAAGGCGCAGGGGCTCGAGCCGCTGGCGCGCGTCGTCGCCTGGGCCGCCGCGGGCGTCGAGCCGCGCGTGATGGGCATCGGGCCGGTGCCGGCGGCGCAGAAGGCGCTCGCGCGCGCCGGGCTTGCGATCACGGACATGGACGTGATCGAGCTGAACGAGGCCTTCGCCGCCCAGGGACTCGCGGTGCTGCGCGAGCTCGGCGTGGCCGACGACGCGGAGCACGTGAACCCGAACGGCGGCGCGATCGCGCTCGGCCACCCGCTCGGCATGTCGGGCGCGCGGCTGGTCACGACGGCCGTGCACGAACTGGTGCGCCGCGGCGGGCGCTACGCGCTGGCGACGATGTGCATCGGCGTCGGCCAGGGCATCGCCATGGTGCTGGAGCGGCCGTGAGCCGGGCGGCGCCGGACGACACGCGCCGCTCGCTGCGGCTGCTCGGCGAGCGCATCCGCGGTCGGCGCACGGTCGGCCAGTTCCTGAAACAGCCGGTCGCGCGTAAGCTGCTGCTCGAGGCGATCGAGGTCGCGCGCTGGGCGCCGAACCACCACGTCACCGAGCCCTGGCATTTCTACGTGCTCGGCGACGAGTCGATCGCACGCGCGGTCGAGCTGACCCGCGCGATCACGGCGGAGAAGAAGGGCGAGAAGGCCGCCGACTTCAAGGCCGCGGCCGCCGCCGAGCGGCCGGGCTGGCTGGTCGTGACCTGCCGGCGCTCGGCCGACGAGCTGCGCCAGCAGGAGGACTACGCGAGCTGCTGCTGCGCGATCCAGAACCTGATGCTCTACCTGTCCGAGGCCGGCGTCGCGACCAAGTGGTCCACGGGCGCGATCACGCGCGACGCGCGCTTCTTCGAGCTGCTCGGCGTCGACCCGGTAGACGCGTTCGTTGCCGGGCTGATCTTCTACGGCTACCCGCGTATCACGCCGACGCAGAAGCGGCGCGAGGTCGAGGAGATCACGACCGAGATGCCGTAAGGAAGTACTCCGGCTCGCCGCTCAGCATCGCCATCAGCACCGCGTGCTTCGTGGCGGGCGCGAGCGCGGCGAGCCCCTGTTCCAGCCCCGCACGCAGCGTCGCGACCTCGCGGTTGGCGCTCGCTTCGAGCGCCTGCCCGGGCGCGGGCTGCCAGGCGGACTCAGGCGGCCGGCGCCGTGCGGGCTGCCTCGCGCAGGTCCGCGGCCTCGCGGCGCTCGAGGTACACCGCCGCGCTCAGGTCGCCGGCCACGTTGACGGTCGTGCGGCACATGTCGAGGATGCGGTCGACGCCGATGATCACGCCGATCGCTTCGCCCGGCACGCCGATGGCCGCGAGCACGATCGTCATCAGCGGCAGCGAACCGCCCGGCACGCCGGCGGCGCCGACGGCGGTCACGACCGCGAGCACGACGACGACGAGTTGCTGGCCGAGCGTGAGCTCGACGCCGAAGACCTGCGCGAGGAACAGCACCGTGACGCCCTCGAACAGCGCCGTGCCGTTCATGTTCATCGTCGCGCCGAGCGGCAGCACGAAGCCCGCAATCGGCCCGGACACGCCGAACTGCTCGCGCGCGACCGTCATGTTAGTAGGCAGCGTGGCGTTGCTTGAGCTGGTGCTGAACGCCGTTACCAGGCTGGCGCGCGCCCGGCGCCAGAACACGGCCGGGCTCAGCCGTCCGAGCAGGCGTACGGCGAGCGACAGCGTGACGCCCGCGTGCAGCAGCAGGCCAAAGAGCACGACGGCGATGTACACGCCGAGCTGCTCGAGCAGGTGCCAGCCGAAGCGGTACATCGCGACGAAGACGAGCGCGAATACGCCGACCGGCGCGAAGCGCATCGTGATCTCGATGATCTTGACGGTGACGTCGGCGATCGACTGCATCAGGTCGAGCATCGGCGCCGCCCGTTCCGCGGGCAGCATGCCCAGCGCGATGCCGAAGGCCAGCGCGAAGAAGATGATGCCGAGCATGTCCATTGTCGCCGCGGCCTGCACCGGGTTGCGCGGGACGATGTTGACCAGCATGTCGACGCCGAACGCGGTGGGCGGCGTGGCGAGCTTCGCGCCCGTATCGGCGGCAAAGGTCTCGAGCAGCAGCGTGCGGGTCCCGGCGTCCATGCCGGCGCCGGGCTCGACCAGGTTGACGAGGCCGATGCCGAGCAGCACGGCCAGCGTCGTCGTGGCGAGAAAGTACGCGAGCGTGCGCC
This sequence comes from uncultured Woeseia sp., assembly GCA_937925605.1. Classification (GTDB taxonomy): domain Bacteria; phylum Pseudomonadota; class Gammaproteobacteria; order Steroidobacterales; family Woeseiaceae; genus Woeseia. The sequence continues at coordinate 11,014 of CALALV010000173.1, forward strand.
CACCGATCCGGCCGAGCTTGCCGACGTCGCCGATGCGCGCGACGCCGAGTATCAGAGAGGCGAATACCAGTGGCACGACGACCATCAGCAGCAGGCGCAGGAACACCTGGCCGGTCGGGACGAGCACTACGCGCGTCGTCCACTTGAGCCAGGCCGCATCGGCGAGCAGGGCGTTGGCGAGGATGCCGGCGCCGGCGCCGGCGGCGAGTGCGATGACGATCTTCGTGTGCAGTTTCACGGCACGGCTCGGGGACGGGAAGCGTCCGCGGCGCGCACTCTACGCCTGAATTCCGGCGCAGGGAACTGGCGACCGACGGTCCTTGTGCGCGGCGCGATTCGGGCGGCATTGCGGGCACCGCGGGCCCGCCGCCCGGGTGGCGCAGGTTCGCGGCGGAATGCGACCCTGCCCGGTCAGTGCGCGGAGATCGCGTCGCGACGTCGAGGCATTTACCCCCTCAGGACGCCCAGCGACGCTTGCGCGCCCCTTGGCCAGCCGGTTACTTGCGGCCCTTGCCCCCGCCCTTGGTCGGCTGACTGCTGGTGCTCTCTTCGGTGGCCGGTTCGCTGGGCTGCGGTTCTTCGCCGGCAGGCTCCGGCGCGAGTTGCTCCTCGACCCAGACATTGATGGCCATGCCCTCGCCGAGCGACGCACTCCACAGATAGCCGTCCGACCACAGGTAGCCGTCGGCCCACAGGTAGCCCGTGCTGTTGACGGAGCTTGCGCCGCTGCTGTCGGTGAACGAGTAGCCGTCGGCCCACAGGTAGCCGTCGGCCCAGAGGTAGCCGTCGGCCCAGAGGTAGCCGTCGGCCCAGA
>CALALV010000174.1 GCA_937925605.1 uncultured Woeseia sp.
CGATCAGCGGCAGCCCGGTGGTGAGCCAGTGCGCCAGCACCTTGCCCAGCACCGCCAGTTCCAGCTGCAGCGAGGACAGCACGAGTTGCTCCAGGCTGCCGTCCTCGAAGTCCTCCAGAAACAGGCGCTCCAGAGAAAGCAGCACCGCCAGCAGGGCAACCACCCAGATAATGCCGGGGGCAATGCGCGCCAGGAGCTTTGCTTCCGGCCCGACGCCGAAGGGAAACAACGCCGCGGTCAGCACGAAGAAAAGCACCGCCAGCCAGGCATCGGCGCGCTGGCGCAGGGCCAGACGCAGATCGCGAACGACGATAAGAACAAAGCCCTTCACCACACCAGCTCCGGCAGGGGCGGCGGCGCCAGGTATCTCGGCGCGGCCGGCCAGCAGGATGCAGCAGGTCGTGATCAGTCGTCGCATGTCGTCGTCGTTCCTGTCGGTGGCGGGCTCATTGCCAGGGCAGAGCCCAGGGATCGTCCATCGCGGCGAATATCTCCGCGTGGTCGGCGAGAATGTCGGCGGTCAGCGCCGGGTCCGGCTCGAGCGACCAGTCGCCGCGGTCGAAGCTGCCGCCGAGCAAAACGCCGTCCGTGCGCGGGAACATGTAGCGGCCGTCGTAGATCATCAGGTACTCGAGCTCGGCCTGCGGCTTCAGCACGACCAGCTGGCCCTTGACCGGCACCAGCTCCTCGTCGCCGAACAGCGCGCGGCTGCCGAGCCCCGTGCAGTTGACGACGACCGGCTCGGTCAGCGTCGCGAGTTCCTGCGCAGCGCGGAATTCGCGCACGACGATGCGGCCGCCCGCGCCGCGCACGTCGCGCATCAGCGCGGGCAGGTAGACCGGCGGCTCGATGAACATCGTGTCGAAGTGCATGACGTGCGGCGCCGGGAACGGGTGCTCGCCCGGCCCGAGCGGCCCGAGCTCCGGGAACACGTCCGGGTAGCGCAGGCGCATGTCCGTGAGCTCGGCCGGCGCGTCGGACAGGAAGTAGTTGCTGATCCAGCGCACGCCGTAGTCCGGGCCGACGAGGTACTGGAACTCGCGGTAGGCGTGACGCGCGGCAACGCCGAGTTCGTCCAGGTGCCGCGCCGACACCGCGTCGCGGTCGAACACCGAGGCCGGCGACCACTGCGCGCCGGCGATGTTCGAGGTCGTCGCCGGCGGCAGCGCCGCCGCGTAGATCGTCACGTCCCAGCCGTGCCGCTGCAGCAGCCGCGCGCTCGCAAGACCCACGGCGCCGCAGCCGAGCACGGCGGCCTGCCGGTGCTCGCTCTGCATTGCGAGTTCGAGTGCGAGCGTCGAGGTGCCCCAGGACAGCGTGATGCCACCGCCGGCGTGGCCGTCGTTGTGGATGAGCAGCTTGTCGACGAAGGGCTCGGCGG
>CALALV010000175.1 GCA_937925605.1 uncultured Woeseia sp.
CCCGGGCGCGTAATCAGCTCGGCAATGCCCTGCACGGCACCCTGCAGCACCTGGTTCGCCGCGCGGAACGCGTCGAGCAGGGTGGTGTCGCCACCGAGCACGGTCAGAAGCTTCTCGTTCGGGATCGTGATCAGCGAGTCGACGTACTTGCCGAGCTCGCCGATGCCGTGCTCGGCAATCGCCATGCGCTTGCCGCCTTCCATCTCGAACGGCTTGGTCACGACCGCGACGGTCAGGATGCCGAGTTCCTTCGCCACCTGCGCCACGACCGGCGTCGCGCCGGTACCGGTGCCACCACCCATGCCGGCGGTGATGAACAGCATGTCCGCGCCCTCGATCACCTCCTGGATCCGGTCGCGGTCCTCCATGGCCGCCTGCCGGCCGACGTCGGGGTCGGCGCCGGCGCCGAGTCCCTTGGTAATGTTGCAACCTATCTGCAGCGCCGTGCGCACGCGCGCCGAGTTCAGCGCCTGTGCGTCCGTGTTGGCGCAAATGAAGTCCACGCCCTCGATGCCGGCGTTGACCATGTGCGCGACGGCATTGCCGCCGCCACCGCCGACTCCGATGACCTTGATTACCGCACTCTGGCTGTGCGCATCCATCAACTCGAACATGAGTATTTCCTCCGCTTCAGGATCTCGCGTTTCCCTGTTTGCTCACTCTTCCTTGCTACTGCGAACGCCCGCAGGCGCCGCGCCCTTTACTTCGTCCGCCGCCGCCCGGCGGCGGACCTCAGAATCGTCCCTGGAACCAGGCTTTCATGCGTTCCCACACGTCGCCTATGGATCCCCCTACCGGCGCGCTGCGGCGTCCGCGGCGCGCCAGGTTCTCGTAGCCGTACAGGAGCAGGCCGACGCCGGTGGCGTGGATCGGGTTGCGCACCACCTCCGTCAGGCCCTCTACGTACTGCGGCGCGCCGAGGCGCACCGGCATGTGGAAGACCTCCTCGGCCAGCTCGACCGCGCCTTCCATCTTCGCGCTGCCGCCGGTGATCACGACGCCGGCGGCGATCAGCTCCTCGAAGCCGGATCGCCGCAGCTCGTCGCGGATCAGGCCGAACAGCTCCTCGAAACGCGGCTCGACGATCTCTGCGAGCGTCTGCCGCGCGAGCCGCCGGGGCGGCCGGTCGCCCACGCTCGGCACCTCGATCGTCTCGTCCGAGTTCGCGAGCTGCGACAGCGCGCAGGCGTACTTGATCTTGATCTCCTCGGCATACTGCGTCGGCGTACGCATCGACACGGCTATGTCGTTCGTGACCTGGTCGCCGGCGATCGGGATCACCGCGGTGTGCTGGATCGCGCCGCCCAGGAATACCGCGATGTCGGTCGTGCCGCCGCCGATGTCCACGATGCAGGCACCGAGCTCCTTCTCGTCCTCGGTCAGCACCGAGTAGCTGGACGCGAGCTGCTCGAGCACGATGTCGTCGACTTCGAGGCCGCAGCGCTGCACGCACTTGACGATGTTCTGTGCGGCGGACTCAGCGCCGGTCACCATGTGCACCTTGGCCTCGAGGCGCACGCCGGACATGCCGATCGGCTCGCGGATGCCTTCCTGGTTATCGATCAGGAATTCCTGCGGCAGGATGTGCAGGATTTTCTGGTCGGCCGGGATCGCGACGGCGCGCGCCGCGTCGATGACGCGGTCAACGTCGCCGGCGCTGACTTCCTTGTCGCGAATCGCGACGATGCCGTGCGAGTTCAGGCTGCGCACGTGGCTGCCGGCGATGCCCGCGTACACCGAATGGATGTCGCAGCCGGCCATCAGCTCGGCTTCCTCGACGGCGCGCTGGATCGAGTGCACCGTCGACTCGATGTTGACGACGACGCCCTTTTTCAGGCCCCGCGACGGGTGCGAACCGATGCCGACGACCTCGATGCCGCCGTCCTCGGTGACCTCGCCGACGATTGCAACGACCTTCGACGTGCCGATGTCGAGGCCGACGATCAGGTTTTTCTCCGCTCGCTTGCTCACTCGTTCGCATCCCCGGGATTGGCGTTCATTGCCGTTCCGGCCAGCATCTGCCGGCCGCCAGGCTCGTCCTCGGACATGGCCGGCGCCTCGCCGTGCCAGCCGACCGTGAAACCATTCGAATAGCGCATGTCGACGAAGACGATGTCGCGCGCTCGGCGCGTGACCAGATCGGCGACGACGTCGAGGAACAGCGCGGTGCGCTCGGCGACGTTGCGCCGGCCGAGACGGATCTCGATGCCGTTCGACAGCGTCATCGACCATGCGCCGCGGGCGTCCAGCGTCAGCTCGCGCACGTCGAGGCCGCGCGGGATCAGCTGTTCGCGGATCGTCAGGTAGCGCTCTGCGACCTCGGCGGACCGTCCGTCCGGCCCGGACAGGCGCGGCAACTCCGCGGGCACGTGGCGCGCATCGCGCACGAACAGCTCGCCGCGCGTATTCAGCAGGCCGTTCTCGCCCCAGCACGCGGCCGGCACCTGCTCGGTCACGCTGATCTCGAGCTGCCCCGGCCAGCGACGCACGACGTTCGCGCGGTCGATCCAGGGCAGCGCGGTCAGGCGTGCCTGGACCGCGTCGAGATCGGCCGTCAGGAAGCCGCGCGACAGCTCGTCGGCGATCGCTTCCTCGATCTGCAGCGCGCTCACGCGCTGGAACGGCCCGTCGATCGTGATGGCCGTGATCGGCCGGTCCAGGAGCGTCGCGCTCAGGCGATAGGTCGCGAACACGACGCCGCTCGCCACGAGCGCCATCGCGATGCGCGCGAGGGGCAGCTTCGGCAGCCGCAGGCGCGGCCGCGGCTCGCTCTTCCGGCGCCTGGCCTGTTTACGCGCCATTGGCCGCCACCTCCCGCGCGCGCGTCGCCTGGTTGCGCATGCTGGTCTCGAGTACACGCCAGCACAGCTCCGCAAAGTCGATGCCGACCTCGCGTGCCGCCATCGGGACGAGGCTGTGACTCGTCATGCCGGGTACCGTGTTGACCTCGAGCACCTGCGGCTCGTCGTCGCGGCCGGTCATGAAGTCGATCCGCCCCCAGCCGCTGCAGCCGAGCAGCTCGAAAGCCTCGAGTGCCAGCGCGGCGTAGCGGGCCTCGTCGTCGGCGTCGCGGCTGCCGGGACAGATGTAACGGGTCCGCTCCGACTCGTACTTCGCGCGGTAGTCGTAGAAGACGCGCGGCGTTTCGATCCGGATGCTCGGCAGCGCGACGCCCTGCAGCACCGATACCGTGAGTTCACGGCCGACGATGCAGGTCTCGACCAGCGCCGGCGCGCCGAAGCCGAGCGCGAGTTCCGTCGCCTCGTCGAGCTCGCTCGCGTCGAACACCTTGCTCATGCCGACGCTGGATCCCTCGCGGGCCGGCTTCGTCACGAGCGGGTAGCCGAAGGCGTCCGCCGCCAGCCGCGCCTCGGCGACGCTGCGCACGACCCGGTACGCCGGGGTCGGGATGCCGGCGGCGCTGAACACGTGCTTGCTCAGCACCTTGTCCATCGCGACGGCCGAGGCCATGACCCCGCTGCCGGTGTACGGCACGCCGAGCCATTCCAGCGCCCCCTGCAGCGATCCGTCCTCGCCGCCGGGCCCGTGCAGCGCGATCCAGGCGCGGTCGAATCCGGCCGCCGCGAACGCGCGCAGGTCGCGCTCCGCCAGGTCCCAGGCTTCCGCCGCGACGCCGCGCGCTATCAGCGCCTCGAGCACTGCCTTTCCGCTCGTCAGCGACACCTCGCGCTCGGCGGAAAAACCGCCGAGCAGCACCGCGACACGCCCGAACTCGCGCGGATCCTCGACGACGATGCGGTCGGTCGGCGCGCTCATGCGGACTCCTCGCCGACAATCCGGACTTCGCAGACGAGCTCGACGCCGCACTCGGCGCGGACGGTGGCCTGCACATGGCGAATGACCGCCTCGATGTCGGTCGCGCTCGCGTCGTCGCGATTGATGATGAAATTCGCGTGCTTGTCCGAGACCACGGCGCCGCCGACGCCGAATCCCTTGAGCCCGCAGCTCTCGATCAGGCGCGCGGCGTGATCGCCCGGCGGGTTGCGAAATACCGAGCCGCAGCTCGGCAGGCCGAGCGGCTGCGTGTCGCGTCGCTTCGCGAGCATGTCCTTCATGGCCTGCATGCTCGGCTTCGCGTCCGGGTCGAACTCGAACAGCGCCTCGATGAACCACTCGCCGGCCGGCCCGGCGACGTGCCGGTAGCCCACCTCGTAGTCCGCGGGCCCGCGCTCGCGAATGCGCCCGGCACGATCCATCGTGCGCACGCTGACGACCCGCTCCCAGGTCTCGCCGCCGTGCGCGCCCGCGTTCATCGCGAGCGCGCCGCCGACCGTTCCGGGTATGCCGGCGAACCACTCCGAGGGGCCCAGGCCCCAGCGGATGCACTGGCGCGCGAGCTGCGTGCACGGCAGGCTCGCGCCGGCGCGCACCCGCGCAGGACCCTCGCGCTCGAGCTCGCGGAACAGGCCGCCGGTCGCGACGACGACGCCGCGCAGGCCGCCGTCGCGCACGAGCAGGTTCGAGCCGAGGCCGAACCAGAACACGGGCGTCGCGGGATCCAGCTCGCGCAGGAAGCCGGACAGGTCGTCGACGTCCGCCGGCCGGAAGAACAGCTCGGCCGGGCCGCCGGCGCGCAGCGAAGTATGCCGGCTCATCGGCTCGTCGCGGCGCAGTTCGCCGCGCGGCTGCGAGGACAGCGCGGCCATCATGAGCGCACCCCGCGCGCCGGCATGGCGCCGAGCTCGGCGGGCAGGCGCGCCGCGAAGGCGCCGATGTCGCCCGCGCCCATCGTCAGCAGCAGGTCGCCGTCGGCCAGCAGGCCCGGCAGCACGGCCAGCGCTTCGTCGAAGGAATCGACGAAGACCGGCTCGACGCCGCCACGGCTGCGCACGGCGCGGGCCATCGCCCGGCCGTCGGCGCCGGCGATCGGGTCCTCGCCGGCCGCGTAGACCTCGAGCAGCAGCAGCACGTCGACCTCCGAAAGGACGCTCGCGAAGTCGTCCAGCAGGTCGCGCGTGCGGCTGTAGCGATGCGGCTGGAACATCAGCACGACGCGGCGCCCCGGCCAGCCGGCGCGCGCGGCGGCGATCGTCGCCGCGATCTCGGTCGGGTGGTGCCCGTAGTCGTCGATCAGCAGCACGCTGCCGGCGGTCGTCTGCACTTCGCCAAGCGACTGGAAGCGCCGGTCGATGCCCTCGAACGCGGTCAGCGCCGCCGCGACCGCGTCGTCGCCGATGCCCAGTTCGTGGGCGACGGCGATCGCCGCCAGCGCGTTGCGGACGTTGTGGAGTCCGGGCAGGTGCAGGCGGACGGCCAGCCTGCCGTCGCGGTCGCGACTGACGACGTCGAACTCGGTGTAGCGCTCGGCATGCCGGACGTTTTCCGCGCGGACGTCGGCCTCGTCCGCGAGGCCGTAGGTAACGACGGAGCGGTTGATCTCGCCCATGATGCTCGCCACGCCGGCGTCGTCCGCGCACACGACTGCGAGACCGTAGAACGGCAGGTTGTGCAGGAACTCGACGAAGCCGTGGCGCAGCCGGTCGAGGTCGCCCGCGTAGGTCGACATGTGATCGGCGTCGATGTTGGTCACGACCGCGAGCATCGGTTTCAGGTGTACGAACGAGGCGTCGCTCTCGTCGGCCTCCGCCACCAGGTAGTCGCCGCGGCCGAGCCGCGCGTTGCTGTCCGCGCTCTTCAGGCGGCCGCCGATGACGAAGGTCGGATCGAGCCCGCCCTCGGCGAGCACGCTCGCTACCAGGCTGGTCGTCGTGGTCTTGCCGTGGGTTCCGGCGACCGCGATCGAGTAGCGGAAACGCATCAGCTCGGCGAGCATCTCCGCGCGCGCGACGACCGGCAGGCGCAGCTCGCGCGCGGCGACGACTTCCGGGTTCGACTCGCGCACGGCGCTCGAGACGACGACGGCGTCCGCTTGCGCGACGTGCTTCGCGTCGTGGCCGATGAATACCTGAGCGCCGAGCTTCTCGAGCCGGGCGACGGTGCTGCCGCGCGCCAGGTCGGAGCCCTGCACGCGGTAGCCCAGGCTCAGCATCACCTCGGCGATGCCGGACATGCCGGAGCCGCCGATGCCGACGAAATGGACGCGGTTGATGCGGCGCATGCGTTCGATCACGGGGCCGCCTCCGCGAGTTCCAGGCAGACGCCGGTGATGTCGGCCAGCGCCGATGGCCGTGCACGGGCGCGCGCCGCCTCGGCCCGCGCGAGCAGGCCCGCGCGATCCGCGCACCACTCGCCGAGCACCGACGCGAGGCGCGCGGCATCGAGCTCGGCTTCCTGCAACACGAGCGCGGCGCCTGCGTCGACCAGGCCGCGCGCGTTGGCTGTCTGGTGATCGTCGACGGCGGCCGGGAACGGCACGAACACGGCGCCGAGTCCGGCCGCCGAGACCTCGGCAACGGTCAGCGCGCCGGCCCGGCAGACGACGAGGTCGGCCCAGCCGTAAGCCGCGGCCATGTCCTCGATGTAATCGCAGAGTTCGGCTTCCGCGCCGGCGTCGCGGTAGGCGGCATCCGCCTCGGTCGCCGTGCGCGCGCCGGTCTGGTGACGCACGGCGGGCCGCGCGCCGG
>CALALV010000176.1 GCA_937925605.1 uncultured Woeseia sp.
GCGGCCGGCGCCGCGGCGCGCGCCAGCAGCAGGGCGGCGGGCAGGCTGTCGCGGGTGAGTCTCAGGTGAGCACCCTAGGCCGGGCGCGCGCGCGTCGCGCCCGATTGCGTCACGTTTTGCTGCCAGCGTTCTCAGTCGGCGGCGGGCGGGCTCACGTGGTACCAGTCGCCGATACGCTCGACCTCGAGCTCGACGCCGAAGGTCTCGGCCAGGTGCGCGCGCGTCAGCACGGCCTCGCGGCTGCCGTCCGCGACGATTCGCCCTTCGCGCAGCAGGATCACCCGGTCGCAGCTCGGCGGCACCTCGTGCACCGCGTGCGTGACCAGCACGATGTTCTTGCCGGCCCGCACCAGCGCCCGCAGGCGGGCGAGGTAGTCGAAGCTCGCGGCCAGGTCGAGCCCGGCGGTCGGCTCGTCGAGTACCAGCGTGTGCGGGTCGTGCACCAGCGCGCGCGCGAGCAGGCAGCGTCGCTGCTGGCCGGTGGAGAGCTTGCCGAAGGGCCGCTCCGCGTACTCGGCCACGCCGAGCTCCGCCATGACCGCACGGGCGCGGCGCAGCTGCTCCTGCGTGACCTGCCGGGCCAGCAGCCCGTGCACGCCGATGCTCGCGAGGAACCCGGAGACCACGACGTCGAGGCCGCGCACGCCCTCGCGGTAGCGGTGCTGCAGGTCATGCGAAACCAGCCCGATGTGCGTGCGCAGCTCCCAGACGTTCCAGGTCTCCCGGCCGAGGATGCGCACCGAGCTGCCCGGCCGGACCACCGGGTAGAGTTCGCGGGTGACCAGCTTGAGCAAGGTCGACTTGCCGGAGCCGTTCGGGCCGAGGATTGCCACCTGCCGGTGTTGCTCGATCGTCAGGTCGAAATTCTCGAACACCCGGGTGCTGCCGCGGTACACGGTCGCGCGGCGGATGTCGATCAGCGGCGCCTCCGCCGTCGTGTCCGTGTGCCTGTCCTGCATGGATCGTCCGCCGCTGTGCCGGGCCTCGTCGCTGCCGATGATACCGGCGCCCGGGTTCAGGCGCGCGCGCGCCGCCAGCCGCCGCGCCGGAACACCAGCACGCCGGTGAGTGTCAGCAGCGACTCGCTGACGACGATGGCGGTGAACACGCCGTTCGGTCCCATGCCGAAGGCGGTCGCCAGCCAGTACGCGAGCGGGATCTGCAGCAGCCAGAAGCAGATGAAGTTCAGGAACGACGGCGTGCGCGTATCGCCGGCGCCGTTCATCGCCTGGATGATGATCATGCCGACAGCGTACATCGGGTAGCCGATGCCGAGGATGCGCAGGCACGCGCTGCCGTAGCGCAGGATTTCCGGGTCGGCGCTGAACAGCAGCACGATCTGCGGCGCGAGCAGGAACAGCAGGAGTCCCAGCGTGGCCAGGAACAGCGCGTTGAAGCGCGCCGCGACCCAGACCGAGCGCTCCGCGCGGTCGGGCTCGCCGGCGCCGAGGTTCTGGCCGACCATCGTTGCCGCCGCGTTGCCGAGTCCCCAGGCGGGCAGCAGCGCGAACTCGATCAGGCGCAGCGCGATCGTGTAGGCCGCAACCGGCGCGCTGCCGTACAAGGCGACGATGCGCATGATCGCAATCCAGCTCGAGGTAGCGATCAGGAACTGGCCGACGCCGCCGACCGAGATGGCCAGCATGCGCCGGATCAGCGTGGGCGCGATGCGCAGATGGGCAATGCCGAAATGCAGCCGCCCGCGCCCGCCGAACAGGTACCAGACCAGGTAGGCACAGCCGGTGCCGCGGCCGATCGTCGTCGCGATGGCGGCGCCGGTCACGCCGAGTTCCGGGAACGGGCCGAGGCCGAATATCAGGCAGGGGTCGAGCAGGATGTTGAGGCCGTTGGCCAGCATCAGCGCCCGCAGCGCGACCGGTGCGTCACCGGCGCCGCGGAAGGCCGCGTTCAGCAGGAACAGGAACAGGATGCTGGCCGAGCCGCCGATCAGCACCGTCGTGTAGCCGCTGCCGATCGCGATGACCTCGGCGTCCGCGCCCATCATCGCCAGCAGGTCCGGGCCGAAGCTGACGCCCACGGCGCCGATCGCGACCGACAGCACGAGCCCGACCCAGATCGCCTGCCCGGTTACGCGCGCGGCGGCCTCGGAGTCACCCGCGCCGATGCGTCGCGCGACCATCGCGGTGACGCCCATGCCCAGCCCGATAGCGACCGCGTACAGCACCGTGATCAGCGCCTCGGTGATGCCGACGGCTGCGACCGCGGCGGTGCCCAGCCGCGAGACGAAGGCGATGTCGACGACCGCGAAGATCGCCTCCATCGACATCTCGAGCATCATCGGTATTGCCAGCAGCCCGAGGGCGCGGCGGATCGAGCCGCGGGTGAAGTCGGCTTCGTTGTCCGACAGCGCTTCACGTACGAATGCCAGCGCACGCCGCCAGCCGTTCGCCTGTTGTTCCTGGAGTTCGTAAGTCATGCGTTCCTGGCCTTGTCGCCGGATGCGCGCGCCGGGCGCGACACATCATCGTTCCGGTAGCGTGGCCGGAAACGCACGGATTCGGGCGATTCGGGCTACGCGCTCTGGTCGCGGAGTCGCGGCGTGACGACGGCAGGCATCCCGTCCCCGCCACGCAGGCGCTGCCGCAACGGCAAGCAGTCGGGCATTGTCGGAATGTTGTGCATCGGCGGCTCGGAAAGCGGGCGTGACCCGTTTGCGGACTTACCCGGCGGATGCTAAACGATTGTCGATAGCTGTCAAAGCGCCGGCGCCGGAGGCAACGACTGATGAGCACAGGATTCCTGCTGGCCGCGCTGCTGGTCGTCCTGTTCCTCGGCTGGGTCGTGGCGCGGGTCCGACAGCATGCGCGGCGCAGCCGCGAGCAATGGGAAGCCGTGGACAAGTCGCGCTTGCGCGAGTGGGATGACGAAGACGACTGGTGAGGCGCGGCTCCGTGCGGCGCGGCCGCATTTTCGGCTACACTCTCGCCTTTTCGCCGGCGCCCCGTGCGCGGCGAGCGCACGGAGCCCGCAATGACCCAGATTCCCGTTCGCGCCGCCAGGTCGAGCCTGTTGCTGTCCCTCGTTGCATTGCTCGCCGCCTGCGGCGGTGGCGACGAGGGCAGCGCGGCGCGCGATCACGTCGACGCGATGTCACGCGAGCATGCCGCCGACACGGGCACGCCCGGCCCGGCGACCGGGGTCGCGCCGGCGCGCGAGGTCATTGCAGAGCGCCTGCCGTACGCGGAGGTCGACGAGGAGCTCGTCTACGGCTACTTCGTGTTCCCGGCCGACATGGTCGAGCCGCTGCCGGCCGTGATCATGATCCACGAGTGGTGGGGACTGAACGACAGTATCCGCGCGATGGCCGACCGGCTCGCCGCGGAAGGCTACATCGTGCTGGCCGTGGACCTGTTCGGTGGCCGGACTTCCGAGTCGCCCGCCGGCGCGCGCGAGTTGATGCTCGACGTCGTCGAGAACCCTGAGCTCGCCAACGAGAACCTGCGACAGGCCTGGGAGTTCCTGGACGGTACCGCGGGCGCGCCTGCGATCGCGGCGCTCGGCTGGTGTTTCGGCGGCGGCTGGTCGCTGAACACGGCCCTGTTGTTTCCGGAGCGCCTGGCGGCGGCCGTCATCTACTACGGCCAGGTCAGCGACGACGAAGATCGCCTGCGGCCGCTGGCAATGCCGATTCTCGGCATATTCGCGGAAGAGGATCGCGGTATTCCGGTCGAGTCGGTGCAGGCCTTCGAGCAGGCTCTCGAACGCTTGCGCAAGGATTACGACATCCGCGTCTATCCCGGCGTCGGCCACGCGTTCGCGAACCCGAGCGGCAACAACTACGACGCGGAAACTGCGGCCGAGGCGTGGCAGGTGACGCTTGCGTTCCTCGACCGGCACCTGCACGGCGCTGCCGGCAACTGAGGCACGTCAGTCGGGCTGTGTGCCCGGCGCTTCGACGCTGCGCTCGCAGACCAGCGTGACGCCGAGCGGCCGGCTCGCGTAGGCCAGCCGCTGCTGCTCACCGGCGACGCAGAGCAGCGATGCGTGCGCGGAGAGCGCGGCGTCGATGCGGAGTTCCTCCGCCCCCGCACCTGGCGGCGGCGCGGCCGTGTCGTCAGCGACGCAGAATCCGGATACGGGCAGGGGTGCGAGTTGCTGCGCCGGCACCTTGAGTTCGGCCGAGACCGGCAGCGTGCCGTCCGCGAGCTCGAGCGCGCGGCGCGTGTCGGCGACGCTGACCGAGACCGCGGCCACCTGCCAGTCCGCCGGGCACAGCGCTTCGATTGCGAAGCGATACTCGAGGTCGGGCAGGCTCAGGAATTCGCGGCCGGCCGGGCGCGGGCCGATGCCGACCTCGGGCGCGTCCGCGCGGATTTCGAGCTGCGGCCGGTCCGCGCCGCTCGCGCCGGCGGCCAGCGCCAGTGCCAGCAGAGGAAACATTCGTGCGATCATCGGTCCAAGGCTACGATACGAAGCAGAAAAAACAAGCCGCCTCGCGCTGCGGGCCGGCGCCACCGTCCATGCCATGAACGCCGCCATCAATTTCACCTACCGTCTCGCCCGCCGCATCGTCATCGGCGTCGTGGGCGCGACCGTACTGCTGGTCGGGCTGGTGATGCTGGTGACGCCCGGTCCGGGCCTCGTGGTCATCCCGGTTGGTCTGGCGATCCTCGGTCTAGAGTTCGCCTGGGCGCGTCGCTGGCTTGCGCACGTGCGCCAGCGCGTCAGCGAGGAGTCGCGGCGGCGGTTCTCGCGGCGCGTCGACCAGCGCCGCGACGAGGCTGAAGGCCGCTGAGGGCCGCGCCGTTGCCGGGCGCGCCAGCGCCCGTCACCTTGTAAAATTCGCAGGCAGAAAAAAGGGCCGGGAAGCTGCCCGACACGGACGCTTCCCGGCCCCGTAGCATTCGCGGCAGATGGGGGGGGTATCTGCCGCCGGACCGGCGGGGGAGCCGGCCCGTTGCGCAGGCGCTAGCGCCTGCGCGCCGTCGGGGCGCAAACGAGGCAGTCAGGGGGGGAGAGTGCCTCGATCGCCAGTGCCGCCGTACGACCGGTGCCTGTCTCAGTCGGCCGAGACAGGGTTGGGTTCGGGCCTGGCAGGCTCGACCGACAGGTCGACCCGGGTATCGGCGCGCATGCGCTCGAGCGTCTCTTCGACCGCCTCGCGCGCCGCGGACTTCGCCTGCTCCCGCGTCTCCTGCGCGGCCGGCCGCGGATCGCTGTCCGCCGCCAGCGCCGGTGCGATGCCGGCCAGGAGAACCGTCGCCAGCGCGACCCATGTTGCTGTGCTGTTCATTGCTGCTTCCTCTGCATGTTCCCCACGCCGCTTCCGTTGGCGCGGGGTATCGATGTCGCGATAGCCACTGCAGCAAGCGTGCCAATTCCGCTTTATCCAAGCGCAACAATGACTTGCCTCGGTTGCAGGGTTACGGAAAATCGTGATTAACGAAATATCGTTTGCAGAATAACGAAATTCCGTTAGTCTCCGCGCATGCACACGGCGGACTACCAGTGGCTGTTTCGCAAGGCGCCGGTCATGGCGACCGCGATCGGCGACGACGGCTGCTACCTCGACCTGAACGATGCGTTCCTCGAGCGTCTCGGCTACGCGCGCGACGAACTGCGCGGGCAGCCGCCGGCGCGTATCGCAACGCCGGAATGCGCCGAGCGCATCGAGAAGGAATTCCGGCCGACGTTGCGCCGGACCGGGCGGTTGCACAACAAGCCGGTCTCCTTCGTCGCGAAAAACGGCGAGATCGTCAACTGCCTGACCAGTTCGGTGCGCGCAGCCGGCACCGGCCCCGTGCACACGGTGGCGACTTATGCGGAGCTCGACGACCAGGCGCTGGCGAATCTCAAGTACCGGCAGCTGTATCGCGCGACCCCCGCGATGCTGCATACCGTCGACGCGGAGGGCCGGGTGGTCACGGTCACCGATCGCTGGCTGCGAAAGATGGGCTACTCGCGAGAAGAGGTCGTTGGCCGTTCGATCACGGACTTCTACAGCGAAGCCGATCGCGAGCGAATCGGCAGCGGTCGCCTGCGCGAGCTGATCAGCGGCGGCGAGTTCGACAACGAGGCGCGGCAGATGGTGACGAAGGACGGGCGCGTGCTCGATCTCGTCATGTCGGCGATCTCGGAGCGCGACGCACACGGCCGCGTGCAGCGCATGCTCGTCGCATCGAAAGACGTGACCGAGCGCAACCGCGCCGAGCGCGCGTTGCGCGAAACACTGGCCGAGAACGCGCGCCTGCGCGAGGAACTGGAACGCGAACGTGACTACCTCCGCGAGGAGGTGAACGTCGCGATGAACTTCGGGCGCATCGTCGGCAGGAGCGGCGCGCTCAAGCACATGCTCAGCCAGGTCGAGGCCGTCGCGCAGACGCCGGCCAGCGTGCTGATCACCGGCGAGTCGGGGGTCGGCAAGGAGCTGGTTGCCCGCGCGATACATGCGCGCAGTCCGCGCGCCGACGCCGCGCTGGTCAAGGTCAACTGCGCATCGATCCCGAAGGACCTGTTCGAAAGCGAGTTCTTCGGGCACGTCAAGGGCGCCTTTACCGGGGCGCACCGGGACCGCGTGGGCCGCTTCCAGCTCGCCGACGGCGGCACGATTTTCCTGGACGAGGTCGGCGAGATCCCGCTCGAACTGCAGGGCAAGCTGCTCCGCGTGCTGCAGGAGAGCGAGTTCGAACGGGTCGGCGACGACGTTACGCGCAGCGTCGACGTGCGGGTCATTGCAGCAACGAATCGCAATCTCGAGGAACTCGTCGAGCGCGGCGAGTTCCGCGAAGACCTGTTCTACCGCCTGAGCGTCTTCCCTATCGAGGTGCCCCCGCTCAGGCGCCGCAAGGACGACGCGGTGCAGCTCGCGCAGCACTTCCTGGAGCAGACCTGCAAGGATTTCGGCCGGGCACCGCTGAAGCTCGGCCAGCGCCAGGTCGAAGCCATACGCGCCTACGACTGGCCCGGTAACGTCCGCGAACTGAAAAACGTGATCGAGCGGGCGGTCATCCTGTCGCAGGGCGACGTCCTGCGGCTCGACCGGTCGCTGCCCGATGCCCAGCCGCCCGCGGCCGCCTCCACGCCTGCGCTTGCGGCGCCGGCGGCGGCCGACGACACTGTGCTCACGGAGCAGGAGATGCGCCGCTTCGAGCGGGACAACCTCGAACGGGCCCTCGTAAAGAGTGGCTGGCGCGTCTCCGGCCGTGGCGGCGCGGCCGAGTTGCTCGGTCTCAAGCCCACAACGCTGGCCGACCGCGTGCGTGCCTGGGGCCTGAAGCGCCCGCGGCGCGCCGACTGATACCCGCGAAAACCGCAGGAGTACGATTGAAAAACTGTCTTGCGCCGGCCCTGCTGGCGGCCGTAACGCTCGTCGTGCCCGCGCGGGCGGACGATCTCCTGCCGGTCGGCGTCCAGGCCGTGCTGGCCCATCGCGGCATTCCGTCCGCTGCCGTCAGCATCGACGTGCGCGAGGTCGGCAGCGGCCGCGAGGTCCTGACCTGGCAGGCCGACGTGGCGCGCGTGCCCGCCTCGATCATGAAGCTGCTGCCTTCGCTGGTCGCGCTGGAGACCCTCGGCCCGGCATACACGTGGACCACGCGGGCCTACCTGCTCGGCGAACTTGCCGACGGCACGCTGGACGGCGACCTGCTGCTGGAAGGCCGCGGCGATCCCTACCTCGTGACCGAGCGGGTCTGGCAGTTGCAGCGCGAACTGCGCGCGGCCGGCCTGCGGCACATCGACGGCGACCTGCTGCTCGACGGCAGCTGGTTCGACGTCGGTGAGTACGACCCGGCCGCGTTCGATCGCGAACCGCTGCGCGCCTACAACGTGGCGCCGCACGCGCTGCTCATGAATTACAAGGTGGCGAGCTTCGTGTTCAGTCCCGCCGCGGGCGGTGCGGTGGACGTCGCTATCGAGCCGCCGTTGCCGAATCTCGCCATCGACAATCGGCTACGCAGCACGCCGGGACCGTGCCGGGGCTACCAGCGCGGCATCGCGGTGCATGCGAACGCGACCTATGACCGCATCACGCTGAGCGGCCGGTTTCCGGCGGGTTGCGAGCGCTATCGCCTCGACCGCTCGGTGTTGTCGCACGAAGCCTATGCGTTCGGCCTGTTCGCGGCGCTATGGCGCGAGTCCGGCGGCGAGCTGAGCGGCGGCTGGCGGACGGCGGCCGCGCCGGCCGACGCTGAGCCGCTGCTCGAGTTCGAATCGCTGCCGCTCGCGGAGATCGTGCGCAAGCTGAACAAGCACAGCAACAACGTCATGACCCGCCAGCTGCTGTACACGCTCGGCGCGGCAAGCTACGGTCCGCCGGGCACCGAGGAGAAGGGGCAGCTCGCGATCGCTGCCTGGCTCGAGCGCAACGGGCTGGCGAGCGCAACGCTCGAACTCGACAACGGCGCGGGCCTGTCGCGCGAGGCGCGCATCGCCGCACGGGACATGGTCGGGCTGTTGCTGCACGCGTGGGATTCGCGCCTGATGCCGGAATTCGTTTCCGCACTGCCCCTGTCCGGTATCGACGGGACGCTGTCCCGGCGCCTGCGCGGCGCCGGCCTCGACGGCAGTGCCCACCTGAAGACCGGCTCGCTCGATCATGTCAGCTCGATCGCAGGCTTCCTGCAGTCCACGAGCGGCAAGCGCTATGCGCTGACGCTGATCATCAACCACGACAACGTGCATCGCGGCACCGGCGACGAGGTGCAGGACGCGCTGCTGCGCTGGCTGCTAGAGCGATGAGGGCCGCCGCCGCGCGTCCTGTTGCAGCGCGCCGGCGGTCGCCGGCAAGCCGCCGCCCGGCGGCTGTCCCCGCGACACGACCAATTCCGGGACGGGTTCTAGTACACTTCGCCGCATTCCGGCACCGGCTTGCCGCGAGGCAAACATGCGACCGATAGCGAAATTCCTTTCAACTGCCGCGCTCCTGCTCGCCCTGCAGCCGACGGCGCAGGCCCAGACGGCCTACGTGACCGACAACCTGCGGCTGGGGCTGCACAACGCGGCGGATACCAGCGACCGTGCATTCCGCACGCTGGAGAGTGGCCAGGCGCTCGAGATCCTCGAGCGCAACCGCAACTACGCGCGGGTCCGCTTGCCGGACGGCACCGAGGGCTACGTCAAGGTCGCCTACCTCGTCGACGAGAAACCGGCGAAGCTGATCGTCAACGAGGCGCGCGCGGAAGTCGAGAGCGTACGCGACGAACTGGCCGGCCTGCAGGCGGCCTTCGCCGAACCGGCGGCTACGATCGCGACGCTCGAACAGGAACTCGCGGAATCGAGGGACGCGCTCGCGGCGAGCGAGGAACAGGTCCGCGAGCTCGGCGAGCAGAACAGCGATTACCTCGAGCGCTACGCGCAGTACAAGTACAGCCTGCCGCTGCAATGGGTGGCCGGTGCGGTCGTCGTGTGCCTGCTCGCGGGCTTCCTGCTCGGACTGTGGTGGACCGACTACCGCAGCCGCAAGCGGCATGGCGGTATTCGCATCTACTAGGGTGCCGGGCTAGCGGGCGCCGGGCTGCGTAGCGGCGGCGTTGACGCGAAAGCGTCGCTCGTCGTCGCGGTAGTGTGCCGCGGCCAGCGTGCGGATGTCTTCGACCTCCTTCATGATCAGGCGCGCGCGGCTGATGACCTGGTGGCCGGCCACCGTGATGCCCGACAGGCTCTTGCCCTTGCGCGTGAAGAGCTGCATGCCGAGCTCTTCCTCGAGCAGCTTGAGCTGCTTGCTGACCCCCGGTTGCGACGTGTACAGGCGTTCGGCGGCGGCCGTGATGTTCAGCCCGTTGTCGACGATGGCGAGAAGATACTTCAGTTGTTGTAGCTTCATTCCCGTGTACGCGCTGACTGCCACTGACTCAAAAATCTGACCGGTCGCGCACGCGAACGTTGCAGCGAATTCGGCCAAAAATCGCGGCCTTTCAGCTATCCTTTAGACCGTTCGGTTATTTCCCCGGCAAACTGTTGGGCGCGCGCCACAGCCGCGGGGCGGCCATCGTCGCGCGGCGGATTCCCGCGGCAAGCCGCCCATGGCAGCATCGTCGGTGCCGGCACCTGTCATTCATTCCGCATCGGGGCACTCCAATGATCTACGACAGCATTCTCGAGACCATCGGCAATACGCCGGTCGTCAGGTTGCATCGCGTGCCGCCTGCACACGTTGAGATGTACGTGAAGGTGGAATCGTTTAACCCGATGGCGTCGGTCAAGGACCGGCTCGCCTACGGCATCATCAGCGATGCCGAGCGGCGCGGCCTGCTCGCTCCCGGGCAGACCGTCGTCGAGGCGACCTCGGGGAACACCGGCATTGCGCTGGCGATGGTCTGCGCCGCGCGCGGCTATCCGTTCGTCGCGACGATGGCGGAGTCATTTTCCGTCGAGCGTCGCAAGATCATGCGCGGGCTCGGCGCGAAGGTCATCCTTACCCCGGCGGCCGAGCGCGGCAGCGGCATGGTCCGCAAGGCCGAGGAACTCGCGAAGAAGCACGGATGGTTCCTGGCCCGCCAGTTCGAGAACGAGGCCAACCCGGCCTACCATCGCAACACGACCGGACCCGAGATCCTGCGGGACTTCGCGGGCCGGCGGCTCGACTACTGGGTCACCGGCTACGGCACCGGCGGCACGATGACCGGCGCGGGCGAAGTCTTGAAGGCGGCGCGCCCGGACACGCGCATCGTCGCGACCGAGCCGGCCGGCGCGGCCCTGCTTGCCGGCTGCGAATGGGCGCCGCACAAGATCCAGGGCTGGACGCCGGATTTCATCCCGCAGGTGCTGAATCGCGACGTGTACGATGAACTCGTGCCGGTAAGCGACGACGACGGTATTCGCATTGCCCGCCGACTCGCCGCGGAGGAAGGCCTGTTCGTCGGCATTTCCGCCGGCGCGACCGTGGCCGCCGCGCTCGCCGTGGCGAAGGACGCGCCGGAGGGCGCGGTCCTGCTCGCGATGCTGCCGGATACCGGCGAGCGCTACCTGTCGACGCCGCTGTTCGAGGGCGTCAACGAGGGCTCGGACGACGAATGGCTCGCGTCGCTGGATCGCTGATGGCGCTCGTCGCGCGCCGAGGTGACTGATTCGGCGTGGTTTTTTCGCAGCGGCTGAGACCCAGGTCACAGCGTCCGGACGGCTGACGTGGCATCGTGTGGCCTCTTCCAGGTCCGCATCCGCGGGCGATAGCGAGGGGCGGCAGGCGCGCATGACGGCGGACGTACTGAGCATCGACAGCCACCGGAACGTCGGCAGCGTCAAGGGACTACTGAAGTCGCTGGTGCCGCGCGCGAACTGCTTCTGCTTCTACGATCTCGGCCGCAGCTGCAGCTGGAGCAGCGACGGCGCGGACGACTACGAACTCGACAATTTCATTGCGGACCTGCCGGACGAGATTCTGGAGGGCCGCGAGGAAGGTTCCGATTTCCTGCGTCGCACGCTGCCTTCGGGCCGTACCGTGCTGCTCCTGTCGGTGCGCCAGGGCGAGCAGGCGCTCGGCGTGCTGGTCGCCGTGTTCTCGCGCAACGCCGGCAAGTCCTCGTGGTTCAACCCGAGCCTGCTGAAGAACATCCTGCTGCCGGTCGTCGACGTGATTTCCGGCAACCTGCTCGCCGAGCAACGACTCGCCCGCGCCGACCAGCGCGCGGCAGCCGCCGAGAAGGAGCTCAAGCTCGTCTACCAGCTCGACGAAAAGGTCCACGGCGCTTCGCGCAGCCACTCGGGCCTGGCCCAGCTCGTCGGCCAGAGCGGCCGCTTCCTTGGCAGCGCCTACAGCGTGCTGCTGCTGCCGGCCAAGCGCATCCGCATCAGCGCGACGCACTCCAGCTGGAAAGGCGTGGATCGCAAGTCCCTGGACCGCTACCTGATCGATACGCTGATTCCGAAGCTGCGCGGCCAGCGGGACCCTGTCGTCTACGAAGTCCCGCCGACGGAGAATTCCGCAGGCCCCGCCGAAAGCGGCTACCAGGTGATGCTGTGTCCGCTGGTCGGAGCGAACGGCAACGTCGAGGGCGCGCTCGGGCAGTTCGCGCGAGTCTCGGGCGAGCCGTTCAGCGCCGGTCACATCCGTTTCATGTCGCACATCGTGCGCAAGGCGGAACACGTGATCGCCCGGTCCTTCGACCCGATGACCGGACTGATGAACCGCGCCGGCTTCGAGGCGCAGATCGGCGAGTCCCTGAAGTCGCTCGAGTCCGCCAGCGATACGCACCAGCTCGTCTACTTCGACCTCGATAACCTGCACCTGCTGAACGACACCTTCGGCCAGGCGGCCGGCGACGAGGTCATCAAGCGCTTCGCCAAGCTGCTCGAGGACGCGCTGCCGAAAAACGGCGTGGCGACCCGGCTCACGGGCGACGACTTCGTCGTCATGCTGACGCATTGCGGTGAACAGGACGCGCTGGAGTTTGCCAGCGGCCTGCGCGGCAAGAGCGACGAGCTGCGCTACCTGAGGGGCGACCGCTCGCTGCAGGTCACGGTCAGCGCCGGCGTCGCGGCCTGCGACCGGGCTAACGACGATGCTAGCGAGATCATACGTGCCGCCCGCATTGCCTGCGACGCAGCCAAGGACCACGGTCGCGACCGGGTCGAGGTCTATGACGCACGTAACCAGAGCATTATCCGGCGTTTCGACGACATGCAGCTCGTCAGCGACATCCAGCAGGCGCTGGACAACGACGCGTTCGAACTGCTCGCGCAGCCGATCGTGAGCCTGGGCGAGCAGCCCGGTCCGCCACGCTTCGAGATCCTGCTGCGCATGCACGACGCGAACGGCGAAAGAGTCGCATCGCAGGCATTCTTCTCCGCCGCGGAACGCTACCAGCTGATGCCGCAGATCGATCGCTGGGTGGTTTGCGCAACGCTGTCCTGCCTCGCCGAAGTCCGCGAGCAGCTCGCCGACAGCGGCGCGGTGTTCGCGGTCAACCTGTCCGGGCAGTCGCTCGGCGACGACGATATCCGCCGCTTCATCGAAGACGAGATCGACGCCTCCGGCATTGCGCCGGGCTCGCTCAGCTTCGAGGTCACGGAGTCGGCCGCCGTCGCCAACCACCGCAAGGCCCAGGCCTTCATCGATTCGCTGCGCGAGCGCGGCTGTCGCTTCTCGCTCGACGATTTCGGAGCGGGCCTCAGCTCCTTCGCCTACCTGAAGAGCTTCCGGGTCGATACGCTGAAGATCGACGGCAGTTTCATCCGTGACCTGACCGGCAACCGCATTTCCGAATCCATGGTCGCCGCGATCACCCAGGTCGCGCGGGTCATGGAACTCGACACCGTCGCCGAGTTCGTCGAGGACCAGGACACGATAGTCCTGCTGCGCAAGCTGGGCGTCGATTTCGCCCAGGGTCACGCGCTCGGCAGGCCCATGCCGTTCCGCGACGCACTTTCCGGTCTCGACGTCGGCGTGAGCGCCGGCTCCGGCTGATTCGACCTCTTTATCCGCTCGCCCATTCGTTAGACTGGCGGGATGTCGGACGGCATTACCGCGGAGGCTGCGGCGGCCCTCGGGCGACTGCCCGCAGTGCTGCGCGCGCCCGTCGAACTGTGGCTCGGGCAACTCGAGGAGCACGAGCCCGGTGCATTCGCGGCCCGGGACCGTGCCGCGTTGCCCGCCGATACGCTGCTGCGCCTGGTCGCGACCAGCGAGTATGCCGCCGGCTGGCTGCTGCGGGACTGGGCGTGGTTCGCGGCCGCCGCCGGTGACGGCCGTCTCGCGCGCCCGCCCGCCGCGGACTTCGCCGCGCTTGCCGGCGAGCCTGACGAGGCCGCGTTCGCCGCCGCGCTACGCCGCCTGCGCCACCGCACGCTGGTCAGCCTCTGGTGGCGCGAGCAGGCCGGCCTCGCCGACGTCGAGGACACGCTGGCCGGGCTGTCCGGGCTGGCTGACGGACTGGTCGCGGCGAGCGTCGACGCCGCCGCGCGGCGCATAGCGGACAGCCACGGCCTTATCCGCGGCCCCGACGGCGAGCCGATGCCGCTCGTGGTCGTCGCGATGGGCAAGCTCGGCGGCCGCGAGCTGAATTTCTCGTCCGACGTCGACCTCGTGTTCCTGTACCCGGGCGACGGCGAAAGCGACGGCGCCCGCCCGCTGCCGGCGCAGGAGTACTTCGGCCGTGCCGCGCGCCGCGTCGTCGCGCTGCTGGAGGAGCCGACGGCCGAGGGCTTCGCCTACCGCGTGGATACCCGGCTGCGGCCGTTCGGCGACAGCGGTCCGCCGGTCGCCAGCTTCGCCGCGCTGGAGTCCTACCTGCTGAATCACGGCCGGGGCTGGGAGCGCTACGCCTGGCTCAAGGCGCGGGTCGTCGCTCCGACGAGCGGAGAGCACGGCGCGCGCCTCGTGCGCGAGCTGATCGAGCCTTTCGTTTATCGCCGCTACCTCGACTACGGCGTATTCGAATCGCTGCGCGAGATGAAGGCGCTGATCACGGCCGAGGTCGAGCGACGCGACATGGCGGACAACGTGAAGCTCGGGCCCGGCGGCATTCGCGAGATCGAGTTTATCGTGCAGTCGCTGCAGCTCGTGCGCGGCGGCAGCGTGCGCGGCCTGCGCAGCACCTCGCTGCTGCACGCGCTGCGCCAGCTCGAGGCCAACCGCGGCATGACACGCGCGGACTGCCTGGAGCTGCGCGACGCCTACTGTTACCTGCGGCGGCTGGAAAATGCGCTGCAGGCCATGCGCGACCGACAGGTTCACGAACTGCCGGCCGCCGCCGCCGACAGGGCCCGGCTCGCGCTGGCGATGGGGCGGGCCGGCTGGGACGAACTCGCGGAGACGACGCGGACGGTTCGCGCAACGGTGAACCGACAGTTCGCAGCCGTTGCGTTTCGCGACGAGAGTGCCGGGCCCGACGGCGCACTCGAAGCAGCGGTCAGTGCCCGCTTCGAACAGGGCGGCGAAGACGCCGACTGGCGCTCATTGTTCGAACGCCACGGCTTCAGCGACGCGGAGGCGCTCGCCGCCGAACTGTCCGCGTTCCTGGCGCGGCGCGCCACGCGCCAGGCCGATGCGACCGCGCAGCGGCGACTGCAGCGACTCGTGCCGTCCATGATCGGCGCGCTGGCAAGCGACGAACATGCGCTGACCGCGCTCAGGCGGCTGCTCGGCATTCTCGGCCAGGTGCTGCGCCGCAGTGCCTACCTCGCGCTGCTGAACGAGAACCCGGCCGTGCTCGAACGGCTCGTGGCCGTCTGCGAGCAGAGTGCCTACCTGGCGGAGGAAATCGCCCGCTACCCGCTGCTGCTCGACGAGATGTTCGATCCGCGCCTGTACACGGCGGAGCTCTCCGCGACCGCGCTGCGCGACGATCTCGCGGCGCGGCTGGCGAACCTCGGTGACCCGGACAGCGAGCGGCGCGTCGAGGTGCTGGCGCAGTTCCAGCGCGCCGCGCTGTTTCGCATCGCCGCGGCCGACTTCGCCGGCGACCTGCCGGTCATGAAGGTCAGCGACCGGTTGACGGATCTCGCCGAGATCGTGCTCGACGAGGCGCTCGGGATCGCGTGGCGCGACGTCGTCACGCAGCACGGCACCCCGCGCTTCCGCGCCGCCGGCGAGTCGCGCCGCGCCGGTCTCGGCGTCATCGCCTACGGCAAGCTCGGCGGCATCGAGCTCTCCTACGGCTCCGACCTCGACCTCGTGTTCCTGCACGATTCGCGCGGCGACGCCCAGCAGACCGACGGCGAGCGGTCGCTGGAGAACGGCATGTTCTTCGTCCGGCTGGCGCGCCGCCTCACGCATTTCCTGACGACGCAGACGCCGTCCGGCGCGCTCTACGAAGTCGACACGCGACTGCGGCCGAGCGGCCGGGCCGGCCTGCTCGTGACGAGCATCGACGCGTTCGAACGCTACCAGCGCGAAAACGCGTGGACCTGGGAACACCAGGCGCTGCTGCGGGAACGCCCGGTCGCGAGCATCGCCGGGGTCGGCCGCGCGTTCGAGCGGGTGCGCGCGGAGACGCTGATCGACGGCGTCAACCGGGAAACGCTGCGCGAGGACGTGCGCAAGATGCGCGCAAAGATGCGCGCCGAGCTTGATCGCAGCGACGCCGGCACATTCGACCTGAAGCAGGGCGAGGGCGGCATCGGCGACGTCGAATTCCTGGTGCAGTACCTGGTGCTCGCGCATGCCGCCGGGCACCCGGCGGTCATCCACTACCCGGACAACATCCGCCAGCTCGGTACGCTGGGCGCCGCCGGCTGCCTGCCGCTGGCCGACGTCCGGATGCTTCAGGACGTCTACCGGGCCTACCGCACGCGCCTGCACCGGCTGCTGCTCGACGAGCAGCCGCCGCGCGTCGCGGAGGCCGAATTCCGCGACGAGCGCGCCGCGGTCGGCGCGCTGTGGCGCCGCCTGCTCGGCTGAAGCCGGCCGCTGGCCGGCCGCGGCGCCGCATTGCTATACTCGCTGGCCTCGCAGGGCAGCCGACAGGACACCCGGGTGGCAGCAAGAGCAGGCACGATCGACCAGGACCTCATTCCGGCCAACGCCGCGCACCGCTACGAGGTGCGTGCCGGGGATCTGCCGCTGTCCTGCCCGATGCCCGGCATGTACCTGTGGAACTCGCACCCGAAGGTCTACCTGCCGATCAGGGAAACCGGCGAGGCGAAGTGTCCGTACTGCGGTGCGGCCTACGTCCTGGTCGAGGACGACGCGGGCGCCTGAGCCCCGCTGCCCGGAGCGCATAGCCCGTGCACATCGTCACCGGCGGCGCCGGCTTCGTGGGCAGCAACCTCGTGCGGCACCTGCTCGCGGCCGGCGTGGACGAGGTCCTGGTCGTCGACGACCTGAGCGACGGTCACAAGTTCGCGAACGTCGCCGATCTCGCGATTGCGGACTACCTTGACAAGGACGATTTCCTCGAGCGTCTCGAGCGCGACGACGGACTGCTCGACGGCATCGACGCGGTACTGCACCAGGGCGCCTGCTCGACGACGACCGAGTGGGACGGGCGCTACATGATGCGCAACAACTACGACTACTCGAAGCGCGTCCTGCACCGCTGCCTCGAGCGCGGCGTGCCTTTCATCTACGCCTCGTCGGCGGCGGTCTACGGTGCCTCGGCTGCATTCTCGGAAGCGCCGGAGAACGAGCGACCGCTGAACGTCTACGGCTACTCGAAACTGCTGTTCGACCAGTACGTCCGGCGCCTCGACCTCGCTGCCGGGCAGCAGGTAGTGGGCCTGCGCTATTTCAACGTGTACGGGCCGCGCGAGCAGCACAAGGGCTCGATGGCGAGCGTCGCCTGGCATTTCGACCGGCAGCTGCGCGAGGCGGGCGAGGTGCGCCTGTTCGAGGGCTCCGGCGGCTACGGTGACGGCGAGCAGCGGCGCGACTTCGTGTACGTCGACGACGTCTGCAAGGTGAATACCTGGTTCCTGGAACACCGCGACCGCGCCGGCGTGTTCAACGTCGGCACCGGGCGCGCGCAAACCTTCAACGAGGTCGCGCAGGCAGTGATCGACTGGCACGGGCGCGGCCGGATCCGCTACATACCGTTTCCGGACCACCTCGTCGGCGCCTACCAGAGTTTCACCGAGGCCGATCTCGGCCAGCTGCGCGCGGCAGGCTGCGAGGTCCCGTTCCGCGGCGTCGCCGACGGCGTGCGCGCCTACCTGGACGCGCTGTCGTCCTGAGCGCCGGCTTGGGCGCCGCGGCAACACTGGTGGTCGGCCCGTCCTGGGTCGGCGACATGATCATGGCGCAGGCGCTGTTCAAGCTGCTGAAGTCGCGGCGGCCGGACGAGGCGATCGACCTCGTCGCGCCGGCCTGGTCGCTGCCGGTCATCGAGCGCATGCCCGAGGTGCGCGAGGGCATCGTGCTGCCGGTCGCGCACGGCGAACTCAGCCTGGGCAAGCGGCGCCGGGTCGCGCGCGACCTGCGCGGGCGCGGCTACGCCCGGGCGATCGTGCTGCCGCGCTCGCTGAAGGCGGCGCTGCTGCCGTATTTCGCACGTATACCGCGGCGCACCGGCTTCCGCGGCGAGATGCGCTACGGCCTGATCAACGACCGCCGGCCGTTCGACCCGCAACTGCTCGACCAGACCGTGAAACGTTTCGTCGCGCTCGGGCTCGAGCCGGGCGAAGCACTGCCGCCGATTCCCGAGCCGGCGCTGACGGTGTCCGCGGACAACCAGCGCCGCCTGCTCGAAGAGCTCGGACTCGTCGCGGAGCCGTCGCCGGTCGCGCTGATGCCCGGGGCCGAGTACGGCCCCGCCAAGTGCTGGCCGATCGGCTACTTCGCCGAGCTCGCGGCCCGCCTCGCGGCTGCCGGGCGGCCCGTCTGGGTCCTCGGCTCGGCGCGCGAGCACGCACAGGGCGAGGTGATCGCCGCGGGCGGCGCGGCCGTGAACCTGTGCGGACGGACCGAGCTCGCCGACGCTGTGGACCTGCTGGCGCTGTGCGGCGACGCGGTCAGCAACGATTCGGGCCTGATGCACGTGGCCGCCGCCGCCGGTTGCTACGTGACCGGCCTGTACGGCTCGACCTCGCCGTCGTTCACGCCGCCGCTGACGGCGCGCCGCCGCCTGCATTACCTGGCCCTCGACTGCAGCCCGTGCTTCGAGCGCGAGTGCCCGCTCGGGCACCTGCGCTGCCTGCGCGAGATTACGCCGGACGCCGTATTTGCCGGCATCGGCAGCGAAAAAGCAGCTAAAAACGACTGATTGTCGACTTTATGCGCGACCCGCGGAGATTGCTGCGGGGACCCGGCGGCCGGTCGCCGGGACCGGGATTCGCGAGGGGACCATCGCCGCCGATCCGTCGAGAAAAAATGCATGAATAGCGGCTAAATTCTGCAAAAAGATGCTGAACCAGCCGATCTGTATAGCGGCAGGCCGTGACCGCTGCCGCGTCGCCCGTTGCCGCATCGACATGCGCGACGTAACAGTGCGAAAAATTGCCGTTCCTGGCTTTAAAAAACGTTAAGTTCCGTGAATTCCGGCGAATTGCCTGGCTATAGCGGAGCTCGCGCCAAGCGAGGATCCTGCGCGAACGGATCGCGTCATCAGGCAGAATTCTGCGCCGATCTGCCGAAAAGTGCGTCGATCCTGGCATTAACGTCGCCCAGACGGATCAGTCCCATGGCGCGCGGATCGCGCACGCGCTGGCCCCAGCGCAGGTCCTCGACGCGCTTGCCGAGAAACTGCCGCACGGCCTCGGGGTAGGCGTTCACCGTCAGGTCGCGGCTCAGGTAGGGGCCGGTGCGCGCCGGGTTCGAGGTCGCGTACAGCCCGATGACCGGCGTGCCGGCCGTCGTCGCCATGTGCGCCGGGCCCGAGTCGGGGCACAGCACCCCGTCCGCCGTGGCGATCAGCGCGTACAGCTGTTTCAGCGAGGTCTGCCCGACCAGGTCGACGACCTCGCTGCCGGCGAGCTTGCGTATCGTCGCGGCGTAATCCCGTTCCAGGGCGGTACCGCCACCGGTCACGACGACGCTGCAGCCGAACTTTTTCTGTGCGTGCTTCACCGCGGCCGCGTAATTCTCGGCGCTCCAGTTGCGAAAATTCCGCGCCCGCTCGCTGCTGCAGGGGCTGAGCAGCATGAGCGGTCGCCCGGTCTGGCGAAAGCCGGCGGCGAACTCCCGCTGCGCCTCGCTCACGGGTATGTCCCAGCGCGGCGGCCGCGCGGCCGCGCCGATCGCGTGCGCGAAGCTGAGCAGCGCATCCTGCACGTGCTGCCGGGGCACGGCCGGAATGCGGCGATTCGTGAACAGCCACTGGAAGTCGCGGGCGCGCGCGCGATCGTAGCCGAGTCGCAGCGGCGTGCGAATCAGCCGGTTGAGCCAGTTGGCGCGCATCGACGCGTGCATGCACAGCGCGACGTCGAAGCGACGGCGGGCGAGGCGGGCAGCGACGCTGCGGTAGGCGCGCAGGCCGGCAGACTTGTCGAAAATGATAAACTCGATGCCCGGTATATCCGCCAGCAGCGACGCTTCGGTCTTGCCGATGATCCAGGTCAGTCCGGTCTCGGGCCAGGTGTCCTGGATCGCGCGCACGGCGGCGAGCGCCTGGCAGGTATCGCCGATCGCCGATAGACGCACGACACACACGTTGTCCGGCGGCGAGCGCTGCAACATCAGGGATGGTCCAGTGGGGGACGGCACAGCGTGACCGAGACCGTCGATAAGACCGAGAACGGCGCCATCCTATACGATACCTCCGTGGTCAACCAGATTTCGGAGCGGCGCTTCACGAGCTCCGGCTGGCAGAACGCGTACCCGGTCGGCGGACGGCTGCGCTCGGGCGGGCGCGGACAGACGCTGGTCGTCAGCGACGGCCACTCGGAGTTCGTGCTCCGGCACTACCTGCGTGGCGGGCTCGTGAGCCGACTGGTCAGCGACGTGTACGTCTGGGTCAGCGAGGAGCGGACCCGCTCGTTCTCGGAGTGGCGGCTGCTGCACAAGCTGTTCCAGCTCGGCCTGCCGGTGCCGCGCCCGGTCGCGGCCCGCTACCGGCGCAGCGGCATGTTCTACACCGCGGACCTGCTGACCTCGCGCGTGCCCGGGATCGAATCGCTGTCGCAGCGCATCGCCGCCCGGCCGACCGGCGAGGCCTTCTGGTTCGAGCTGGGCCGTGGCCTGCATCGCTTCCACGCACACGGCGTCTGCCACGCGGACCTGAACGCCTACAATGTGCAGATCGGCCCCAGGGACGACCTGTGGCTCCTCGACTTCGATCGCGGCGCGATCCGCGACCCGGGCCCCTGGCAGCAGAAAAACCTGGCGCGCCTGCACCGCAGCCTGCGCAAGGTCCGCGCGCTGGACCGCGCCGTGAGCTTCAGCGAGAAGGACTGGCGCCGGTTGCTCGACGGCTACTTCCAGGCGTCGAGATCGGCGTAATAGTCGGGCAACTCGTCCGGCAGGTTCTTGTACTTGCGGTGCACCCAGTAGTACTGCTCCGGGCAGCGGCGAATCTGCCGCTCCAGGATTTCGACGTAGCGCGCCGTGTCGGCCGCCGGGTCGTCGCTCGGGAAGTCCTCGAGCGCCGGCAAGATCACCAGCTCGTAGCGGCCATCGTCCATGCGGCGCGGAAAGAACGGCAGCACGCGGGCCTTGCCGAGTCGCGCCAGCGTGCCGGTCGCGGTGTTGGTCATCGCCGGCACGCCGAAAAACGGCAGCAGTGCGGACTGCTTCAGGTTGTAGCTCTGGTCCGGCGCGTACCAGACCGGCCGGCCTTCGCGCAGGCTGCGCACCATGCTCTTGATGTCGTTCTTCTCGATCGTGCTGCGCGCGGAGCGCTCGCGGCCGGTGCGCAGGATCTCGGTCAGGAACGGGTTTCGGTGCTGCCGGTAGACCGCGTCGAAGGGCGGGCTGTGCATCGCGAGCACGCGACCGCTCATCTCCAGCGTCGTGAAATGCGCGGACAGCAGGATGACGCCGCGGCCCCCGGCCACGGCCTCGGCCAGGTGCTCGGTGCCGTGTATGTCTGTCAGCTCGAGCATCTCCCGATCGCTCGCCCAGCGCCCGATCCCGAGTTCGATCAGCGACATGCCGAGCGCCTCGAAATGACGGCGGGCGAGCGCATTGCGCGCCGCCGCGTCGAGTTCGGGGAACGCGAGCGCGAGGTTGCGGCGCGTTATTGCGCGGCGCTTGCCGGCCAGCCGGTGCAGCAGGCGCCCGAGGCCGCGGCCGCAGGCGAGACGCGCGCGCTGCGGCAGCAGGCAGACGAGCCGCAGCAGGCCGAGACCCAGCCAGGTCGGCCAGTAGCGCGGCGCGAGAAATCGCGATAGCGGCTTGCGGGCGTTGTCGTCCATGGGCTGGGAAAAAGCTCGGCGGCCTGTCGCGTCGCGAGTGTAGCGAGCGGCAGCGGCCGGCAGCAACGTCGCTGCCGCGTATTACTCGGAGTTCGTGTCCGGGTAGACGTTCTCGTCCTCGTCCTCGTCGTGAGCCAGCGTGTCACCGGTCGGCTGCTCCGCGGACGGCGCGTTGTCGGCCTCGATGCCGACGTGGAAGGCGGCGAAGCCCGGCATGACGACCTGGTTCTTGGCCATGCCGATGATCCGCCCGGAGAACGGCGAGTAGATGTTGGTGCTCGCGTTGTTCATCGGGTCCGTGATCGTGCCGAGCAGGTCGCCGCGACGCACGCTCGAGCCGAGACTGACGTCGGCCAGCAGGATGCCGCCGCGCGTCGCCCTGACCCAGGACGAGCGGTAGTAGACGGGTTCCGGGTCGCCCCACAGCCGCAGGCGCTTGACCATGCCGAGCGTGTGCAGCAGCGTCTCGATGCCCTTGACGCCGTGGCGCACCTCCGTGAGTTCCAGTTCGGACGGGCCGCCGGCCTCGAGCGTCACGGTCGGCACGCCGGCCGCCGTGGCTGCATAGCGCAGCGTGCCCTTGCCGGGCGTCGAATGCAGGATAACCGTCGAGCCGAAGCCCTGGGTCAGCGTCACGACGTCCGGGTTGCGCAGGTCGGCGCGCAGCTGCGGCAGGTTCGTGCGTTCGAAGGACCCGGTGTGCAGGTCCACGAGCGCGTCGCAGTGCAGGACGATCTCGGTAAAGAACGAGTACGCGATGCGTGACGCGGCGCTGCCGTTGGGATTGCCCGGGAAGTAGCGATTCAGGTCGCGCCGGTCGGGCAGGTAGCGCGAGCCGCGGCGGAATCCCTGCAGGTTGACGATCGGCACGCCGACGACGCTGCCGGCGAGGCGCTCCGGATTCAGGTCGTGCAGCACTCGCCGCACCATTTCGATGCCGTTCAGCTCGTCGCCGTGGACCGCGGCGGTCAGGCACAGCACGGGGCCGGGCTCGTTGCCGTGGATCACGAGCACCGGCGTGGACACCGGTACGCCCTCGAACAGCTCGGTCGCGTTCCAGGCGAGTCGGCGCGCGGTACCCGGCAACAGTTCCTCGCCGAGCAGGCGCAGGCTGCCGTCGACCTCGTCGGCCGTGGCGACCGCGTCGGCCAGCGGCACGACCGGCGTCAGCTTGTCGCTCGCGTCGACGACGGGCGCGGGCAGCTCGATTTCCTCGACCGGGCCGCCGGCATCGTCGGAAGCGGAACGCTCGTCGTCGCGCTCGGTCTCATCGACCAGCGCGAGCGTGAGCGGAGTATCGCCGGCGTCCGCTGCGGTCGGCAGCAGGAAAGCGAGCAACAGCAGGAAACAGGATGTCTGGACTTTCATCGGAGGCGGGCCGGGAGGCCGGGTGTGGCGTGCGAGTGGCGACGGTAGCGGGTTTCGACGCAGGACAAAATGCCTTATAAAAAGCGCAAATTCCGTGAACTGTGCGTCTTTCCCGCGCTATGACCCGTCTGTTCGGTCAGAATTCGCCCCGATGATAAGCTTTTTTTCCATCCGCCGCTGCCTGCTTCCACTACTTGCCGCCACCCTGCTGGTCGCGTCGCCCGCCGCGGGCGACGAGCGCTTCCCGCTGCCGGACGAGTTGCGGCCGGACGTCGAATTCTGGCTCAAGGTGTTCGCGACCTGGTCCACGGACGAGGGCGCGCTGCACGACAACCGGCATCTCGGTGTCGTCTACGAAACGCTCGCGCTCCCGGCCAACCTGTCGCGGCGGGACAGCAACCGCCGCATCCGCGAACGGCGCGCGCACTACCGGGCGATACTCGAGCAGCTCGCGAGCGGCAAGCGCGAGGGGCTGAGCGACGAGCAATCCCGGGTGCTGGCGCTGTGGCCGGCCGAGGTGACGAACGCGGAACTGGCCGCGGCCGCCGGCCGCATCCGCTTCCAGCGCGGCCTCAGGGAGCGCTTCCGCGAAGGGCTGGAGCGTGCGGGGCGCTGGCGGCCGTACGTGCACAACGCGCTCGCGCGGCTCAACGTCCCGCTCGAGCTCGCCGCGCTGCCGCACGTCGAGTCTTCCTACAACCCGGCGGCGCGGTCGCACGTCGGGGCCTCGGGCATCTGGCAGTTCACGCGCGGAACCGGGCGGCGCTTCATGCGCGTCGACCACGTCGTTGACGAACGCAACGATCCGTACTCGGCCTCGGTCGCGGCCGGCGAACTGCTCGCCTACAACTACTCGATCACCGGCAACTGGCCAATGGCGATCACGGCCTACAACCACGGGCTGGCCGGGGTGCGCCGCGCGATGCGCGAGTTCGGCGACGACAATCTCGTAGGTATCCTGCGCGAGTACCGCGGCCGTACTTTCGGCTTCGCGTCGCGCAACTTCTATGTCGCCTTCCTGGCTGCGAAGACGATTGACCTCGACCCGCAGACCTACTTCCCGGGCGTGCAGCCGGAGCCGCCGCTCGACTACGAGCGCGCGGTACTGCCGGCCTTCATTCCCGCCGCGAGCCTGGCCGCGTCGCTCGGCATCGGCGAGGACGAGCTGGCCCGGCACAACCCGGCGCTGCAGGCAACGGTCTGGCAAGGCAGCAAGCACGTCCCGCAGGGCTACGAGCTGCGCCTGCCCGGCGCGCTGCTGGCCGCGCCACTGCCGGACCTGCTCGACGGCATCGACGGCGGCGCCTGGGCTGCCGAGCAGCTTCCGGACCTGTACCACGTCGTGGCTCGCGGCGACACGCTGTCGGAGATCGCGCAGGCCTACCGGACACGCGTCTCGACGCTGGTCGCGCTGAACAACCTGGGCAGTCGCCACCGTATTCGCATCGGCCAGCGCCTGCGGCTGGCTCAGCATCGGCAGGTGATCGCTGGCCAGCGGGTGGATCGGCCAGCCGGCGGCCCGCAGCCGCGCCGCCTCGCGGTCGATCACGTCGCCGAGGCCGAAGAACCAGCCCGCCGGCCTGGCCGTGCAATGCACGTAGTGCCGGGCGAACG
>CALALV010000177.1 GCA_937925605.1 uncultured Woeseia sp.
CGCCGGGCTTGCCGGCATGACGGCCGCGCTCGAGATGACCCGCCTCGGCTACGCCTGCACCGTGCTCGAGGCCGAGGCGCGGGCTGGCGGCCGCACGCGCAGCTTGCGCGGCGGCGACCTGCACGAGGAAACCGACTCGTCACAGCTCTGCCAGTTCGATCTCGACTCCTCGTTGTACTTCAATCCGGGGCCGGCGCGTATTCCGCATCACCACGACTTCCTGTTCGGCTACTGCCGGGAATTCGGCGTCGCACTGGAACCGTTCATCAACGAGAACCGCGCCGGGCGCCTGCATTCGCCGGCGCGTTTCGGCGGCACGCCCGAGCTGGCCCGGCGCATCAATGCCGACACCCGCGGGCACATCGCAGAGTTGCTGTCGACGGCGATCAACCAGAACGGGGTCGACCAGGAGCTCACCGGAATCGACCGGGCGAACGTCCTCGGGATGCTGCGGAGCTTCGGCGACCTCGATGCGGGCAATCGCTACGCCGGCAGCCGCCGCGCCGGCTTTCCCGGGCAGGCGGACCCGGGCAGCCGCGACCCGGACGGGCTGCTGGCCCCGCTCGCGCTCGCCGAGCTGGTGCAGGAGACTTTCTGGCAGGACCGGCTGGCGTTCGCCGAGCAGCTCGAGCAGCAGGCGACGATGCTGCAGCCGGTGGGCGGCATGGACCGGATTGCCGCCGCGTTCGAGACCGCCGTGCAGGCACACATTATTTACGAGGCCGCGGTCAGCGAGATCCGCAAGACGGCCGGCGGCGCGCGGGTCGTGTACCGCGACGCCGCCGGCAGCGAGCACGAGATCGCGGCCGACTGGTGCCTGTGCACGATCCCGGCGACGGTGCTGCGCGACATCCCGTCGGACTTCGCCGCCGGCCACGCGCAGGCCATCGCCGACTTCGCCTACGCACCGGCGGTCAAGGTCGCGTTCCAGGCGCGGCGCTTCTGGGAGCAGGATCACAACATCTACGGCGGCATCTCCTGGACGACGCAGGACATCACGCAGCTCTGGTACCCGGCACAGGGCTTCGGCGACGCGAACGGCGTGCTGCTCGGCGCCTACCTGTTCGGCGGCAGCGCGGGCGCGGCCTTCGGCGCCATGACACCACAGCAGCGCATCGACGCGACGCTGGCCCAGGCGACCGCCGTGCACGCACAGATGAGCGGCGAGGCGACCCGCGGGATCGGCGTTGCCTGGGAGAAGGTGCCGTTCCAGCTCGGCGCCTGGGGCGTGTCGGACCCCGGCATCCTGCGCGAGCCGGACGACGCGCTGGTGCTGGCCGGGGAACACCTGTCGAGCCTGCAGGGCTGGCAGGAAGGTGCGATCCGTTCCGCGTACCGGGCCATCGACGACATCGTCAGCCGCGACGCGGCCTGACGCCGGGAACGGTCGCGCCCGGCCCGCCGCGCACCCGGTCGGGGCATATAACCAGGTCGCATATAACGGGCCGGGACGCAGCGCTGCCGGTGCCTGCGCACCCTTTTTACCTCCTGCATTATTTTGCCGGCGGGCCGAACCCCCTCGGCGCCGCCGGCGCCGCGCGTTAGCAATTGATTTGGAACGATAATGCCGGCGTCCCGGGGGTGTCGCCGACAACTGTAGCTTTTGCGCCACAAAATGCCGGCCAGCGGCCTGGCAGGAATCGTTGCCGACGCCCAACAGGCGGCCCGGCGATCGTGGTGAGTTGGCCAAATTTTCCTTTTTTTTAATAACTAAAGACGGCGCAGACGCTTGTTTACGTGCCTGCGAATAGGTGATATAAAGCCGCCACTCGTTGTCTGGAAAATACAACGATCTTTTGTATGCATAAGGGGAAAGTCATGACCACAAACAGCAAGCTGCGCTCCGCAGTGCGCTTTGCCCTTGGCACCGGATCCGGCCTCATGGCCGCGATGGCGTTTGCGCCGGGTGCCATGGCGCAAGACAGCGGTGCGGAAGTGCTCGAGGAAATCACTGTCACGGGTTCGCGCATCAAGCGCGCCGACCTCGACAGTGCCAGCCCGGTAACGGTCATCGATCGCGACGCGATCCTGTCCACCGGTATTACGGACGTCGGTAACCTGATCCAGCGCATGCCGTCGATGTCGGGTTCGCCGATCGGCACCACGACCAACAACGGCGGTAACGGTTCGGTACTCGTCGACCTGCGCGGCCTCGGCACCGACCGTACGCTGACGCTGGTCAATGGCAAGCGCGTCGTCGACGGCGGCGACTACCAGACGATCCCGGCCGCGATGATCGAGCGGGTTGAGGTACTGAAGGACGGCGCCTCCGCCGTTTACGGTGCTGACGCAGTCGCCGGCGTGGTGAACATCATCACCCGCACCGACTTCGAAGGCATCGAGGTCGACCTGCAGACGGCCGACTTCTTCGACATGGATTCCGGCGCTCAGCAGTCCGTCAGCATCATCGGCGGCAAGGCCTGGGCGGACGGCAACTTCGTGTTCGGCGCCGAGTACGTGGACCAGGAAGAGGCCTACCAGGCCGACGCGCCGTGGGCATACTTCCAGGACTCCTACTACATCTACCCGGAAGGCTGTGAGTTCACACTGACGCAGCCGTACCCGACGGGCTGCTTCCCGATCGGCTCCTCGCGTATTCCGGAGTCGCGCCTCGCGTTCATCAGCAACGGCACCTTCATGGTTCCGGACCAGGGCGGGGTGATGCAGACCTACGACGGCCGTACCTACAATTACGCGCCGGTCAACTACATCCAGACGCCGTACGAGCGCCTGAACCTGTTCACCGAGATGAACTTCGACCTGACCGACGACATCCGCTTCACCTCGTCGGTGCGCGCGAACTTCCGCGAGTCGGCCCAGGAGCTCGCTCCGCAGCCGTACAACTCGCCGACGGACCCGGGCTACAGCGGTGTCTTCGGCGGCACGGCCTACAACGGCATCTCGGAAGACAACTTCTACCTCGTCCAGGCCATCGATCGCTACAACGCGGCCAACGGCACGACCCTGCCCTACGAGCCGGTTCGTGACGCCCGCCGCCGCATGATCGAGACCACCCGCCGCTTCACCCAGGACATCACGCAGGTCCAGGCGAGCTTCGGGCTGGCAGGCTCGTTCAACGAGGTGGACTGGGACGTCTACTACAACCACGGCCGCCGCAGCCGCCAGGACGTCGACTTCGGTCAGTTCTACGGCCCGGCCCTGTCGAACGCGATGGGTCCGTCCGCTGACCTCGACGCCGACGGCACGCCGGAGTGCTACCAGGACGTGAGCGACCCGTCGTCGCTGATCACGGGCTGCGTACCGTTCAACTTCTTCGGCGGTCCGGGCTCGGTCACCCAGGAAATGCTCGACTACGTCGGCGTCGACCTGGTCGACACCTTCTTCACCGAACTGACGGAACTCGGCTTCGGCCTCTCCGGCACGGCGTTCGAACTGCCGGGCGGCGAGTTCGGCTGGGCGTTCGGTGTCGGCTACCTGGCCCAGGAGTTCACCTACACGCCGGACTCTGCGAAGCAGCAGGACCAGGTCACGGGTAACACCGGTGCCGGTACCGACGGCGGCCTGTACGCGGTCAACTACTACGGCGAGTTCCTGGCGCCGCTGTGGGACAACGGCACGCAGAGCCTCGACGTGACGGGCGGTCTGCGCTACGACGATTACAACATCTTCGGTGGCGACACGACCTGGCAGCTCGGCGTCGAATTCCAGGCGATCGAGAGCCTGAAGCTGCGCGCGACGGCCGGCACGGTCTTCCGTGCGCCGACCATCACTGACCTGTTCGCAGGCCAGGTCGACAGCTTCCCGACCTACAGCGATCCGTGCATCCCGGCCGCGGGCGACCCGCTGCCTCCGGGCTGTGCCCAGGTCGGCGTGCAGCTCGACAGCCAGGTCCTGGCGCGCGTCGGCGGCAACCCGAACCTGGTACCGGAGACGGGTGACACGTTCACGGCCGGTTTCGTCTGGACGCCCGAGTTCAGCGCCGGCCAGGACCTGTCGGTCACGGTCGACTACTGGGATACGCAGCTCGAGGACGGCATCAGCTCGCTCGGCGTGCAGTTCATTCTTGAAGACTGCTACGTTCGCGAGAACCCGGCCTCCTGCGCGCTGATCACGCGTCGCGCCGACTACAGCATCGCGCAGATCCTGGACGGCAACCTGAACGTTGCCGAGCAGGGCGCGAACGGTGTCGACACGGAAGTCCGCTGGAGCTTCGACACGGAGTTCGGCCAGTTCGAGACGGCCTTCCTGTGGTCGCACCTGCTGGAGCGCACCAAGACCGCGTCGCCGATCTCGGCAGAGGAAGATCTGTCCGGCCGCTACACCGACCCGACCGCAGAGGACGGCGGTGCCTACGCGACCGACAAGATCAACTACTCGATCCAGTGGTACCGCAACAACCTGTCGGTCGGCTACATGGGTGAGTACATCAGCGAGCTGGATGCAGACACTTTCTGCAACTGCGACTCTGATGGCGATCCGTCGAACAACGGCCCGAACGGTGAGTACATCCAGGCCATCGACTCGCGCCTGTACCACGACATCGTAGCCACCTACGAGTTCGTGGACACGGGCACGAAGATTGCCGCCGGTATCACCAACATCACGGACGAAGAGCCGCCGTACATCGAGGTTGGTTTCAACGCCAACACCGATCCGGCGACCTACCGTCTGTTCGGCATGGGCTACTACGTACGCCTGACGCAGTCGTTCGAATAAGCTCTTAGCCTCAGGGCTACAAGCTGGAGGGGGCCGCCGCAAGGCGGCCCCTTTTTTTGTGGCGCGGATCGCGCCTCAGGAACGGCGGACTGCGACCAGCGCCCAGGCCAGCGGGAGCGCGGCGCCCGCTGGCACCAGCGCTTCCGACTGCGGGAGTTCGAAGCCCTCGCTGGCGAGCCGCTCGCTGATGCGGCGGAAGGCCTTCTCGTCGAGCGCGGCCTGCTGCATAGACGCCATGCGCCCGGCGTAGGCCTCGAGTTCGCCCTGCATGCGCCTGAGCCAGCCCAGGACTTCGCGCGGTTCGTAGTTCGCAAGCCGCCGGTTGATGCGCACGACGTCGTCGACCAGTTTCGCCACCGTGTCGCCCGCGACGTGCGGACCGTACTTGTCGAGCACGCCGCGCATCGCCTTGACGGCGGGCTGCATCTGCTTCGCGGCGGACTCGTAGGTAGCGCGGCTGCCGCCGCGCACCGCCGCGAACCCGGACTCGAGCAGGCGCTGCGCCTTCGGGACGAACGCGACGCGTTCGAGCCGGCGCAGCGCGGCGAGACTGGCACCGCACTCGGCGTGGATACCGCCGGCCCGGTGATGCAGGAGCAGGCAAAGACGGCCGTCCGCGGCAACCAGCCGGGCGGCCTCGTGCACGGCCTTCTCGCCGGCGTACTCGACGCCGAACTGGCTGGTGACGAGGTCCGCGCTGCCGCTCTCGAGCGGCATCGAGCGCGCGTCGCTGACGACGCCGCGGACCCCGGGGTAACGCGCCGCGAGCCCGTCGATCGCGCCGGCCGCTATGTCGACGACGACCGTGTCGGCCGGCAGGCTGCCGAAAACGGCATGCAGGTGCTCGAGCACGGCGCCGTTGCCGCTCGCCACGTCGACCACTCGCAGCGATGCGTGCCGCTCGCGCAGGGGCGCCATGGCCGCGCGCCAGAAATCCGCGACGGCAGGGTGTTGTACGCCGCCGCTGGCGAGTGCGGCCCCGTCGGCAGTCCCCTGCCAGTAGGTGTCCCAGGCGGCGGGCACGTCGGGTTGGCGCGATCGGCTCATGCGGCAGGCAGCGGGGCGAGAACGAGACGGGCATTGTATAGCAAGGCCCGCTGTCGCCCGCCGCGGTGTGCTAAATTGGCGCGCTCGCGACGAAGACCCTTCCCAAGACTCCCCGAATGAATCCCGAACTGCAGCAACTGAGCCAGGCCGGCCGCGCGGCCGTGCAGAAACGTGACTGGACGACCCTCGAGGACTGTGCGGCGAAAATCCTCGAACGCTGGAACGATGCCGCCGAGGGCTGGTTCCTCGCCGGGCTGGCGGAGAAGAACCGGCACCGCCCGCTGAAGGCGGCGCGCAACTTCGAGCGCGCGCTGGAGATCGATGCCGGCCGCTACGACGCGGCAATCGAACTCGCCGGCCAGCACTCGCTGGCGCGCAAGAACGCCGAGGCCGCGGCGCTGCTGGACCGCTACGGGCCGGCGCTCGCCAATTCGCCCCTTTACCTGAACATGGCCGGCTCCGTCTACACGCAGATCGGCCTGCCGGAGAAGGGCGTGCCGCTGCTGGAAGCGGCGAACAGGTTGCAGCCCGACATCGACCTGTTCCAGGCCAACCTCGCGACCTGCTACGTTTACCTGGGACGCATCGACGAGGCACGGCGACTCTACGCGGGGCTGCTGGAGCGCTTCCCGGCGCACCAGCGCAACCACTACGAGTACGCCCGCCTCGGGCGCGCGACCGACGAGACCCACATCCGGCAGATGAAGGACCTGCTGAAGACGCTCGGCACGCCGCCCGAGCAGAACGTGTTCCTGTACTACGCGATCGGCAAGGAACTCGAGGACCTCGAGCGCTGGGACGAAGCCTTCGGCTTCTACCGCACCGGCGGTAACGCCGTTGCCAGCGTCGCGAAACACGACGCCGGCGAGGACGTGGCAATCGTCGATGCCGTGATCGAATCCTGCAACGCCGACTGGCTCGCGGCCGGCAAGGAGGCGCCGGCGGCCGAGCGCCACGGCCGCACGCCGATCCTGGTCACCGGCCTGCCGCGCACCGGGACGACGCTGACGGAGCGCATCGTGTCCAGCCACTCGCAGGTCACGCCGGTTGGCGAGCCGCAGTTTTTCCCGATGGCGGTACGCCAGGCCAGCGGCACGCGGACGACCGAGCGCATGAACGCCGATATCGTGCGCGGGGCGGCCGCCGCCGACGTGCGCGACATCGGCGACACTTACATGGAAAAGCTGTCGTATCGCATCGGCGACACGCCGTTCTTTGTCGACAAGCTGCCCTTCAATTTCCTGTTCCTGGGCTTCGCGGCCAAGGCCTGGCCGGACGCGCGGCTCGTCGTGCTCTGGCGGCACCCGCTGGACAGCTGCTACGCGATGTACAAGCAGGTCTTTACCTGGGCCTACAAGTTTTCCTACACGCTCGAGGACCTCGGCCGTTATTACATCGCGCACGAGCGCCTGTACCGGCACTGGCAGGAACTGCTCGGCGACCGCCTCGTGACGCTGCGCTACGAGGACCTCGTCGGCGACCAGGAAGGCGAGACGCGCACGCTGCTCGAGCGCCTCGGCCTCGAGTTCGAGGAGGCCTGCCTCGACTTCGACCGCAACCCGGCGGCAAGCACGACGGCGAGCTCGGTGCAGGTACGCGAGAAGATCCACGATCGCTCCGTCGGCCGCTGGAAGCAGGTCGCCCCGCATCTCGAGCCCCTGCGCCGGCAGCTCGAGGACGCGGGCATCGACCTGGGCTGAGCGGTGAAGCCCGCGCTGGCGCAATGGAGCCGCGAGGCGCGGCAGGCCGCGCAGCGCGGCCAGTGGGACACCGTCACCCGCTGCGCGAACCGGATCCTGAAGCAGGACGGGGCGAGCGCCGAGGGCCACTACCTCGCCGGGCTCGCGAGACTGGCCGAACGTCAGCCGGACCAGGCGGCGAAAGCATTCAGCCGCGCACTGCGGCACGATGCCGGGCGCTACGACGCGGCGATCGAGCTGGCGACGCTCCACGCCGCCACGTTACGACACCGCGAGGCGATCGAGCTGCTCGAGCGTTACGCGGACGCGATCGCGGCGAGCCCGATGTACCTGGACCGCGCCGGCAGCGCCTGGGCCCGTCTCGGCCTGCACGAGCGCGCCTACCCGCTGTTCGCGCGTGCCAACGAGCTGCAGCCGGGCGTGCCGCTGCTGCAGGCCAACCTCGCGGCCTCCGCGGTCTACGTCGGGCGCATCGACGAGGCGCGCGCGCTGTACGAATCGCTGCTCGAGCGGTCGCCGGATCACCAGCGCCACCACTACGAGCTGTCGCGCATCGTGCGCGCGAGCGACGCGCGCCACGTCGAGGCGATGGAGGCCGTGCTGGAACGCACGCAGGCGCCGCCCGCACGCAACATCTTCCTGTACTACGCGCTCGGCAAGGAACTCGAGGACCTCGAGCGCTGGGACGAGGCATTCCGCTACTACGAGATGGCCGGCGACGCCGCCGCGGAGGGTGCCGCCGCGGCGGGCTACCGCGTGGAACAGGACATCGAGCTGATCGACACGGTAATCCGTACCTGCACGGCGGACTGGCTGGCGCAGGGCCGGGACGAACCGCCCGGCGACGGCCCCGTGCCGATCTTCGTCACCGGTCTGCCCCGGACCGGTACCACGCTCACCGACCGCATCCTGTCGGCACACTCGCGCATCGACAGCGTCGACGAGACGCACTTCCTCGAGATCGCGATCGAGCGGGCGGCCGGCGCGCGCGCCGGAACGATGACACCGGCAACGCTCGAACGCGCCGCCGCCGCAGCGCCATCACGAATCGCAGCGGCCTATCTCGAGCTCGTCACCCACAAGCTCGGCGGCGCCGACTTTTTTGTCGAGAAGCTGCCCGAGAATTTCCTGTACCTCGGATTCATCGCGAAGGCCTGGCCCGACGCACGACTCGTGTGCCTCGACCGCGCGCCGATGGACGCCTGCTTCGCGATGTACAAGCAGTCGTTCTTCCGCTACGCGTACCGGCTCGAGGACGTCGCACGCTACTACGTCGCGCACCGGCGCCTGCGGCAGCACTGGCGGCAGGTGCTGGGGGAGCGCCTGGTCGAGGTGCGTTACGAGGACCTCGTGCAGCAGCAGGAGCGCGAGACCCGGCGCCTGCTCGAAGCGGTCGGCGTCGGGTTCGAGGACGCCTGCCTCGCTTTCGAGAAGAACCTGAAAGCCAGCGCGACCGCCAGCGCGGCGCAGGTCAGGGAGAAAATGCACGGCCGCTCGATCGGCCGCTGGCGGCACTTCGCGCCGCAGCTCGAGCCGCTCGCAGCTCGACTCGCGGCTGCGGACATCGATCCGGTGTAATGCAAGACCGCACCGCGGGCCGGGGGATACGCCGGCCCGCGGGCGGCTTGCCGTCAGTGGTCTTCGAGGGAGAGCAGGTAGACCACTGACGCCCTGCCCCTTTGGCCCTTGGCAACCAGCCGGTAGCCACCGTCCGCGCGGGCGACGTTCCAGATGACCTGGTTGTCGGTGACGCGGTCGGCCTTGTCGAGATCGCCGAGCGCGGCGAACGGCACGCCCTCGCCCGGCGGGTAGAAGCCGCTGATCCACTTGATGCGATTGCTGCGGTCAGTCTTGTAGGCGATGTAGCCGTACTCGCCTTCATCGAGCTTCCAGCCCTCCTTGAAGCCCCCGGAGCGCGTGTCGCGTCCGCCGCGCAGTCCCTTGCCGGCCAGCTTGTCGCGGACCTCGTCGAGATCTTCGCCAAGCGTGATGCCGAGGATCGCGTCGAGCGCCGGCGTGTCGGCTCCGCGCGCCTCGGCTGCAACCCCCCCGGCAAAGAGCGCCAGGGCAGCGGCGGCCAGAAGTGCCGATGCGTTTTTCGAAGAATGCATGTCTCTCTCCCTCGTCGAGGAATCGGCGGGCCATTGCGCCCGCCGACCCGCCGTCGTCTAGCGATGTACCTGGATGTTGCCGCTCGTCAGCGTGCCGGAGCGGGTCGAGTTGACAGCGCCCGAGATCTGGATCTCGAAGGTATCGCTGGTGCCGGGCTCGCCGTTGTCCTGCACAGTCACCGTGAACGTGACCGGGTCGCGGTCCACCTTGCCGGTGCCGGTGAAGGTGACCTCGTTGGT
The DNA here is from genome assembly GCA_937925605.1 of uncultured Woeseia sp. GTDB lineage: Bacteria > Pseudomonadota > Gammaproteobacteria > Steroidobacterales > Woeseiaceae > Woeseia. Next base: position 9,776 of record CALALV010000177.1, read on the forward strand.
ACCGCTCTCGACGAAGGTGTCGATGGAGTCCGAGACGAGGTGGATGTCGAGATCGCGGTCACGGTAGTTCAGGTGTCCACTCGGCACGCTGCGCGCGTTGAACCCGAAGTTCACGGTCTTGCCGTCTATCTTGCCGCCGCCCGTGACCTTGATGATCGGACCGTCGTTGTTGCCGCCGCCGTTGTTGTCGTCATCGTCGTCGTCCGGGTCACAGCTTGCGAGCGCGAACTCCGTGCCGCCGCGCGTGATATCGCGCTTTGCGTTCACCGAAGAGGTGAAGGTCTGGCCGCGCAGCCCGGCCAGCACGGAATCGTAGTCGATGGCCGGTCCGACCGTGACGTACTGGTTCAGCTCGCTGGCCGCGATCTTCACGGTGATCGTGTTCGCCTCGGTGTCGAAGCTGCCGGCCGTGGCCGCGCCGCGCGTCGTGTAGGCGATGCTGCCGCTGCCCTCGCGGACCGCGGTGCCCCAGGTGAACTCGCCGATATTCGGGTCGGTCGAGGCCCGCACCCAGAACTGGTCGCCGCGATCGGACAGCGCGAAGCTGTAGTCGCCGGTCGGGCTGATGCCGCCGTAGGGCGCGTTGGCGGTGAAGTTCATCCGCCAGTTGCTGAGCTCGGGCACGATCGTGAGATCGGAGACCTCCATCTCGGCCACCACGAGCAGTCCATGGGTGTCGTCGTTCTCGCAGGAGTAATCGATCGCGACGACGTCCAGCGGATCGTCCAGCGGCACCACGCCCAGCAGGCCGACCGCCGCGTCCTGGCGGAAGTCCCAGACCTCGGGATCGTCTTCTGCCGGTACGACGGGTGCGGGCAGGTCGCTACCCTCTACCGGCGCCGGCACCTCGCCGCCGAGGATCGACGGGCCGCTGATCTGCCGGGTCACGTAGGTGTGGCCGTCGAAGTCGTTGTGGTCGTCGGTGTAGGAGATGACGACCGCGCCCAGCGGGTCGAAGGACAGCTGGAAGTAGTCGATCAGGTTGCGATTCGCGCCCTCGCCGGTCACGTCCAGGCCACCCTCGGAGATGTTGCTGCCGTGGATGAAGTGGTTGTTGGCCTGCGCCTGCTGGAACGTCGGGCTGTCCTGGTCCGCGTCGTAGCTGATCGCGTAGAACACGTTCCAGTCGGCGTCGTTCGAGTTGCTGGGCGAGGTCGTCCCGTACCAGGTGACGCCCACCGAACCCGGCGTCGGGCCGGTCTCGATCCACGGGAACACGCTGGTGGAGGTCTCCGGCCCGTCGCTGACCCTGACCGGCGCGCTCCAGGTCGCGCCCTTGTCCTTCGAATGCGCGATGAAGATGTCGGACTGGTTCGAGTAGGCGACGTAGGCCGTGCCGTTCTCGGTGCCGTCGTCCGCGACCTTGACCACGAAGAAGATGTGGTTGACGCCGTTCGGGTCGTCGGCCGCCTGGTTGCAGACGTAGTCGACCGGGGCGAGGCCGGCGGCCGGCGGGCTGCCGACGCAGACCTGGCCGCTGCTGCCGCTGATGTAGACGTCGCCGGTCGCCTGGTGCACGTCGATCGAGCCGACCTGGCCGATCGCCCCGGCGGTCGCCGCGGGTCCGTAGGTCAGGCCGCCGTCCAGCGAACGCTGGATCTGCGTGACCGCGGGCGCCAGCGTCCGGTACAGCAGGTAGACCTCGTTCGGCCCGAAGAACTCCAGCCACTGGCGGTCGTCGCCCGGCACGCCGCCCGTGACGTTACCCGCGGGGTTGAGCTGGAAGGTCTCGCCGCGGTCGGTCGAGCGGCCCGTCGAGATGTTCGCCGCGACGAGGCTCGAGTAGGCCAGCGTCGGCGGTGCATCCGGATCCGTGTGGTCGAAGCCGACGGCGATGTCGATGTCGCCGCCGCCGTCCGCGCCGACGGACAGCGCCTCGTCCTGCGTGAACGAGTCCGGCTGGCCGCGGTAGATCGGGTTGCGCATGTGCGGGTCGTAGGTCGGGCTCGACGGGTTCAGGTCGAAGTACCAGAGGTCCACGCCCGCGGGCACGCCGCGGATGGCGCCGGTGTAATGATTGCCGAATGCGTCGGTGCGGTTGCTCGGCTCGCCGTCGCGGGCCGCGACCGGCGCGCGCAGCGTGTAGTCGTCGCTGAAGCCGATGCCGCCCTTGACGTAGTTCGCCGTCCGCGACGGCGCGTCGCTGGTCTCGACGGCCGCGACGCCGTGGTACTGGTCCGGCACCACGGAGAAGTACACGACGTGGACCGTGTAGGTGCCGACGCCGTCGGAGGCCGGCAGGATCGCGGCATCTTCGAGCGTCTCCGGCGCGCCGTCGCCGGCCTGGCCGACAATCGGCCCGTCGTTGCTGTCCTTGTGGATGTAGAGATCGTAGTCGTTGGCCGGGTTCAGCCAGGTGATGCTGACGTGGATCAGCTTGTCCTGCCAGTCGGCCTCGGTGCCGAGGACCTCGAGCGTGAAGGTGTCGCAGTTGATGCCTTCCTCGCAGGTCTCCTCGCCGGCGCTCGCGCCGCCGATGGCGTTGCCGTCCCATTCGATCTGCGCGTCGTCCGGGCCGATCGACCCGTTCGACGGCACCGCGCCGCGGGCGGGCAGCGTGAACAGGAAGCCAAGCAGTGCGAGCAGCGTGCCGCGGCGCAGCGCGGCCATCGTGTGCGGTTTCATTCGCCTCTCCCGTTGCGAACGGGAACCGGTCGAGGCGCTATCGCGGCGCTCGCCGGGATTCCCGGAAGTGCAGCGAGTATGCGCAGGCAGGCGGCAGGCGCCCATGAGGCGCTTCCCCTAGCGGGACTGGGGTGATTCCCCCAGGAGGAACTCAGCGGCCGCCCGGATTTTCGGGCAGGTCGTCCGGCAGCAGGCCCTTGCGCGCGGCGTAGCGCACGACTTCGGCGGTGTTGTGCAGGCCCAGCTTGCTCATCATGTTGGCGCGATGATTGTCGGCGGTCTTGACGGCGATACCCATGACGCCCGCGATCTCGCGGCTGGTCCGGCCTTCGATGACGAGGTGGAAGACCTCGCGCTCGCGATCCGTCAGCGAGCCGTAGGGGTCGGCGGCGAGCTGGGCCGGACGCTGGTACTGTTCGGCCAGCACGCGCGCCGCCTGCCGGCCGAAATAGGTGCCGCCCGCGGCCAGCGCGGCGACCGCGTCGGTCAGCTCGTTCGAGGCGCTGTCCTTGACCAGGTAGCCGGACGCGCCGGCCTTGACGATCGGCACGATGTACTCCTCGTCCTCGTGCACGGTCAGCACCAGGATCCTCGCGCGCGGCTCTGCTTCGCGGATGCGGCGCACTGCGTCCAGCCCGCTCAGGCGCGGCATCGTCAGGTCGATGATGACGATATCCGGCTTGTGCTCGAGCGCCAGTTCGACGGCCGCGATACCGTCGTCGGCCTCGGCCACGACCTCGAGGTCGGGCGCGTCGCGCAGGATGCGCACGATGCCCTCGCGCACCATGCGGTGGTCGTCGGCGACGACGATGCGCAAGGGCCGGCTCACGTCGTTGCCTCGGGCACTCGCAGCGTGACCAGCGTGCCCTCGCCGCGCGCGGAGCGCAGCTCCAGCCGGCCGCCGAACAGTTCGGCCCGGTCGCGCATGCCGCGCACGCCGAAGCCGCGGTCGGCGGCGCCGAGGACCGTGCCGGCGTCGAAACCGCTGCCGTTGTCGCTCACTGACACCTCGACAAACCCGTCCTGCCGATCGAGCACGATGCGCGCGCGGCTCGCTTCTGCGTGGCGGACGGCGTTGGTCAGCGCTTCCTGCACGATCCGGAACACGAGCGTCTCGGTCTGCGCGTCGAGGCCGCCGTCCTCGTCCGGGAGTTCCACCGCCACGTCGAGACCGCTGGTCTCACCCGTCGTGCGCGCCAGCCAGCGCAGCGCCGCACCGAGGCCGAGGTCGTCGAGCACGGAAGGTCGCAGCGCGCGCGACATCCTGCGCACCTCGCGCAATGCCGATTTCGCCAGTTCGAGCGCCTGCTCGCGGCTCGCGCCGTCCGCGGCCGAATGGCTCAGATGGTTGATCAGTGCCGTCAGTACCTGGCCGAGCCCGTCGTGCAGCTCCAGCGCGATATTGCGCCGCTCTTCCTCCTGGACCCGCCACGAGGCCTTGGCCAGGCGGCGGAAACGAAACTCGCCGTCCGCAAGCTGGCGCACGAGGTCCTCGTTTTCGGCCGAGATGCGCCGCACGCGCTCGACGATTTCCGCGAGTGCCGTGCCGCTGTCGGTCGTGCGTTTGCTCGTGTTCATGTCCCTTCCCCGCGCGCGAGGATTTCGCGCACCAGCGGCAGCCCGGCGAACGCGGTGCGCTGTGCATCGTTCTGCTCGGCGAGCGCGTTCCGCACTTCGGTCGCGGCCCGCTGCCACAGCAGCGCCGCCTCGCCGCCGCGATCGGCGCGCTCGAGCAACCCGGCCAGCACGACGCTCACCCGCCAGGCCTCGTGATAGGCGGCGGCGCCTCGCTGCGGCTCCAGCGTATCGCGCAGTACATTCCCGGCCTGTTCGTCGCGGCCCGCAGCCGCCAATGCCGCACCGTAGGCCAGGCCGGCATCGTAGCGCAACAACGCGTGCCCGAGCGCCTGCGCATCGTCGTAGACCTCTCGCAGGCCCTGCAGTCGATCCGGTGCGGGACCGTCCGCACTGGCCGCGACGGCCAGTTGCGCCTGCAGTATGGCCAGCCGCTCGCCGCTGGCCTCGGCCTCGGCCAGCGCGCGACCGTAAAGGTCCGCTGCCGCTGCCTGCTCGCCGCGCGCGGCCTCGAGTTCGCCCGCGATGCGCAGGCCGAGCGAACGCCGCGCGCGATTGTCGTCCGCCGCCATCAGCCGGTTCGCCTGCTCGAGCGCGGCGCCGGCCGCATCGTACTGGCCACAGTCCAGCGCCAGCGACGCTGCGAGCAGGGTGTACTCCGCGAGACCCCGGTCGTCGCCGAGGTCGTCGAATGCCGAGCGCGCATCCGCCAGCGATTCCGCGGCAGCGGCGTAGCGTCCCTGCAGGTGTCGCGCGCGGCCGATGTAGCCCTCGGCGATGGCCTCCGCCTGCCGGTCACCGAGCTCGCGACTGATGCGCAGCGACTCGAGCAGCGCCTTCAGCGCATCGTCGTAGCGCCCGCGCGCGATCTCGAGGATGCCGCGCGACTGGCTCGCGAGCATGACCCCCTCGTCGTTGCCGGTCTCGCGGTAGCTCGCGAGCGACCGCTCGTTGAACACGGAGGCGTTGTCGTACTCGCCGAGCAACAGGTAGGCATAGCCGACGTTGTTGTAGCTTTCCGCGAGCGCCCTCTGGTCGCCGAGGTCGTCGCGCAGGCGCAGGGCGTCGCGGTAGTGCGCAAGCGCCGCCCTGAACTGTCCGCGCTGCTCCTCCAGATAGCCGAGCTCGTTGTCGAGATTCGCAACGGTCCAGCGATCCCCTATGTCGGCAAGCCGGTCGCGGGCCTGCTGCAGTCCGTCGCGCGCCTCGTGGTAGCGTCCCGCCTGCAGGTCGATGCGTGCGAGGTTGGCCAGCACGGCCGCCACTCCGCGCTCGTCGCCGATCTCCTCGCGCAGCGCGAGCGCCTCCCGGTAGCGGCGACTCGCAGCCTCGCTGTCGCCGAGCTGCGACCAGGCGATACCGAGCGCGTTGAGCACGTCGGCGCGACCCTGCGCATTACCCAGCCTGTTCTGCACCACCAGCGCCTTGACCAGGTAGTCGTCGATCGCCCGCCGCGAATCGCCGCCCAGGATGGCGAACTTGCCGAGCAGGTACCAGGCCTGCGGGTGGTTGGGGCTGTCCGCGACGAGGCGCTCCAGCACGGCCGCCGCTTCCTGCAGGCGACCGGCGTCGCCGTAGATCTCACCCAGCATGAGCTGCGCTTCGCCGTCGGCCGGATACTGCGCGAGCAGGTCCTCGAGCCGCTTTGCCGCAGCGTCGAGATCGCCGTCCAGCGCCGCCTGGCGTGCGCGAATCAGTGACGCGCCGCGGTCGCTGCGCTCGCCGAGTGCCGCAACGGCGGAGCGCGCGGCGGCAAGCGCGTCGCGGTCGCGGCCGGCCGCGGACAGCGCGGCGGCCAGCCGGTCCCAGGCGCGGGCAAAGTCCGGCGCCGCTGCCACGGCCTGGCGCAGCGGTTCTACCGCGGCGAGCGCATTGCCCCGCGTGAGCCGGTCCACGCCGTCGGCGTAGGCGACCAGCGCGGTCGATGGCACGGCGGGCTCGGCCGATGCAGCGGGAACAGACCCGGCATGCAGCGCCCCGCGCAACTCGTTGCCGAGTCCTTCGACCGCCGTGAACAGCTCGCCGACGTCGGCCAGTGCAACCTCGGCTACGTGCGCGGCCTCGCCGGAATCGGCGCGCAGCAGGCGTGCGTCGATCCGCAGCGCCGTGTCCGCCCGCGCCAGTCGGCCCGCGACCAGCCAGTCGGCGTCCAGCAGCTCCGCCAGCAACTTGCGGTCGGCGACCGACAGCGATGCCGGCGAGAGCTTGAGGTCCCGCAACGTCGATGCGACCCGCTCGCCGCTGACGACCTGCAGGCTCGCCGCGGCCGCGAGTCCGTCGCCGAGTTGCTCGGCGAGTACGGCCGACAGGCTGTCCAGCGTGCCGCCGGGATCCGTGACGCCGAACGGCAGGACGGCGACCGCCGTCACCTGTGCGGCGGACGATGCCGGCGCCGGCTCCCGCGTCAGCACGAACCAGGTCGAGACGGCGACCAGCAGCGCCAGTGATGCGGCGGCAAGGCCTGCGCGCGGCAGGCGCAGCCGGCGCGGGGCGCCGCCGGCACGCAGGTCCGCCGCGAGCGCGGCAGCATCGGCGTAACGCGCTGCGGGATCGATGGCGAGGCAGCGCTCGAGGATCCTGCGCACCGCCGGGCCGGCCCTGGCCGTGACCTGGCCGAGGTCGCGCGGCGCGGCGAGCGTGCGCTGCGCCAGTACTTCCTCGGCGGTCTCGCCCGCGAAGGGACGCTTGCCCTGCAGCATCTCGTACAGCAGCAGGCCCAGCGCGTAGATGTCCGTGCGCCCGTCGATCGGTTTGCCGAGCGCCTGCTCGGGCGAAAGGTAGTCGAGCGTGCCGACGATCTCGCCGGTGCGGGTCAGCCCGTCTTCCTGCAGCGAACGCGCGATGCCGAAGTCCGTCAGGCAGGCCCGGTCGGCCGCGATCAGCACGTTGGCGGGCTTCACGTCGCGGTGCACCACCTCGCCGCGGTGCGCCTCGGCGAGCGCGTCGGCGAGGTCGGCCGCAATCGCGAGTGCCCGGCGCGGCTCCAGCGGTCCGTCGGTTTCCAGCACCTGCTTGAGCGAGCGACCCGCAACGTAGTCCATCGAGATGAAATACAGCTCGCCGTCCTGCCCGATGTCATGGATCCGGACGACGTTGCGATGGCTGATCTGTCGAGCCAGCACCAGCTCACGGCGGAAGCGTTCCAGGCGCTCTGCGCCGTCGCGACCGTCGGTGCGCAGGATCTTCAGCGCAACCTCGATGTCGAGAACTTCGTCCTGCGCCAGGTAGACCATGCCCATGCCGCCGACGCCGAGCAGGCGCACGATCCGGTAGCGGTCGGCAATGCGCGTGCCGTCCGGGAGGATCCGGCCGCGGCCGATTGCCGTTCTTGTGGCGTCCTCGCTCAACGGCCGGTGCCGGCGACCGCGACGCGGCTCGCCGGCACCCGCTCGAGCTGCGGGAGCAGCTCGTCGAGGCTCTTCAGCAGCGCCTCGTCGACGGGATTGTCGGGGTCGATTTCCGCGGGCAGCATCGCGCTCAGGTCCACGATGTCGTCACGCAGGCGCGACACGCCGATCACCATCGAGGCGTGCTGCGCGAGCGCGTCGAGTATCTCCAGGTCCAGTTCCGTAAACTGCTTGCCGGGTTCGCGGCTGTCAACGTATATCAGGCCCTGCATCTGCCGCGCGGCGTACAGTGGCAGGCAGATGCACGCGGAAATGCCGCCCGTGACGATGCTCGGCCGGTCGACCAGCAGCGTATCGCCGCGGACGTCGCTGCAGACTACGGCGCGTCGCTCGGCGAGGGCGCGACCGACGACCGTGCGGCTGCCATCGAAGGCCCGGTCGCCGACGACCTCGGCGGGTTCGCTGGCCAACGCTTCCGCCTCGGCGCCGAGCACGATGAAACCGCGCTCGGCGCCTGCGACCTCGACGCAGGACGTGACCACCTGCTGCAGCAGGCTGTCGAGCGTCGCATCCGGTCGCAGCGCACGGCTCAGGTGCACGGAGGTTGCCCAGCGCTCGGTCACCTGCCGCGCCGCTTCCTCGACCAGCTCGTCGCTGACTTCGTCGAAGCAGCCGAGCACGTCGCCGGCCTCGAACCACAGGCCGGGCGTCAGCGCGCAGCGCGCGACCTGCCGGCCGTTGACCAGCGTGCCGTTTTTGCTGCACAGGTCGATCAGTTCCCAGCCAGACGGCCCGGGCTCGAGGCGGGCATGGCGGCGTGACAGGCTGGCATCGTGCAGGGGGACGTCGCAGTCGGCATCGCGGCCGATCACGTAGGCCAGCGCGGGATCGAGCAGCAGCTGGCGGGCCGGGCGGTCCGGCGGGTACAAGGTGAGCCGGGCTGCCAAGGCTGTACCGCTGTGCTCAGGTGCTGTTCAGCGCCAGCGTGAGACTGAAGCGCAGCGTGCCGGCGGCGGCACGCAGGCGGCCCGCAATGTTGTCCAGCGTCGCCGCCGCACTCCAGACATCGGGAATGTCGCTGCCGTAGTCGTGCACGGCCTCCGCGAAGGCTTCGACGTAGCCGACGGTTGCCACCAGCGCGCCCCCGGCGTACGCGGTTTCCGCGGCCGCCAGCAGCCCCGACAGGTCGTTGTAGATATCGGCATCGAGATCGTTCGCGTAGCCGTCGAGCAGCGCGCGCAGGTCACCGAGCTTGTCGGCGCTCGCGGTCATCGGCGTGCGCGTCTCGGTGACGATCATGAACTCGGAGAAGTTGCCCTTGGTGCCTCCGCTGCGATAGCTGCCGGCTCCGTGGCTCGTGGTCACGTCCGTGAAGGCGCCGCCGAGCGGCGCGGAATACAGCCGCAGGGGCGAGGCCGCGACGAACTCGAGATCGTGGGTGTACAGCTCGACGTTGACCACGCCGCTGAAGGACAGCCCGCGCGCCGGGTCGGGCTCGATCTGCACGAGCATCGGGAACCCGAGCGGGATGCCGCTGGCGGCGGTACCCAGCCGCGCCAGCAGGGCGGCGTCGGTCGGGTCGACGGCGGCCGCGCTGATGTTCAGGCTGTCCGCGCTCAAGCCGACGACGTCCTCGAAGGCCACGGTCAGTTTCGCCGAGTAACCCCCGGCCACCTGCAGGTCCGCCGTCAGCACGTCCCCCTCGACGCTGACGTTCAGCGGCGCCTCGGCACGGACCGTCGCGGCCGCGAGCAAGAGTGCGCACAGCGCAGTGGAAAGTCGAAGCCTCATGCTGCACCACCCGGCCCTTTGCAGGCCTTGCCTCCCCATCGGACGGCACAAGATAACACAGGAAACTTACCGGTGTGCCTACCGGTTTCGCGGCAGCGGCGTCGCTACCAGCTGCGCGCCCAGCCGTCGATGAGCAGCTGGCCGGCGCGGCGCGCCTCGACCGCGGCCTCGCGGTTGCCCTCGCCGGCACTGACGATCGAGCCTTTCATCAGCATGTGCCAGGCACTGGCGAAAACCTCGGGCTTGACCAGCTTCGCCTGCTCCGCGAAGCCCTGCACCATGTCGCGGATGTTCGCGAGGTGATCGGCGGCCGCGGCGCGCACGATGCTGTTCTTTGGCGACTCCAGCAGCACGTTGACGAAGGAGCAGCCCTCGAAGTCGTCGCGACGGAACCACTCGTCGAAGGTGTCGAAGATCGCGAGCAACCGGCCGTCCGGCGTCGTGGCCCGCCGCCGGACCGCGGTCTCGAGCCAGCCTTGTGTCCACACCTGCTCGCGCTCCTGCAGGAATGCGAGCGCGAGTTCTTCCTTCGATTCGAAATTGTTGTAGAGGCTCGACTTGGCGCAGCCGGACTCGGCCACGATCGCGTCTATTCCGGTGGCGCCGATGCCGCGCTCCGCGAATAACTTGTATGCAGCTGCCAGTATGCGTTCGCGCACACTCGGCTGGTTTGCCAGTGCCTGGTCCACAATCGGATCTCCCTTGCCTTTGCGTACCGGACCGCCCCCCCGGCGGCTCTTCGGGCCAGCGTCTCTCGCAGGCGGTTTGTTATTGTTGCGACCCGCCGGAGCTCCGCGCTGACTGCGTGGTGGCGGCAGTTTACAACAATCGTTGAGGGAATTTCGGCCTATTTTCCCCGGGAAAAACGCCGTTTTCGTTTGTCATAAGACTCTCACAAACGGCGGCCGGCGACGCTCGGCACATACATCTGTTCAGATGAACCCAATGGAGTATTTCAGTCGTCGGAACTCAGTGACTTGAACGCGGCGAGTGCCCGCTCGCGGCTTCCCTTCAGGTCGACGATCGGCTTCGGGTAGTCGCGGCCCAGCTCGATGCCGGCCTCCTCGAGCACTTCCGCGGGCGCCTCCCAGGGCGCCTGCAGGTGCTTGTCGGGCAGCTTCGCGAGCTCTGGCAGGTAGCGACGGACGTACTCGCCGTCCGGGTCGAACTTCTTTCCCTGCAGCACCGGATTGAAGATGCGGAAATACGGCGCGGCGTCGGCGCCACTTCCGGCGACCCACTGCCAGCTCGCGCTGTTGTTGGCGAGGTCGGCGTCGACCAGCGTGTCCCAGAACCAGCGCTCGCCGTGGTGCCAGTGCAGCATCAGGTTCTTGACCAGGAATGAGCCCACGATCATGCGCACCCGGTTGTGCATGTAGCCGGTCTGCCAGAGCTCGCGCATGCCGGCGTCGACGATCGGGTAGCCGGTCTCGCCGCGCTGCCAGCAGTCGAGATCCTTCATGCTTTTCTTCCAGGGAAAGCGGTTGAATTTCTTCTGCAGGTTGTCGTCCGTGATCTCCGGCCAGTGGTACAGCAGGTTGTAGGAGAACTCTCGCCAGCCGAGCTCGCTCAGGAAGTGATCGACGTCCTTCTCGAGTTTTTTCTTGCGGGCCAGCGGCCGCGCGGCGTACCAGACCTGCTGCGGCGAGATCTCGCCGTGGTGCAGGTGCGGTGACAGCCGCGACACGTAGGCCTTGTCCGGCCGGTCGCGGCCTTCCTTGTAGTTCCCGATTCCCTCGTCCAGGAAGCGCTCCAGCCGTTGCCGCGCACCCTCCTCGCCGGGCTGCCATTCTTCGGCGAGCGACTCGTACCAGTCGAGCGACGGCATCAGTTCGAGCTCGTCGAGTTGCAGGCCGCCTTGCGCTTTGGCCAGGCGCAGGTCATCCGGCATCTCGACCAGCTCGCGCACGCCCGGTCCGTTCTCGAGGCAACCCTTGCGCCAGAAGGGCGTGTACACCTTGTAGGGCCCGCCGTCCTCCTTGCTGACGTGCATGGGCTCGAACAGCAGGGATCCGTTGTAGGTGTGCACCGGTACGCCCTCGTCCCTGAGCGCCTTCTTGAGCTTGCGGTCGCGGCGCACGCGCCACGGTTCGTAGCAGCGATTCCAGTACACCGCGTGCGCAGCGGATTCCTCGACCAGCGTCGGCAGGCAGTCATCAGCCTTGCCCCGCAGCAGCAGCAGGCGGCCGTCCAGGTCGTCGGCCAACGAGGCGAGGCTCTGGTGCAGCCACCAGCGGCTTGCCGCGCCCGGCGCCCAGTCGCCGGCGTTGTCGTCGTCGAGCACGTAGACCGCGAGCACGGGGCGGCCGCTCGCCGCCGCGGCTGCCAGCCCGGGGTTGTCGGCGAGCCGCAGATCCTGGCGAAACCAGAAGATGACCGGGGCGGCGTCGCTCACGAAAATTCATTGTGTTCGAGCATGCGAGGAGTATACGGGCCCGGCGGCCTGCCGCCGGCTGCGCGACGTAACCATTCGTAACGCTGCGGCGTGGCCGCCGCCGCCCGCGCGGGCCGCGCGCCGGGCGACGGCGCGGAGCGCGCCCGGACATCACCTGTAGCAAATACGCCACAGGCCCAGCGGTTTCAAGCTGCTGAATACGTTGCCTTCTTTTCCGGTGTCGCCACGAGCGGCTTGGCGGGCGCTACACGGCATTGTGTTTTCGCGTCACGCTCGTAATGATGGTCACGTACGGCCGTGCCGGCACCTTGCACACGGCCGCACGGCAGGGCGCCGCAGAACAAGAAATGCAGGACGGCAGGACGCGGCGCCCCGGGGGAAAAAGTAGCCACCAGGGGAGAATTCTCATGTCACATCGCAAGCGCAATGTGCGCGGCCGGTACACGTTGCCGTTCGTCGCACTGTCGGCGCTGCTGGCCCTGCCCGCCACGGCGCAGGAAGCAGACGACGACCAGGGCGAAGTTGAAGAAATCGTGGTGACCGGCTCCAAGCTGCGTCGCGACGAATTCAGCTCCATTTCACCGGTGCAGGTCATCGGCGGCCAGGAGGCCGTCAAGATCGGCATCTCCGACACCACGCAGATGATCGCCGAGTCGCCCGTCGTCTTCGGCACGCAGCTCGACGGCTCGGTCAATGCCGGTTCGACGACCGGCGCGGTCGAGGGCGTGCCGGCGAGCGGCCCCGGTGCCGCGACGGTCGCACTCCGCGGTCTCGGCCCGGAGCGCACGCTGATGCTGGTCAACGGCCGCCGACTCGCGCCCTCCGGCGTACGCGGCGCACCGGTCGCTCCGGACCTTAACCTGATCCCGAGCGCGATGATCGACCGCATCGAGATCCTGACCGACGGCGCCTCGTCGATCTACGGCGCCGACGCGGTCGCGGGCGTGGTCAACATCATCCTGCGCGACGACTTCGAGGGCATGGAAGTCCGCGGCTTCACCTCGGTGCCGACGGAAGACGGCGGCCAGGAGACGCTGATCAGTGTGATCGGCGGCGCCTCCAACGACCGCGGCAACTTCACCGTCGCCGCCGAGTTCTTCGACCGCGACCACATCTTCACGCGCAACCGCAGCCACTGGAACAACTGCCTGCGCGACATCGAGGTGGACCCGGCGACCGGCCAGACCTACTCGGTCTGCCACGACTCCCGCCCGGACAACGCGGTGCTGATCCTGAGCCAGGGCTTCATCTACGACACGCCGGGAACCACCGACATCGGTCTGCCCGGCTGGTCGTCGAACGCGGGCGCCGCGGCCTGGCTCGGCCGCGCGGGCACGAACGCGCTGACCGGCTCGGCGACGGAAACCCCGTACAACCTGCAGCAGGAGGAGCTCGACACGCAGCTGCAGGGCGACATCCAGCGCATCAACCTGTACGCGACCGGCGACTTCGAGTTCACGCCCGGGCACAGCGCCTACGTCGAAACCTCTTACTCGCAGCGGACCAACACCGACATCTTCACGTCGGAGCAGGCGTTCCCGAGCATCCCGGGGCAGATTCCGCAGGAGGACGCGAACGGCAACTTCATCGTCGACGGCACCGGCGCGCCGATCCTCGTCGACAACCCGATCAACCCGTTCGACGAGCTGGCGTTCCCGGTGTACTCGCTGGCGGCGCTGACCCAGAACCGCAAGACCGACATCGACAACTTCCGCGCCGTGTTCGGCGTCGAGGGCGAACTCGGGCTCGGCGCGATGCGCGACAAGGGCTGGATCTACGACGTGTTCGTCGCCTTCGAGGAGAGTTCGGGAACCTCGGTCCAGGCAGGCATGCTCGAGTCGCACATTCGCGAGACGATCGACACGCTGCGCATCGACTCGAACGGCAACCTGGTCTGCGGCCTGAATCGCTCGGTCGCCGTCGACTTCGGCTTCATCACGCCTTCCGAGTGCGTGGTCGTCGACTGGTTCGCCGACTCGCTGTGGTCGACGCGCGGTGGCAACAAGAGCTTCGCGACGCGCCGCGAGACGGACTTCCTGTTCGGCAACGTCATCAACACGACGACGCTGACCCAGACGCACCTGTCGGGCCTGATCACGGGCGACCTGTTCGACATGCCGGCCGGCACCGTGGGCCTGGTCGTCGGCATGGAGTACCGCGAGAACTCGATCGACTCGAACAACGACATCGTGCGCTCGCTGGCACTCTCGGCATCCGAGGCGCCGGACCAGGAAGCCGACACGGTCGGCGAAACCTCGATCTTCGACATCTACGCCGAGACCGAGCTGCCGCTCGCGGAAATCGCCGCGCTGAACCTGTCGGGCCGCTATACCGACGAGGAGAATTTCGGCGAGGAGTTCACTTACTCGGTCAAGGCCGAGGTCCAGCCGCACTCGTCGCTGCGCCTGCGCGGCACCTACGGCACGACCTTCCGCGCGCCGAACCTGCGCGAGCAGTTCCTGGCCGGCCAGGCGGGCGTCATCGGCGGCGGCAACGACCCCTGCGTCGTGCCGACGACGGCGAACAACGGCGGCGTCTACGACCCGTCGGGCGACACCCGCAGCCAGACGATCCTCGACAACTGCGTGCTCGACGGGGCCGACCCGACCGCGCTCGGGCTGCAGGCCAACGTGCTGATCCCGACGGAAACCGGCGGCTCGGAGAGCATCCAGGCCGAGACCTCGGAGTCATTCACGCTCGGCTTCGTCTGGTCGCAGGAACTGACCGAAGCCTTCGACCTCGACCTGTCGCTGACCTACTTCGACATCGACGTCCAGGACACCGTCGAGGAACTCGACCCGGTCGAGGTGCTGAACCGCTGCTATGCGAACGACCCGAACCTGCAGAACGCACTTTGCCCGCGCATCACGCGGCGCGGCGTCAACCCGGCCAACAACACGGTCGCCCGGGTTGACTCGTCGTTCGTGAACCTCGGACTCGTGACCTCGAAGGGCTACGACATCAACATCCGCTACGAGGACGACTTCACGATCCGTGACACCTTCGTCGAGATGGCCTGGAGCGTCACCGGCACCAACTACAGCGAGCTCAAGGAGCAGATCGATCCCGAGGCGCCGGTCGACGATCGCGTCGGCGAGGCGGGCTTCCCCGAGTGGGCCTGGGTGCTGCGCGGCAACTTCAGCACGGGCAACTGGGGCGTCGCCTGGCGCAGCCGCTTCGTCGGCGAGTTCGCGCTGGATGCCGAGGACGTCGACGCCTCGACGAACCGTGTGGGCCGCGATGCCTGCAACGTGCTCGGCGGTCCCACGACCTGCGTCAAGGCCAATGCCGGCGACTCGGTCTGGTACCACGACCTGTCGCTGACCTACGAGGCCGACGAGTGGTCCGTCACGGGCGGCATGCGCAACATCTTCGACCAGGAGCCGCCGCTCATCGACCAGGGACAGGGACCGGCGCGCATGAACATGGTCGTCCAGTCCGGCTACGACCTGTTCGGGCGGCGCTTCTTCGTCAACGCGACGCGGCGCTTCTGACGCGATCGCCGCAGGACGGCAACGGCGGCGGCCCTCGGGCCGCCGCTTTTTTTTGCGGGTCAGCGCACCCGCTGCACGCGGATCGTGCGGCGCATTTCGTTGAGCCGCAGCCGGTAACCGCCCAGGCCGGACTCCTCGATATCGACCGTGCGGTTCTTGCCCAGGGACGCGCGCACGTACTGCGTGTCACCCTTGACCTGCCGCCAGACCTGGCCGTTTTCGAGGTGCACGACGAGACGCCGGTACGGTACGTGCTCGTAAGCCGTAACGACGAGGCCCGTCGCGCGCGCCAGCGCGGCATCGCGCTCCGCCGCCGTCCGCGGCAGCTGTTCCGCGCCGATGTCCGCCGATTCCGTAGCCGATTCCGCGGCCGCTTCCGTGCCCGTTTCCGTGGCCGCTGCCGAGGTCGATTCCGCGACAGGCGCGGGTCCAGGCCCGGGCTCGTCGGCGGACGCCGCCCCGGTGGCGCCATCGGCCCCGGCAACGGCAGGCGGCGCGGTCTGCGCCTCGGCAACAGGGGCCGGGGCCGCGGGGTCTGCCGGCGACCCGCCCTGCACGGCGGCCGGTGGCGGTGTTGCCGCCGGCCAGGCATCCGGCCCGGCGGCGATGGGCGACCGCTCCCGGCGCACCGTCGGCTCCGCCGGCGCATCGCCGCGCAACGGCGCCT
>CALALV010000178.1 GCA_937925605.1 uncultured Woeseia sp.
GCTCGCGCCGCTCGCGCCGCTCGCGGCCCGCCGCCTCGTCCTCGCTGGAGTACCCGCGCGCCTCGAGCGGTGGACCGCGGCGGGACGGCACGCCGAGCACCTCGAAACGCCAGCGCAGCTGGTCGCGCACGAGCTCGACCGTGTCGCCGGCGGCGACCCGCTGGCCGGGCGACGCGCGTTCGCCGTTGACGCGCACGTGACCGCCCGTCACGGCCCGGGCCGCGAGCGTGCGGGTCTTGTAGAAGCGCGTGAACCACAGGTAGCGGTCGATACGCAGTCCGGCGTCGCTGGTCACTCGAGTCCCCGGCCCGCGTGCCTTGCGGGCGCTGATATACTCTGCGGCCTTTGACCCCGGAGAGCAAACCCGTGGCAGCAGCTATCCTGGAACGCCTGGCGGAGCAGACCGAGGCGCTGAAAGACGAGGGCCTGTACAAGCGCGAGCGCATCATCGCCGGACCGCAGCAGGCCGACATCCACGTCCGCGACGACGGCAGCGAGCGCGAGGTCATCAACCTGTGCGCGAACAACTACCTCGGGCTCGCGAATCATCCCGAGGTCGTCGCCGCCGCGCACCGCGCGCTGGACGAATTCGGCTACGGCGTCGCCTCGGTGCGCTTCATCTGCGGCACGCAGACGATCCACAAGGAACTCGAGCGGCGCATAAGCGAATACCTCGGTACCGAGGACACGATACTCTACCCGTCCTGTTTCGACGCGAACGGCGGGCTGTTCGAAACGCTGCTGGACGACCAGGACGCGGTCATCTCCGACGCGCTCAACCACGCCTCGATCATCGACGGCATCCGGCTGTGCAAGGCCGGACGCCACCGCTACGCCAACGACGACATGAACGACCTCGAGGCGAAGCTGAAGGACGCCGCGGACGCGCGCCACCGGCTCATCGTGACCGACGGCGTGTTTTCGATGGACGGCACGATCGCGAACCTCGCCGACATCTGCGACCTGGCCGACCGCTACGACGCGCTGACGATGATCGACGACTGCCACGCGACCGGCTTCCTGGGCAAGACCGGCCGCGGCACGCACGAGTACCGCGACGTCATGGGCCGCATCGACATCATCACCGGCACGCTCGGCAAGGCTCTCGGCGGCGCCTCGGGCGGCTTCACCTCCGGCCGCCGCGAGATCGTGGCCTGGCTCAGGCAGCGTTCGCGACCCTACCTGTTCTCGAACTCGGTCGCCCCGGTCATCGCCGCTACCTCGATCGCGGTACTGGATCTGCTCGAGAAAGATGCGAGCCTGCGCGAAAGCCTGGCCGACAACGCGGCCTTTTTCCGCGGCGAGATGGAAGCACTCGGCTTCGAGCTGAAGCCCGGCGAACACCCGATCGTGCCGGTCATGCTGGGCGACGCGAAGCTCGCCTCGACGATGGCGGACCGGCTGCTCGATCACGGCATCTACGTGATCGGCTTCTCGTTCCCGGTCGTGCCGAAGGGCGAGGCGCGCATCCGCACGCAGATGTCCGCAGGCCTCGAGCGCAAGCACCTGGAGCGTGCCGTTGCCGCGTTCGCCGAGGTCGGCCGCGAACTCGGCGTCATCAACTAGGAACAAGACGATGAAAGCACTGGTCAAGGCGAAGCCGGAACGCGGCATCTGGATGGAAGATGTCGAGAAGCCGGTCGTCGGCCACAACGACGTGCTGATCCGCGTTAAGCACGCGGCAATCTGCGGCACGGACATCCACATCTTCCAGTGGGACGACTGGGCGGCGAAGACGATCCCGGTGCCGATGGCGGTCGGCCACGAGTTCTCGGGCGAGATCGTCGAGGTCGGCAGCGAGGTCGTCGGCTTCGAGTCCGGCGACCGCGTCTCGGCCGAGGGCCACATCACCTGCGGCGTGTGCCGCAACTGCCGCGCCGGCCGCAGGCACCTGTGCATGAACACGCGCGGCGTCGGCGTCAACCGGCCCGGGGCCTTCGCCGAGTTCGTCGCGGTGCCGGCCTTCAACGTGTTCAAGTTGCCGGACGCGATCAGCGACGAGATGGCGTCGATCCTCGACCCGCTCGGCAACGCGACGCACACGGCCTTGTCCTTCGACCTGGTCGGAGAGGACGTGCTGATTACCGGCGCCGGTCCGATCGGCATCATGGCCGTCGCGATCGCGCGTTACGCGGGCGCCCGCCACGTCGTCATCACCGACGTCAACGACTACCGCCTGTCGCTCGCGAAAGAAATGGGTGCGACGCGTGCGCTGAACGTCGGCAAGGAGTCGATCAGCGACACGATGCGCGAACTCGGCATGACCGAGGGCTTCGACGTCGGCATGGAGATGTCCGGCAACGCGCACGCGTTCCGCGACCTGCTGCGCTCGATGCACCACGGCGGCAAGGTCGCGCTGCTGGGCATCCCGCCCGAGGAGACCGCGATCGACTGGAACCAGGTGATTTTCAAGGGCCTCTTGCTGAAGGGCATCTACGGCCGCGAGATGTTCGAGACCTGGTACAAGATGTCGAGCATGCTGCAGAGCGGTCTCGACATTTCCCCGATCATCACCCACCGCTTCCCGGCCGACGACTACCTCGAGGCGTTCCGGCTGATGGAGTCCGGACAGTCGGGCAAGGTGATCCTCGACTGGGCGAGCTGAGCGCCCGGCGCAGCACGCCGCGGGCCGGCCCTGGCGCCCGGCGTGCCGGGCGCGGCGATCCGCGACAGGGCGACCCGGCCCCTCAGCGCAGCGCGCCGCAGGCGAGACAGAGCGCGTAGCGGCCGCCGGGATCGTTGAAACGCAGGACCCCGTCGAGGCGCGCCTCGAGTTGCCCCGCCAGCCGCTCGAGCGAGCCGCGACGCGAGCCGGCGGCGCCCGCGTCGACCCCCAGAGGCAGGGCGCCCCTCCGGTTCGTAGTAGCGCCGTCCCCAGCTGCCCTGCTCGAGTTCCGCGAGTTCCGCCGCCGCGGCGACGGCGCGCTCGAGGTCGCCGATCTCGTCGACGAGCCCGTTGTTCATCGCCTCGCGACCGGTCCAGACCTGGCCCTCGGCGACCCGGAGCACGGCGTCGCGGTCCATCTCGCGATAGCGCGCGACGTTGTCGACGAACTCGTCGTAGTTGTCCTCGACCAGCGCCTGCAGGATCGCACGCGTGTCGTCGCTCAGCGCGCGGTCGATGCGCAGGGCGCCAGCAACCGGCGTCGTGCCGAGCCCGTCCGTGTGCACGCCGACCATGTCGAGCGTGCGCTCGATGTTCGGGAACATCGCCAGCACGCCGATCGAGCCGGTGATCGTCGTCTCGTTGGCGAAGATGCGGTCCGCGGCCATCGAGATCCAGTAGCCGCCGGAGGCCGCGACGCTGCTCATCGATGCCACGACCGGCTTGCCGGCGTCCTGCAGGGCCAGCACTTCCTTCAGGATCTGGTCGGACGCGAAGACGCTGCCGCCCGGGCTGTCGACGCGCAGCACCACCGCCTGCACGTTCTCGTCGCGGCGCGCGCGGGCGAGCAGCTCCGAGGTCGAGTCGCCGCCGATCGTCCCCGGCGGCTGCCGGCCGTCGAGGATCTCGCCGGAGGCGACGATGACCGCGACGTTGCTGTCCTTCGACTCCGTGTCGAGCAGGCGCCGGTGCGCGAGATAGTCGTCGAGCGCCGCGGCCCGGTAGCCTAGCGGGCTGTCCTCGTCCTTGCCGGCATGCTCGGCGATCCTGTCGACGAGCTCGTCCTGCGCCAGCAGTTCATCGACGAAGCCGAACTCGACGGCGACGCCGGCGGCGGTCAGCTCGGGGCTCGCCGTGCGCGCGGCGAACTCGGCGAGCATGCGCTCGATCGTGTCCGGCGCGAGATCGCGCGCGACCTGGATGCGGTCCTGGTAGCTGCCCCACAGGAACTCGAGCAGGCGGCTGAACGAGCGCCGGTCTTCCTCCGACATGTCGTTGCGCGTGTAGGACTCGAACGCGGTCTTGTACTCGCCGGCGCGGAACACGTGCCAGTCGATTTTCAGCCGGTCGATGAGGTCCTTGTAGTAGTTGCGGTAGACGGCGAAGCCGGGCAGCAGCAGCAGGCCCTGCGGGTCCATGTAGACCTCGTCGGCATGCGCGGCGAGGTAGTAGCCCGCCTGCGAAAAATAGGCGCCGTGCGCGATGACCGGCTTGCCCGACTCGCGGAACGCGTCCAGCGCGTCGGCGACGCGTTCAAGCTTTGACAGGCCGCCCCCGGCCAGACCGCGCAGGTCGAGCACGACGCTGGTGATGCGCTCGTCGCCGGCAGCGAACTGCAGGCCCTCGACGACGTCGCGGACCAGCGTCTGCGCTTCCAGGTCGCCGGTCAGTTCCGCGAGGCCGCGGTCGAACGGGTCGCCGGCAAGCTGCTCGACCAGCGCGCCCTGCGGCTGGATCAGCAGCGCCCCGCGTTCCGGTAACGAAGGCGCACCGGCCGTCATCGCCGCAATGATGATCGAGAAGACGAGCAGGAGCACGACCAGGTGCAGCACCTTGCGCAGCGCGTCCGCGCCGCGCCACAGGCCCCGTAGCAGTCTGAAAAACCAGTTCATCGAGTCGTTCTCCTTGTCGTCACTGGTGCCGCCGGCTGCGCGGCGGCCTCACTATAGCGCATGCGCCGCCGGCGCCGTCGCCGGGCAACCCGACGCGATCAGACCAGCCAGAGGGTCAGGTCGGACCAGTACGCGATGACCAGCACCGACAACAGCAGGATCAGCAGGAACGGCAGCGTCGCCGCGTAGACCTGCATGATCGGCTTGTCGAAGCGGTAGCTCGCGATGAACAGGTTCAGCCCGACCGGCGGCGTCGAGTAGCCGAGCTGCATGGCGGCCAGGAACACGATGCCGAGATGGATCGGGTCGACGCCGTACTGCGCCGCGATCGGCAGGATCAGCGGCACGACCAGCACGATCGCCGAGAAGATGTCGAGGATCGCGCCGAGGATGAGCAGGAAGACCAGCAGCAGCGCGAGGAAGCTGGCCTTGTCCGTCACGAGCTCGGCGACCCAGGCGAGCAGCTGCTGCGGCACGCCGGCGTCGATCATGTAGTTCGTCGAGGCCAGCGAGACGCCGAGGATGACCAGGATTCCGCCGACCAGCAGCATCGACTCGCGCATGACCACGGGCAGCTTGCGCAGGCTGATCTCGCGCATGATGAAGACCTCGACGATCAGCACGTACAGCGCCGTCACGGCCGCCGCCTCGGACACCGCGAAGAAGCCGGAGTAGATACCGCCGAGCACGACGACGGGCAGCGGCAGCTCCCACTTCGCCGCCCACAGCGCGGCGCCGGCCGCTTTCCACGAGAAGGCCTCGAGCGGCTTGCGGTTGGTCCGGTTCACCCACAGGCTGTAGCCGGCCAGCATCACGAGCATCAGCATGCCCGGCATCACGCCGCCGCGGAACAGCGAGTCGATGGAGACCTCCGCGACGATGCCGTACAGGATCAGCGGCAGCGACGGCGCGAACAGGAGGCCGAGCGAGCCGGAAGTCGTCACCAGCCCCAGGTTGAAGTTGTCGGGATAGCCGTCCTGCTTCAGCGCCGGGTACAGGATCGCGCCGAGCGCGATGATCGTCACGCCCGAGGCGCCCGTGAACGCGGTGAAGAACGCGCAGGCGGCGAGCGCTACCAGCGCCAGGCCGCCGGGCATCCAGCCGAGCAGCGCGCCGGTCAGGCGCACGAGCCGCTGGGGCGCGCCGCTCTCCGAGAGCAGGTAGCCGGCGAACGTGAACAGCGGGATCGCCGACAGGAACGGCATTCCTGCGAGGCCCAGGATCTCGACGGCGATCGCCATCAGGTCGATGTCCTCGCGCCAGTAGCCGAGCATCGCGCTGCCGGCGATCACCGCGAACAGCGGCGCGCCGATGATCGCGAGCAGGACCAGCAGGGAGCCGGAGGCGATCACGTGCCGTCACCCGCGGGCGGGCGCAGCAGACGCCACGCTTCGAGCGCGGCGTTACGCAGGAAATTCCAGGTCATCAGCGCGAACGCGGCCGGCAGCAGCGCGTAGGCGAGCCAGGCCGGCACGTCGACCAGCACCGTGTCACCGAACTCCTTCGCCAGCGACACGTAGCGCCAGGACTGCCAGGCCAGCAGGCCGCAGATGCCGGCGGCGAAGCCGTCCGCGATCGCCTTTGGCAGGCGCGCCAGCCGTTCCGGGAGGACGTGCGACAGCACGTCGATGGACAGGTGCCGGTCGCTGCGGCTCGCTGCAATCGACGCGATCAGCGCGATCCACAGCACCATGAGGCGGGTCAGTTCGTCGGCCCAGACGAAGCCCGAGCTGAAAAACAGGCGCATCGCGATCTGTCCGACGGCGACCAGCATCAGCGCGCCGAGCAGCAACACGAGGGCCGCGTTCTCGGCCGCGACGCCGAACCGCGCCAGCCTGCCTGCCGGGCGGCGCGGGCTCTCGGGCATCAGCGCGTTCCGCTCTGCCCCGAATCGCCGCTCGCCGCGCGGGCGTCTTCCGCGACCTCGTTGGCCCCCGCCTGCCGGGCGCGGTAGTCGGCCAGGTGCTGACGCATCTCTTCGAGCAGCTCGGCCGAGAACAGGCCGCGCTCGGCCATGTCGGAGTTCGTTTCGCGCATGATCGCGCTGATCTTGTCGAACTCGCCGGCGCGCGGCTCGACGTTCTCGAGCCCGATGTTCAGGAGCGCGTCGATCGCGTTGGCCGTCTCGCGCTCGCTCGCCGCGTCGACCTCGGCGTAGATGCGCGTCAGCACGTCGTCGACCACTTGCTGGTCCGCGGCGGACAGCTTGCCCCAGGTGCGCTCGCTGATGGCCATGAAGCCCATGGCATACAGCACCGGCAGCTGCGTGACGTAGCGGGTCTTCGTGTGCCACTGCAACGCGAGCGCGACAACCGGCGGAATGGCGACGATGTCGATCAACCCGGTCTGCAACCCGGTCAGCACGTCGGTCATCGGCAGCGCCACGGGCGACAGGTCGAGCGCCTTCATCGCCTCGTAGCTGATCAGGTCGCCCTCGGGCAGCCAGACCTTCTTGCCGCGCAGGTCCTCGTAACTGCGCACCGGCTCGTTCGACATGACGATCGCGAAGCCGCCGGAGGCGAAGCCGAAGGTCTTGAAGCCCAGCTCGTCGAAGCCCGCCTCGAGCTTGGGATCGAGGTGGCTGCGCACGTAGTCGACTTCGCCCTCGTCGCGAAACACGAACGGCAGGCCGTAGATGTTGAGGTCCGGGTAGCGCTTCTGGAAGTCGGTCGGCGCGAAGGTGCCACCGTGCAGCTGGCCGATCTGGATCTTGCGCAGAACCTTGGCCTCGTTGCCCTGCACGCCGCCCGAGTAGAACTTGAGCTCGACGCGCCCCGCGGTGCGCTCCTTGATTTCTTTCGCGCCGGCACGGAACTCGCTCATCCAGTGCGAGTTCTCGGGTGCCAGCGTGGCGATCTTGATCTGCGTTGTCTGCGCCGTTGCCGCGGTGCCCGCGAGGGCGAGCAGCAGCCCGGCCAGTATCGACAGTCGCTTCAGCATCGTCGTCTCCGTTCCGGCCATCCGGGCCGGGTCTAGAAGTAGTCGTCGGCGCTCGCAAGCAGCGCAAGCGCGTCCTGTTGTGCCAGCACGTTCGTCAGCGTGTAGCCGTCGACTCGTGGCTCTGCCGCCAGCACTTCGCCGAGCAGGCGGTCGTGCAGCTCGCGCTCGTACAGCAGGCGCGCGTAGCCGCGTGCGTATTCGACCTTGACCGCCAGGTCGCGGCCCCCGGTCAGTTCGATCGCCCGCTCGAAGTTGGCCCGTCCCTTCTCGGGCTCGCCGCCGAGCGCGGGCGGCCTCAGCGTCGCCAGGATCCCCAGGTAGGTGTAGACCGATGCCGCGTCCGACGGTTCGCCGATTTCGAGGTAGCGTTCGAGCAGCGCCTCCATGTGCGGCAGCTCGGCGAGCGCGTTCCAGTCGTCGCTGTGCGCACGAATCCACGCCAGCGACGCAACGGCATAGGCATAGGCAGCATCGGCGTGGCGCTCGCGCAGCCCGGCCAGGCTGTCCTCGTAGGCCGCGTAGTCCATGTCGTCCCAGCGGCAGGCGGGCTCGTAGCGCGCGCACAGGGCGCGGCTGCCGTAGTCCCGGGCCCGCGTCGTCAGCCGCTTGGCCCGCTCCGGCTCGGCCGCGAACACGGCGCCGTAGGAGGCGTACAGGCTGGCCGCCGCGGACAGGATCGCCGGGTCGTCCGGACTGCCCTCGACGAGGCTGTCGAGCAACAGCAGGTAGGCGGGGGCACCGTCGCGCACCGTGGCCGGATCGTCCTGGTTCAGGACGGCGGCCGACAGGTTGTCCGCGAAATCGCTGGCGGCGTTGGATACCAGCGTCGCGCAGCCGGCCAGGCCGGCCGTGGCCAGCAGGACGGCGGCCAGCGCCGGCAGGCGTCGAAGCGGGGACTCAGTCATGCCGTCGAGGATACTCCGTCCGCGAAGCGCGGGGCTGCCGGGCGGGCGACATGATACACATCGGTACAAACGGCAGAAACGGCCGCAGGCAAGCGGGCGCTGACGCGCCCGGTCGGCGTGGCGATCGGCCCGGCGAGCCGGGCCGCACGCTCAGACCTTTTCCTTGATCCGCGCCGACTTGCCGGTACGGCCGCGCAGGTAGTAGAGCTTGGCGCGGCGCACGTCACCCTTGCGCTTGACCTCGATCTCGCTGACCGTCGGGCTGTAGGTCTGGAAGACGCGCTCGACACCCTCGCCGTGCGAGATCTTGCGCACCGTGAACGAGGAATTGAGGCCGCGGTTGCGCTTCGCGATGACGATACCCTCGAAGGCCTGCAGGCGTTCGCGATCGCCTTCCTTGACGACGACCTGGACGACGACCGTGTCGCCCGGCGCGAAGTCCGGCACTTCCCGGTTCATCTGTTCTTTCTCGATTGCTTCGATCACTTTGCTCATCATTCCCTACCTGCCGGCAACCTGCCGCCTGTCGAATCCACGGCGGGCGCGCTCACGCGTCGCGCTCCCGCTCCGTCAAATACTCGTCGAGCAACTCGCGTTGCTCGTCCGTCAAGTCGAGCCGCTTGAGGAGGTCGGGCCGCCTCTCGTAGCTCCTGCCCAGCGACTGCTTGAGCCGCCAGCGCGCAATCGCCGCATGATCGCCGGACAACAGCA
Source organism: uncultured Woeseia sp. (assembly GCA_937925605.1). Lineage (GTDB taxonomy): Bacteria > Pseudomonadota > Gammaproteobacteria > Steroidobacterales > Woeseiaceae > Woeseia. Next base: position 9,054 of record CALALV010000178.1, read on the forward strand.
CGGCGGGTACGCGTCGACCGTCGATCTCCTCCGGCCTCGTGTAGTGCGGGCAGTCCAGCAAGCCCGCCATGAACGAGTCCTGCGCCGCCGAGTCGGCGTCGCCGAGCACGCCCGGCAGCAGCCTCGCAACGGCATCGACCACGGCCATCGCCGCGATCTCGCCGCCCGACAACACGAAGTCACCGAGCGACAGCTCCTCGTCGACGGCCGCCTCCACGAGGCGCTCGTCGATGCCCTCGTAGCGGCCGGCCACCAGAGCGAAGCCCTCGAGCTTCGCCAGGCGGCGCGCCGCTGCCTGGTCGAACACCCGGCCCTGCGGGCTCAGGCACACGACCGGGCTGCTCGCCGGCAGCGCCGCGCGCGCGCTGGCAATCGCTGCCGCGAGCGGCTCGTACTTCATCACCATGCCCGGCCCGCCGCCGTAGGGGCGATCGTCGACCGTGCGGTGCACGTCGCTGGTGAACTCGCGCGGGTCGATGCAGTCGAGGGCCAGCAGCCCCTGCGTCACGGCCCGTCCGACCACCCCGTACTGCGCGACCTGCGCCACCATGTCCGGAAACAGGCTGACGATCTGCACCTGCATCGCTCAGTCCCATTCCCAGTCGACGTCGATCACGCCCTTGTCGAGATCGACGCCGAGTACGTATTCCTGCCAGACGAAGGGAATCAGTATTTCCCGTTCGCCGGCCACGACCAGCACGTCGTGCTCACCCGTCGCCAGCAGGTAGGCGACCCGGCCCAGCACGCTGCCGTCGCTGTGCCGCACCTCGAGACCCTCGAGGTCGGCCCAGTAGTAATGCCCTTCCTCCGGCTCCGGCATGTCCTCGCGCCGCACGCCGATCTCGGCGCCGCGCAATTCGAGTGCCGCGTCGCGGTCCTCGATGCCGTCCAGGCGGGCCACCAGGCCCTTGCCCTGTATCCGGCCCTCCGCAAACCGTGCCGAGACCCAGTCCGCGCCGCGGCGCAGGAAGCAGTCGCTGTAGTCGAGCAGCGCCGGGCGCGGCTCGGTGTACGAGTTCAGCCGGACCCAGCCGCGTACGCCCCAGGGGGCACCGATGCGGCCGAGTACGACCAGCCGTTGCCCGGCCCCGTCACGCGCGGCCACCGGCGGCTCCCGGCGTCACCGCCCGGGATCAGCTCGCGGCCGCGGCCTTGCGGCTGGCCTTCAGCAGCGCGGCGACGCGCTCGGACGGCTTCGCGCCCTGGCCCAGCCAGTAGTCGACCCGCTCGATATCGATTTTGAGGCCTTCCTCCTGGCCGGTCGCGACCGGGTTGAAGAAGCCGATACGCTCGATGTAGCGACCGTCGCGCCGGTTGCGGCTGTCGGTCACGACGAGGTGATAGAAGGGTCGCTTCTTCGCGCCAGCGCGCGAAAGACGAATACTTACCATTGCAGTTCCGTGGTTGATGAAATGAGGCGGACACGCCTGCACCCGGGCACCGGGCCCGGGTAAACGGCGCATTGTACGCATTTCGCGGCAAATGTGAAGCAATCCGGGGGTTTACGGCGGGACGCGCGGCGGGGAACCCGCGGCGGCCGCGGGGCGCAGCGCCCGGGACGCGCGAAAGCCTTGTCGATCAGGGACTTGTCAGCGGCCCGGGCGCATCCCGGGCGGCAGGCCCCCGCCGCCCATGCCGCGCATCATCTTCTGCATGCCGCCGCGGGACATCTTTTTCATCATTTTTTCCATCTGCTGGTGCTGCTTCAGCAGGCGGTTGACGTCCTGGACCTCGAGCCCGGCGCCGGTCGCGATGCGGCGTTTGCGGGATCCGTTGATGGTCTTCGGGAAGCGGCGCTCGCCCGGCGTCATCGAGTTGATGATCGCGATCTGGCGCTTCATCTGCTTTTCGTTGGCCTGGTCTTTCAGCGCGGCCGGGTTCAGGTTGCCGGGCAGCGGCAGTTTCTCGAGCATCGCGGCCATGCCGCCCATGTTCATCATCTGCTCGAGCTGGTCCTTCAGATCGGCCAGGTCGAAGCCGCGGCCCTTCTTGAGCTTCGCCTGCAGCTTCTCCGCCCGTTGCCGATCGACCTTGCCCTCGATTTCTTCGACGAGACTCAGCACGTCGCCCATGCCGAGGATCCGCGACGCCATCCGGTCCGGGTGGAACGGCTCCAGCGCGTCGGTCTTCTCGCCGACGCCGAGGAAGCGGATCGGCTTGCCGGTCACCTCGGCCACCGACAGCGCCACGCCGCCCTTGGCGTCACCGTCCGCCTTGGTCAGGATGACGCCGGTCAGCGGCAGGCGGCTGTCGAAGGCGCGCGCCGCGTTGACCGCGTCCTGGCCCGCCATGCTGTCGATGACAAACAGGGTCTCGTGCGGTTCGACCGCGGCGTGCACGTCGACCACCTCGTCCATCATCGCGTCATCGACGTGCAGCCGGCCGGCCGTGTCGACGATCAGTACCTCCGCCTGCGCACGCTTTGCGTCGTCGAGTGCGCGTTTCGCAATCTTGCGGGGATCTTCCTTGCCGTCGCTCGGGATGAAGGTCGCGCCGACCTCGTTCGCCAGCGTTTCGAGCTGCAGGATCGCCGCCGGCCGGTGCACGTCGACGCTGACCAGCGCGACGCGCTTCCGCTCGCTCTCGATCAGCCGGCGCGCGAGCTTGGCCGCGGTCGTCGTCTTGCCAGCGCCCTGCAGACCGGCGAGGAACAGCACGACGGGCGGCTGCGCGCGCAGTTCCAGCGGCGCCGACTCGCGGCCGAGCAGCGTCACCAGTTCGGCGTGGATGATCTTGACCAGTTCCTGCCCGGGCGTGAGGCTGCGGCTGACGGTCTCGCCGAGCGCGCGCTCGCGCACGCGCTCGATGAAGGACTTGACGACCGGCAGCGCGACGTCGGCCTCGAGCAGCGCGAGGCGGACCTGGCGCAGCGTGTCCTTGACGTTGGCCTCGGTCAGGCGGCCCTTGCCGCTCAGGTTGCGGGCTGCCTGGGACAGCCGGCCGGAGAGATTGTCGAACATGGAGAGGTCGCGGAGTCAGGAAACTCCGCGGAGTGTAACGCGAATCAGACCCGGATCGTCGTCCCGCGGGTCAGCATTTGCACGTCGCGCCCGGGCAGCAGCGCGCGGACCTGGCGGTAGATCGTGTCCTCTTCGCCGGGCT
>CALALV010000179.1 GCA_937925605.1 uncultured Woeseia sp.
GTACGCTCCGGGCTCGGCATCCCTGCCTCGCACGGCCCTGCAAAGGCGGCCCCGGGCTCACACCTCCGCGGCCGGCGGCGTGCGTTCGTGATTGTGCCCGGTGCGTCCCGGGTTCGGTGGTGGCGGAGGCGCGATCCCGGGACCGCTTTTGCAGGGACGCTGTGAATACGTCCCTGTACGCTCCGGGCTCGGCATCCCTGCCTCGCACGGCCCTGCAAAGGCGGCCCCGGCGTCACACCTCCGCGGTCAGAGACGTGGTGCGCGTGCGCATGTATCCGCGGCCGGCGGCGTGCCTTCCGCGATTGCGCCGCGATGCGCGATCAGCGATCCATGCCGAGGTGCTTCACGACCAGCCGGGCGATGTCCGCATGCGCGGCGTTCAGCGTCGCGAGGTCGGCGTCCGATCCCGACATCAGCACCGCGATGACGAGCGGGCCACCGTCCGGTGGCCAGGCGATCGCCACGTTGTTGACGGCGCCGTTCGCGCCGGAGCCGGTCTTGTCGCCGACGCGCCAGTGAGCCGGCAGGCCCGCGCGCAGGCGCTCGAGGCCCGTGCGGCTCGCGACCAGCCAGTCCGCGAGCCGCTGCCGCGCACTCGCGTCGAGCATGTCGCCGGTCACGGCGCGCGCGTAGCTGCCGGCCAGCGCACGCGGCGAGGTCGTGTCGCGCGGGTCGCCTGGCAGGTTCGTGTTGAGCGCGACCTCGTAGCGGTCGAAGCGGGTCGTCGCGTCGCCGTGCGCGCGCAGGAAGGCGGTCAGGCCGCCGGGCCCGCCGACCCGGTCGAACAACAGGTTCGTCGCCGAGTTGTCGCTGATCGTGACGGCCGCTGCGCACAACTCGGCGAGCGTCGGCGGTTCGCCGCCCACGCGCGGCCCGACGACCGGCGAGTGCGGCTGGATCTCGATCCCGGCCAGCGCTACGCGGTCGTCCAGTGCGATGCGCCCGGCCTCCGCCTCCGCCAGCACCGCCGCGACCAGCAGCGGCTTGAACGTCGACGCGAAGGCGAAGCGTTCGTCGGCGCGCCAGGCCAGCGTCGCGCCCGTCGCCAGGTCTTCCGCCCAGACGCCGATGCGCCCGCCGACCTGTGCCTCCAGTCGGCCCAGGTCCTCCGCAGGATCCGGCGCGCGGCTGCAGGCCAGGGTCGCGACGGCCAGCATGGCCAGGAGCAATCCGTTGGATCGATGCATGACTGTTTCCCGGTCGGTGGTTGTTGCGTGGGCCGCGCGCTGCCGGACGGCGCAGTGTCACAGCCTGGCAAAAAATGGCGTGCGGACGCGAGCATGCCGTTAAACTCCCAGCGTGACCGATCAGGATTCTAGAGCATGCACCGAGCCACACTCTGCCTGTTACTGACGATCGCGCTGGGCGGCTGCGCCAACAGCCGGCCCGAGCTGCCGTACCCGGCCTTCATCCAGGCCGACGAGCTGCCCGACGTGTTTCTCGCCGCCTTGCCCGGCGTGCGTGCGAAGCAGTTCGTCGGCAACCCGCAGACCCGCCGCACCAGCAACCGTGTCGTGCTGCCGGCGAACTTCAGCGGCACGACCGGCGCATCGCCGGGCAGGAGTCTCGAGATCTACGTCCTGCTCGGCACGATCCGCGTCGGCGACCTCGAGTTGCAGCCCGGTGGTTACGCCTGGTTCCCGGCGGGCTATTCCGGAGCGAACCTGAGCTCCGCGTACGGCGCCGAGATCCTGTACTTCCTCGAGGATGCGCACCCGGCCACGGCGATCCGCACCCCGATCCTGTATTCGAGCGAGGTCGTGCCCTGGGAGCCGCGCAGCGACCTGCCGGCGGACCGGGGCTACGAACTCCGACTGCTGCGCGAAGACCCCGGCAGCGGCGCGCGCAGCTGGCTGCTGCGGGTCGGCCCGGATGCCCGCGGCCCGTGGCGCAAACGGTCCCGGGCGCTCGAGGGCTACCTGGTCTCGGGTCGCTACCGCGCCGTCGAATGTTTCGCCGGCAAGCCGGTCCCGGGCATCTACACCGAGGGCGGTTATTTCCACCGCCCGGCCGGCACCGTGTACGGCGGGCCGGACGAGCGGGCGCTCGAGACCGCCGTCTGGTTCCTGCGCGCGCCCGGCGCGGCGCCGCCCGAGCCCGTTGACGGCTGCGCGCCCGCGGCGCCCTAGCGCCGCGCCGGTCGCCGCCGTTTCGCTCCCGTCATCGCCTGCCTGGCAGAAGAGGTCACCGGTGTGAGCCGGGCTGCCGCAGCGCATCGCGGCAGCGAACCGGCCCGGCGTTCGGCCAAGGCGTCTACTTGACGTAGCGCGTGATCCCGCGGCCGAGCTTCATGAGCTTGGTCAGCGTCGTCGACGGCACGTCGTGGATCGCCTCGTACCAGTCGCTGGTCCGCTCGACGAATTCCAGCATGTTGCGCACGCGCTCCTTCGTGACGCCGTCGGTATCGCGCTCCGCCTCGATCTCGGCCGCGCACTCGCGCAGCATCGCGAGCGTCGGGTTCAGTTCGCGCTGCTTGCGCTGGTGGATGATGACCCGGAACAGCTCCCAGACGTCGTGCAGCGACTCGAAATAGTCGCGGCGATCGCCGAGCACGTGGGTCATCCGGACGAGCCCGTAGCCCTGCAGCTCGCGGATGCTGGTGCTGACGTGCGAGCGGGCGACGGACAGCATGTCGACGATCTGGTCGGCCCGCAGCGGCTCGGGCGACAGGTACAACAGGGCCTGGATCTGCGCGACGGTGCGATTCGTCCCCCAGCGCGTGCCCATCTCGCCCCAGTGCAGGACGTACTTCTCGACCGCCGGCGTCATCCGCATGGCATTCGCTCGTTTCTGTCCTGACCGAAAGTTTAGAACTTCCGGTCCCGGGGTCAAGCCGGGCGGCGGGCGACGAGCAGCGCGCGCCGCGGGGCCGGCCAGCCCTCGACGGTGCGCTCCGGATCGGCCGGGTCCAGCGCCTCGCGCAGCGATTCGAAGGACATCCAGTCGGTCTGCCGCTGCTCGTCGACGGTCGTCGCCGTGACGTCGGCGACTCGTGCGTCCGCGTAGCCGCTGCGGGCCAGCCAGGTGGCAAGCTCGGGCAGGCTCGGCAGCAGCCAGACGTTGCGCATCCGGGCGTAGCGACCCGGCGGCGTCCAGGCGCGCGCGTCGTCGCCGGGCAACACCAGCGTCTCGAGCAGCAGCTCGCCGCCCGGCCTGAGCTGCCCGCGCAATTCGCGCAGGTGCTCGAGCGGCGCACGCTGGTGATACAGCACGCCCATCGACAACAGCGTGTCGAACGCGCCGCTCGCCCCGGGCAGTTCCTGCGAGCGCAGCGGCAGGACGTGCACCGGCAGGTCCGGCAGGAAGTGGCGCACGGCCCGGAATTGCATGACGTACAGCAGCGTCGGGTCGACGCCGAGCACGCAGGCCGCACCGGCGCCGAGCGCGCGCAGCGCGTAATAGCCGTTGCCGCAGCCGACGTCCAGCACCCGCCGCCCGGCGAGATCGCTCGCCGCTGCCGCGACGCGTCGCCACTTCAGGTCGGAGCGCCATTCGCTGTCGATGTGGATGCCGCCGAGTTCGAACGGTCCCTTGCGCCATGGCATCAGCTCGCGCAGCGCGGCCAGCGCGGCCGGGCGCGCGTCGCCGGACAGGCTGCCGGCCGCCACGACGTCCCGGTCGAGTTGCGCGTCGCGGCTCGCGGGTTCCGGCAGCGCGGCCAGTGCGCGCTGCCAGCGCGGCAGGTCACCGTGCGCGCCGGGGCCGAGGCGTTCCGCGCACAGCGCGGCGAGCGGCCCCCGCCAGTCGGCGAGGCCGAGTTCACCCAAGTCTGCGTCGAGCCGCCCGGTGAACGGCATCGTTCAGCGGATCGCCAGCAGCGACACGAAGTTGAACCAGCGCAGCCAGACGCCCGCGTGCGCGAAGCCGGCTTCGCGCAGGCGCTCGAGGTGGGCGGGTACGCTGTCCGGGATCAGCACCTTTTCCAGCGCGGCCCGCTTCGCGGCAATTTCCATCTCGCTGTAGGCGTTGCGGCGCTTGAAGTCGTGGTGCAGATCGATCAGCGCCGCGTCGAAGACGGCGTCCTCGTGAGCCACCTTCTCGGACAGCACCAGTGCGCCGCCCGGTCGCAGGCCGTCGGCGATGCGGCGGAGCGTGCTGGCGCGCTCGTCCGGCGGCAGGAACTGCAGCGTATAGTTCATGACGACCAGCGAGGCATCCTCGATCGGCACGTCACGCAGGTCGGCGGCGACGACTTCGACCGGCACCTCGCCGTCGTCGGCCGCGACGATCTCCCGGCAGCGCGCGACCATCGCCGGCGCGTTGTCCACCGCGACGATGCGGCAGTCGCGCGCGCGGATGCCATGGCGCATCGCGAGCGTGGCCGCGCCGAGCGAGCAGCCGAGGTCGTAGCAGCGGCCGCCGTCGCCGACGTGGCGCCGGGCCAGCATGCCGATCGCGTCGAGCGTCTGGCCGTAGCCGGGGATCGAGCGGCGCAGCATGTCCGGGAACACCCGGGCCACGGCCGCCGAGAACTCGAACGGCCCGGCGGCCAGCTCGCCGGTGGCGTAGATGTCGTCTCGGCTCATCGCCGGGCCTCCAGTCGGGGCGGCGTATTGTAATGGCGGGCCGCCGGCCCTGCACGGCGCCGCCTTGTCGCTGCGCGGGTTTGTGGGACAATCGCGCACCGACACGCAAAGGAGGATCCATGCTGTCGAAGCGTCAGCTCGAGCTGCACCACGAACTCGGCATCCCGGCCGACTACGGCGCCGGCGGCCGGCCGCCATACTTCGCCGACGCCGACGAGCTGGTCGACGTCGGGCCGAACCTCGTCGGCCGCATGCAGCGCCTGGCGCCGGAGGCGGCCGCCCGCTGGCAGGCCATGGCCGACGCGGCCGCCCGCGACGGCGTGCGCCTGATGATCGTCTCGGGCTTCCGCAGCTTCGACTACCAGGCCGACCTGATCCGCAAGAAGCTGGCTGCCGGCCAGGGCATCGACGAAATCCTGCGGGTGAATGCCGCGCCCGGCTTCAGCCAGCACCACAGCGGCCGCGCGCTGGACCTGGCGACGCCCGGCTGCCGCCCGCTGACCGAGGAGTTCGAGGACACGGAAGCCTTTGCCTGGCTTGGGAAAAATGCCGCCGACTTCGGGTTTTCGCTGAGCTACCCGGCGGGCAACCCGGACGGTTTCGTCTACGAGCCCTGGCACTGGTCGCTCTGAGTTGACTTCACCGCCGGGATAAGGAAAATGCGCGCCCCGCGCCCGGCTTTCCGGTTGCGCGGAATCGCCCGCTACGGCGGGCGATTCTGTTGACAGGCCGGAGGCAGGATTAGACAATAGCCGGCTTGTGTGCGCGGAGGGGTACTCAAGCGGTCAACGAGGGCAGACTGTAAATCTGCTGGCTATGCCTACGTAGGTTCGAATCCTACCCCCTCCACCAGATTTGATCCCGGTCGGTGGGCGGCGGCAGGTTCGACAGGCTGGCCGGCACGATGACCGCCGGGACATGGCGCGGCAGGGAGCCGCGCCGACGACGTATCCCCGGATGCCGGGAAGCTGCCGGGCAGGCACCCTAGTTAATAGGGTCGGCACTCTCGAACAGGGGCACGAAACTAGCGATCAACGGAACCCGGACGGTTGCAGCACAGACTGTCGGGGTTCGGGTGCGCGAGGACAAACCGGGCAGGGCCACCAGACGGCGTAGCGATACGTCGTTTTTTTGCTGCACCCGGGAAACGCACCGGCGGCACGAGCGAGCGAACGACTGCGGGTGTAGTTCAATGGTAGAACCTCAGCCTTCCAAGCTGATGATGTGGGTTCGATTCCCATCACCCGCTCCA
>CALALV010000180.1 GCA_937925605.1 uncultured Woeseia sp.
CGCGCGCAAGGCGCGCAGCGCGAACCAGCCGAGCGCCGCGAGAGCCGCGAGCGCGAGCAGCCACCACCCCGGCGCCGGCGGCCACCAGCCGACCGCGTCGGGCAGGTGCAGGTCACGCAGCGGGATTTCCGTCGGGTCCATGGCCGCAGGTCAGTGCGTCCGGCGCCCGAGCGCCTGCTGCAGGCACTCGACCGGATCCTCGTCGGTCGACATCGGCATCAGGTGCACGCCGTAGCGCTGGCAGAACGCGCCGAGCGCCGCGCGGCGCTCGGCCCAGCCGCGCCGGTAGTCGGCGCGTGCGGTCGCGGCGACGGTATCGATCTCGAGTTCCTCGCGGTCGCTGACCAGCCGGTAGTGGCCGGGCGGCGGCAGCTCCCGCTCGAGCGGGTCGCTGAGCGCGAGCGCCAGCACCTCGTTGTGCCGGGCCACGCCGGACAGGTGGGCCTGCGCGCTGCGCCCGAAGCCGGCGAAATCGCTGATGACGATGACCAGGCTGCCGGGCCGGGCCACGCGTCGCAGTGCCGACATCGCCGCGGCGAAGGGCTGGGCAGGATCGACCGTGCGCTCTGCGGCATCGCGCCGCCAGGCCGGGTGGCCGACGAGCTCGTGCAGGTAGCGCAGCGCGGCCTGCCGGCCGAGCCGCGGCTTCAGCTCGCGGTGCTGCGTATCGCCAAAGATGATGCCGCCCAGGCGGTCGCCGCGGTAGTGCGCGGACCAGGACAAGAGCGCCGCGGCGCGGCTTGCCATGACCGACTTGAAGCTGCCGCGGGTCGCGAAGTGCATGTGGCTGCGCAGGTCCACCGTCACGAGCACCGGACGCTCGCGCTCCTCGCGGAACAGCTTCGTGTAGGCCTCGGTCGAGCGCGCGGTCACGCGCCAGTCGATGTTGCGCGGGTCGTCGCCCGGCTGGTAGGGCCGCGACTCGTCGAACTCCATGCCGCGGCCCTTGAAGTGCGAGACGTAGGCGCCGGTCTGCAGCGCGTTCACCCGCAGCACGTCGAGTGCGATCGAGCGCGCCGGGCCCGCGAGCCGGATCAGCCCCTTCTGGCTGACGCTGACCGGCGAGGCATCCGCTGACAGGTGATCGTGGCGCATCGCGCGGAGCTCCGTCAGGGCACGCCGACGCCGTCCAGGATGCGCGCGACGATCGAGTCGGCGCTGACGCCGTCGGCCTCCGCTTCGAAACTCAGGACGAGGCGGTGGCGCAACACGTCGGGAGCGACTTCCTGGATGTCTTCAGGCGCGACGTAGTCACGGCCGGCCAGCCAGGCACGCGCGCGCGCGGCCCGGTCGATGCCCATGCAGGCACGCGGGCTGGCACCGTACATCACTTGCCCGGTGAGCGAATCGTCGACGCGCCCGGGATCGCGGGTCGCGACGACGATGTTGACGATGTATTGCTCGAGTTCGTCGGCGAGATGCAGGCCGAGAATTTCCTGGCGCCCGGCCATGACCGCGCTCTGCGGCAGCGGCACGGGCGGGCGGAACGCATCGCGCTCGCCGGCCTTCGCCTCGTTGCGGTTCAGGACGAGGATGCGGCGCTCGTCCTCGACCGACGGGTAGCCGACCTGCACGTGCAGCAGGAAGCGGTCGAGCTGCGCCTCCGGCAGCGGGTAGGTGCCCTCCTGCTCGATCGGGTTCTGCGTCGCCATGACCATGAACAGCGGCGACAGCGGGTAGCTCTTCTCGCCGACCGTGATCTGCCGCTCTTCCATCGCCTCGAGCAGAGCCGATTGCACCTTGGCGGGCGCGCGGTTGATCTCGTCGGCGAGGATCAGGTTGTGGAACAGCGGACCCTCGCGGAATACGAAGCTGCCGTCGGCGGGCCGGTAGATCTCGGTGCCGGTCAGGTCGGCCGGCAGCAGGTCGGGCGTGAACTGCAGGCGGTGGAAGTCGCCCTCGATGCTTTCCGACAGCACCTTGATGGCGCGGGTCTTGGCGAGGCCCGGGGCGCCCTCGACCAGCAGGTGACCGTCGCAGAGCAGCGCGATGAGCATGCGGTTGATCAGGTGCGCCTGGCCGATGATCAGGCTGTCGACATGTTTTTCGAGCTGTTGGAATTGTTCTGCTACGCTCATCCGATGCTCCGGCTTGTGATCGGCTCCCCGAAAAGGCGTGCCATTGTAGGGCCTGCCCCGGGGCATTTGAACCGGAGCGCCCGGCGCCCGGAATGACCGGGTACCGTTGCACCCGGAATCAACTGTGACCAGCCAAGTGCCGCGACATTGCAAAAAAAACCTGCCCGGCTTCGGCGTGGCGATGCTGCTGGCCGCCCTCGCGCTGGCGGGCTGCGCGCCGGGCGAGGCCGGCGATATGTCCGCGGACTGCGTCGCCGGCGGGCTGTTGCGGGCCGACCTCTACGGCGACGTCGAGGCGGCGCTCGACTGGCACGGAGCCGGGCTCGCCTGCGAGGGCATGCGCCGCCCGCGGGAAGCCGGCGCGCGCCTGCGCTTCGCGGGCCGGGCCGGTGAACGCCGCCTCGCCTTCATCGTCGCGCTGCCGGGCCTCGAGCGCGGCCGGGCGGCCAGGGAACTGCCCGCGACGGTGACGCTCATCGAAGAAGACAACGGGCGCTTCTACTCCACGGCGGACAACGAACACTGCTGGTCCGACGTCGACGCGCAGGAGGCGTTGCCGGGCAGCGCGGGGGAGTACCGCGTCAGCGGCATCCTCTACTGCGTGTCGCCGCTCGCGGAGCAGGCCGGCAACGGCCGCGTGACGCTCGGCGAGCTCCGCTACACGGGGCGCGTCGACTGGCGGAGCCCCGACTGAATGCGCCGCGTCGCGCTGTTGCTGCTGGGACTCTGCGCGGTCGCCCGCGCAACGCCGGAACTCGATGCCGCGTTCGCCAAAAGCGCGGTCGTCATCACGACCTCGACCGCCTGCGAGCACTTCGCGGTCTGGCTCGCTCTCGACCGCGAGCAGCAGGCGCGCGGCCTGATGCACGTCCGGCAGCTGGGACCGCGCGAGGGCATGCTGTTCGTATACGGCAGCGAGCAGACGCGCTCGATGTGGATGAAGAACACGTTCATACCGCTCGACATGCTGTTCGCCCGCGGCAACGGGCGCATCGCCACGATCGTGACGGACACGGAACCGCAGTCGTTGCGCTCGATCGCTTCGACGGAACCCGTGCGTTTCGTGCTGGAGCTGCCCGGCGGCAGCACGGAGCATTACGGCATCAGCGTCGGTGACGATTTGTTCTGGGGCGGCGACGCGGTGCCGCCGCCGTCACAGGACTGAGGCCACGGACTCGGCAAGGTAGTCGACGTTGGCCGGCGTGATACCGGCGACGTTGATACGGCTCGAGTTCACCATGTAGACGCCGCGCTCGCTCTTCAGCCGCTCGACCTGCTGTTCGTCAAGCCCGAGGAAGCAGAACATGCCGTTGGCTCGCGCGACGTGCGAGAAGTCGTGCGCCGGGGCATGGTCCCGCAGCGCCGCGACGAGCCGCTGGCGCATGTCCTTTAGACGCTCGCGCATCTCGCGAAGCTCGCCGAGCCAGTCGGACCGCAGCGCGTCGTCGGCCAGGATCTCGCGGACGATGGCCGCGCCGTGGTCGGGCGGCATCGAGTACATCGTGCGCACGAGGTTGTGCGCCTGGCTCCTGACGATGCCGGCCGTCCCGGCGTCGCTCGACACGATCGACAGCGAGCCTGCGCGGTCGCGGTAGAGCCCGAAGTTCTTCGAGCAGGAGGTCGCGACCAGCATCTCCGGCACGCGGGCGGCGAGCAGGCGGATCGGCGCGGCGTCCTCCTCCAGGCCGTCGGCGAATCCCTGGTAGGCCAGGTCGACGAACGGCAGCAGGCCGCGCTCGACGACGCGCTCGGCGACGGCCTGCCACTGCTCGGCGTCGAGGTCCATGCCGGTCGGGTTGTGGCAGCAGCCGTGCAGCAGCAGCACGTCGCCCGGCGGAATGCGGTCTATGGCCGCGAGCATGTCGTCGAAGCGCAGCGCGCAGTTTTCCGCGTCGTAGTAAGGGTAGGCGGCGAGCTTCAGCCCGGCGCCGCCGAGCAGCGGCACGTGGTTGGCCCAGGTCGGGTCGCTGTGCCACACGGTCACGTCGCCGCGTGCGCGCAGCAGCAGGCCGGCGGCGACGCGCAGCGCGCCGGAGCCGCCCGGCGTCTGCAGCGTCGTCACGCGCTCGGCCGCGACGCTGTCGCCGAAGGTCAGGTCGCGGGCAAAGTCGTTGAAGCCCGGATCGCCGCCCGAACCGAGGTAGGACTTGCTGGCCTGCGTGTCGACGATGCGCCGTTCGGCTGCCTTGACCGCGGCGAGCACGGGCGTGTCGCCGGCCTCGGTGCGGTAGACGCCGACGCCGAGGTCGATCTTTTCGGCTCGCTCGTCGGCGGCGTATTCACTGATGAGCCTGAGGATGGCGTCGGACGGCAACGCCTTTAGCGTCTCGAACACGGTGCTTTCTCCGGATGCGTGCGAAATGCCGGCGATCGCCGGCGCTCCGCATTGTACACGTCGGCATGGCCGCTAACAGGCGGCTACAGGCGGTCGACCGGGATACGCAGGTAGACGGTGCCGTTGTCGTCGGCGGGCGGCAGCCGGCCGCCGCGGATGTTGACCTGGATCGCGGGCAACAGCAGGCGCGGCAGGTCGAGCGTGCGATCGCGTGCCTCGCGCAGCGCGACGAAGTCGGCGCGCCCAACGTCGCCGCCGACGTGCACGTTCGCAGCCGCGTGCTCGCGCACGCTCGCGACGCAGCGCAGCTCGCGCCCGCCGGGACGGTAGTCGTGGCAGGCGAAGATTCGCGTCGCGGCCGGCAGGCCGAGAATGCGCTGGATCGAATCGTACAGCTCGCCGGCGTCGCCGCCGGGAAAGTCGCAGCGGGCGGTGCCGGCATCCGGCATGAACAGCGTATCGCCGACGAACGCGGCGTCGCCGATGACGTAGGTCAGGCTGTCCGGCGTATGGCCCGGCGTGGGCAGCGCGCGCGCCGCCAGCTCGCCGATCGTGAAGCTTTCGCCGTCCGCGAACAGGTGATCGAACTGGCTGCCGTCGGCCGGCAGGTCGGTGAGGTTGAGCAGCTTTGCGAAATGCGCCTGCACCCGGCGGATGCCCTCGCCGATCGCGATCCGTCCGCCGCGCGCGTCCTTGAGCGGGCCGGCGCCGCTCAGGTGATCGGCGTGCGCGTGGGTTTCGAGAATCCAGTCGAGCTCGAGACGTTCGCGGTCGAGAAAGCGTTCGATCGGCTCGAGGGTGGCGCGGTCCGTGCGCCCGGACACCGGGTCGTAGCCGAGAACGGGGTCGACGACGGCGGCGCGCCGGCTGCCGGGATCGCTGACGACGTAGGACAGCGTGCCGCTGTCCGCGTCATGGAAGTGCGTGACGTCCGGGTTCGTCAACGTGAGCGACGGCGGGCACCGGCAGCGTCGCCGCCGGTGCCCGCACCATGAACGTCAACTCAGCCTTTCGGCGCCCAGACGGAGCACCAGCCGTTCGCGTTGACCAGCTTGCCCGGGAAGATCTGGCACGGACGCCATTCGGCGCCGTCCTCGCCCTGGATCAGCGCGCAGTTCGCGCAGTTCTGGTTCTCCGCGGGGTTGGCCCGGCTTGCCGGGTCGACCGTGCTCGCGTCGTGCACGTACTTCAGGGACTTCGCGGCCGGGTCGTCTTCCGACAGCTTCGGCATGTCCTGCGCCTCTGCCACCCTGCCGCGACCGATGACACAACCAGCGGCGGCGACAGCCGACAGCTGGATGAACTGGCGTCTCGCAATCTTCTCCAATGTCCTCTCCTCAGTATTCGCCTCAAGCGGTCGTCGATGCCGCGACCGGGGCCGAGTCTAAACCATTCGTGCGCGGTCGGGATGCGCCGGTTACGATCCGAAACACCCGGCAAGGTCGCAATGCGAATGGTTCTCATTCAACGGCCGATGCCCGACGCACAAGCCTAGCGCGCCCGCCTGAAGGCAAGCTGAACGGCGAGCCGTGCACAGGTCCCGCGCGCGCGGACGCGAGTGTGACTACGATCACAATCGCATGGGGCCAAGCTTTTCATCGCCGCCACGGCGGGGATAATCGAGCGCAGTATTTTTTCGCGCGCCCTGCCGGCAGGCCGGTGCCGCGCCGGCCACGTGCCGCGGGCTGCGAAGACCGTGGCGAACATCGATCACGGGAATCGCACCGCATGCCGCCACGCGCCGTCGCCGCAGCCACACGCACCCTGTTCGCGCTCGCGCTGTTCTGCTGCGGCAGCGCACACGCCCGACCCGCCGCCGTCCACCACTACACAGTGACCGTCGATCCGGACCTCGAGAGGATCACGGTCGCCGCGCTGTTCGACGGCGTCGTTACCAGCGTCGCGGCGCGCTCGAACCGTGCCGGCCGCTTCCTGCTCGACTTCCGCAACTGCGACGAGACGCCGCAGATCCGCCTGCGCAACCATCGCTTGATCGTGCCGTCCGAGGGCATTCGCTGCATGGCCTACACGGTCGACCTCGCGGCGGCCGCGGACGCGCAGCGGCAAAACCGCGCGCTCGCCGCCGACAACCTCGTCGCCTCGCCGTCCACGTGGCTGTGGCGGCCGGAGGTGGACGAGCACACGGAGCTGCGTGTCGATTTCCGGCTGCCGCCGGGCGTCGCGGTCTCGGTGCCGTGGCAACCGCGCGACGAAAGCGGCACGAGCTACACGGTGCGCAAGTCGCCGGAAAGCGCGGACGCACCGGCCGCGTTCGGCCGCTTCGAGTACGCCGAGGTCGACGTGCCGGGCGCCACGTTGCGCGTCAGCCTGCTGAACGGCGTCGTGCCGACCGACAACGCGGAACTGCTGCGCTGGGTCAAGGCGGCGGCGACCGACGTGAGCCTCGCCTACGGCCGCTTCCCGAGCCCATCGCCGCAGGTCGTCGTCGTACCGGTCGCAGACGGCAAACGCGACGACCGGGGCGCCGTGCCCTTCGGCCGGGTCGTGCGCGACGGCGGCGAATCCGTCGAGCTGTTCGTGAACCCGGCACAGCCGCTTACCGCGTTTCTCGATGACTGGACCGCGACGCACGAGTTCAGCCACCTGATGCTGCCCTACGTCGCGCGCAACCATCGCTGGATATCGGAAGGCTTCGCACAGTACTACCAGAACGTGCTGCTCGCGCGCGCCGGCGCCTACGACGACCGCCGCGCCTGGCAGAAACTTTACGAGGGCTTCGAGCGCGGCCGCCTGTCGCGGCCCGAGCTGTCGCCGAACGATGCGGCCGCCGGCGGCACGCGCGCCGGCACGATGAAGGTCTACTGGAGCGGCGCGGCGCTCGCACTGATGGCCGACGTCGAACTGCGCGAACAGAGCGGGGGCAAGCAGACGCTGGACGGTGTGCTCGCGGAACTGCAAGCCTGCTGCCTGCCGTCGGCCGAAGTCTGGAGCGGCCCGGAGCTGTTCGCGAAGCTCGACGAGATCGCCGGACGCAGCGTGTTCATGCCGCTGTGGCGGCGCTACGCCGACACGATCGGCTTCCCGGACCCGATGCCGGTGTTCGAGCGGCTGGGCATGCGCATCGACGACGGCGAGGTCGAGTTCCGGCGCGGCGCGCGGCTCGCGCACATCCGCGAGGCGATCACCGCCGTCGACCCGGTGACCGCGAGCTGGCGGGAACACCTCGCCCTCAACCGCTAGTCCCGTCGTCCGACCCGGCGGCATCCTCCTCGACGCCGTCGAACAGCCAGCGCGTCAGCGAGGGCTTCAGGAAGCGGTCGAAGCCGAAATAGCCGAGCAGCAGCACGGCCAGCCCGAGGTACTCGAACTCCGCGAGCGCCAGCAGCGGCCACAGCGCGGCGTACACCGTGTTGACGATCGACTGCACGGAGACCCGCAGCAGGAACTCGAGAAACTGCTCGCTGACGAAGTCGACGAAGCCGGAGGCGGCGCCGATCTCGTCGGCAATCGTACGCAGCTCGAGAATCACGAAGGTCACGACGAAGCCGCAGGCGTAGAAACCGCCGCCGCGCGCCATCCACATCGTCCGGAACGAGCGCTTCAGCAGGCCGCCGGCCTCGCCGGGAAACTCCCGCGGCCGGGAGACGAGCGTGTTGCCGAGCGAGGCCGCCTCGCGGCCCTGGCGCTTCACGCGCGCAACCATGCCCTCGCGCTTCTTTTTCTTCTTCTTTGGCGCCGCATCCGGGCCGTCCGTTGACCTGCCCACGCGCGCGCTCAGCCCGACGGCGGCATCAGCCAGGGCGGGATCGGCGCGCGCCGCCGGTCCGCCTGCGGCGGGTAGTTCGCGGCGAGGTAGTCGAGTATCTGCGCCTCGACCGCAGGGTCGAACTGCCACAGGTTCTGCGTCGCCTGCATCCAGCGGATCATGCGCAGCCAGGTGTCGCGGTCGCCGCGCTGGCGCGTGACCAGCGCGTGCGAATGGCAGCCGCCGCAGTGCGCGCGCACGAGCTCCCAGCCCTCGGCGCGGACGAGCCCGGTCGCCTCGTCGATCCCGGCGCCGCCGGCGAGAGCTGGCAGGAGCAGCCAGGCGAGCGCGAGCCGCTTCATGCCTCGACCTTCACCGCGATGCGGTGGCAGGCGTTGTTCAGGTAGCCGCGCGGATTCCAGCCGGGCAGCACCATCGGCTGCGAGCGTCCCTGCGCGTCCACGGCGCGCGCCCAGACCTCGTAGTAGCCGGGACCCGGGAATGCGACTTCGTCCGAGAACTGCTGCCAGGCGAGGCGGTTCGCCGGCCTCGCGAGCTTCGCGCGCTGCCAGGTCGCGCCGAAGTCGATCGACGTGTAGACGCGCGCGACGGCGAGGTCGCCCGCCCATGCGTGCCCGCGCACGGCGAGCCGCTCGCCGCCGGCGTGCACGGTGCCGGACTTCGGGAACGTAATGAGCGATTTCACCGGCATCGAGTGGATGATGCACATGTCCTCGTCCGCCACTTCGGCGCCGGGCGCAACGGGTTTGCAGGGCACGCGGTAGGAGGCGCCCAGCATCTTCTCGCCGTCGTGGACGCGGTCGCGGACCAGCAGGCGTTTCACCCACTTGCCGCTCACCGAGGCGGGCCAGCCGGCGCAGACGAGACGCAGCGGGTAGCCGTGCAGCGCCGGCAGCGGCTCGCCGTTCATCGCGAACGCGAGCAGCGACTCGTTTTCCAGCGCCTTCGCGAGCGGCACCCCGCGCGAGATCGGCAGCCTGGCCGGGTCGCCGGACAGGTGCCGGTCCGCGCCCTCGTAGGCGACGTAGACGGCTTTGTCGCTCAAGCCGGCATGCTCGAGCAGGTCCCCTAGCCGGATGCCGGTCCACTCGGGGCAACCGACCGCGCCGGTCGTCCACTGGTTGCCGCTGGCAGGCGGGCTGAACTCGGAGCGGCCGTTGCCGCCGCACTCGAGCTGCAACCTGAGGGTCCGGTGCCGGAAGCGAGACTTCAGTTCGCCGAGCGTCAGCGTCTGCGGGCGCTCGCAGGCCTCGCCGGCGATTTCGAGCGGCCAGTCTTCGGCATTGATCTTGTCGGCCTCCGGCGGGATGCCGTTGTTGCGCACGAACAGCCGGCTCGCCGGCGTGACCGCGTCGTCGAGCAGGTGCGCCGGCGTCTCGGCGTTGATCGGCCGGTCGTTCAGCAGGATCAGGCCGTCCTTGCCGGGCAGCGCGAACGGCTCGTCGCTGTCGGCCAGCGCGGCCGGGATCAGCCCGCCGGGGAGGTAGTCGGCGAACGGGATCGCGGCGCCGAGCGCCGCGCTCATGGCCGCGAGCCCGCTGCCGCGCAGGAAGCCGCGGCGCGTGAGCGGATGCGCTCGCCGGCCCCAGGCCAGCTCGTCGGCGCGTTCGGCGTCCTCCGCGAAGAGTGCGTGCAGTCCCTTCTCGTTGCGCATGCTATCCCCCGATCGTGAAGCGCCTCAGGCGTAGAGTGCGTGCGCGCTCTCGAGGTATGCGCGCAGCAAGGCGCGCAGCGTGTCCGCGAGCGCGCGGCCGCGCGGCTCATCATAGCGCAGCGTGCGCTCGTCCATGTAAGCCCGCTGCGCCAGCTCCAGCTGCACGGCGTGCACGCCGTGCGCGGGCCGGCCGTAGTGGCGCGTCGTGTAGCCGCCCGTGAAGCGGCCGTTCCTGACGGCGGAGTAAGGGGCGAGCGAGGCGACGGCCCACAACGCGTCCTCGATCGTCGCAGCGCAGCTGCGGCCGTCCCAGGTGCCGACGTTCAGCACCGGCAGTTCGCCGTCGAACAGTGCGGGCACCTCGCTCCGGATCGAGTGCGCGTCCCACAGCAGCGCGTAGCCGTGGCGCTCGCGGACGGCCTCGAGCTCGCGGCGGAGCCGCTCGTGATACGGGCGCCAGTAGCGCTCTATGCGTGTCGCCCGTTCGCCCGCGTCCACCGTCCCGCCGTCTGCGTAGATCGCCTCGTTGCCGAACGTGCGCGCGGGACAGATGCCCGTCGACACCTGCCCCGGGTACAGCGCGGCGTCGTCCGCCGGGCGATTGAGGTCCACGACGTAGCGCGACCAGCGCGCGGCGAGCACGGAGGCGCCGAGCGTCGTCGCGAAGCCGTACAGCCGGCGTACGTGCCAGTCGGTATCCGGCAGCGCCCGGCCCACCTCGCTCATGCGCGCGGCGATCGCGTCCGGGACGTCGCGGCCGTCGTGCGGAATGCTGACGACGAGCGGCGCGTGGCCGGGCGTGAACGCGTAGTCGTCGCTCACGCGTCGAAGCTCGGCAGCAGCGTGCGGCAGTGCTCGCAGAACGAGCCGCCGTCGATGATGCCGGCGAGCTGCTCGATCTCGGCCGACAGCGAGCGGTCCGTTTCGTACGGCGGCGAGAAATGTCGCACCTGCCCGATGATCGTCTCGATCGTCGCCGAGCTCTTTTGCGGGTGATGGAACTCGATGCCCTGCGCCGCGGCCAGCACCTCGATCGCGACGATCGCGTCCACGTTGTCGAGCATGCCGTGCAGGCGCTGCGCGGCGAAGGTCGCCATGCTGACGTGATCCTCCTGGTTGGCCGAGGTCGGCAGGCTGTCGACGCTGGCCGGGTGTGCGAGCGACTTGAGCTCGGAAGCCAGCGCCGCGGCCGTGACCTGCGCCATCATGAAGCCCGAGTTCAGGCCGCCCTCCTTCACGAGGAACGGCGGCAGGCCGGAGAGGTGCGAGTCGATCAGCAACGCGATGCGGCGCTCGGACAGCGCGCCGAGTTCCGCGATAGCGAGCGCGAGGTAGTCGGCGGCGAGCGCGACCGGCTCGGCGTGGAAATTGCCGCCGGACAGCACTTCGCCGCTCGCGGCGAACACGAGCGGGTTGTCGCTGACCGCGTTCGCCTCCGTCGTCAGGACCAGCGCGACGTGGCGCAGCACGTCGACACAGGCGCCGGTCACCTGCGGCTGGCAGCGGATCGAGTACGGGTCCTGCACGCGGCTGCACTCGAGGTGCGAGGCGCGGATCTCGCTGCCCTGCATCAGCTCGCGCAGCAGGCGCGCGACCGCGACCTGGCCCGGCTGGCCGCGCACGGCCTGGATGCGTTCGTCGAAGGGGGTGTCCGAGCCCTTGACCGCGTCGGCGGACATCGCGCCGGCCGTGACCGCTGCCGCCAGCGCATGCTCGGCGCGGAACAGCGCCGCGAGGGCGAGCGCGGTCGATACCTGCGTGCCGTTCAGCAGCGCGAGCCCTTCCTTCGGCGCGAGTTCCAGCGGCGCCAGCCCGGCCGCGGCGAGCGCATCTTCGGCGGCCATCAGCTGGCCGTCGACGCTGACCTCGCCGAAGCCGAGCAGCGCGCCGGCGAGGTGCGCGAGCGGCGCCAGGTCGCCGCTCGCGCCGACCGAGCCTTTCGCCGGGATCGCCGGGTAGATCTCGTGCTCGAGCAGCGCGCACAGCGCCTCGATCAGTTCCGGGCGTACGCCCGAGTAGCCCTGCGCCAGCGCGACGACCTTCAGCACGAGCACGAGCCGCACGGTCGCATCCGGCAGCAGCGGACCGACGCCGACCGCGTGCGAACGCACGAGGTTCTCCTGCAGGCGCTTGAGGTCGCGGTCGGATACGCGCACCTGCGCGAGCTGGCCGAAGCCGGTGTTCAGCCCGTAGACGGACTTGCCGCCGGCGATCACCTTCTGCACCAGCGCGGCCGACTCCTCGATGCGGCAGCGCGCATCCGCGCCGATCGCGAGCCGCGCCGGCTCGCTCCAGGCACGGCGCAACTCCGCCAGCGTGACCGGCTGGCCGTTCAGCTCGATCTTCATTCCGGCTCTCCCGCCATCGGCAGGTTCAGGCCGTGCTCGCGGGCGCAGGCCAGTGCCTCGGCGTAGCCCGCGTCGGCGTGCCGCATGACGCCGCTCGCCGGGTCGTTCCAGAGCACGCGCTCGAGCCGCCGGTCGGCCCGCTCCGTGCCGTCGCAGACGATCACCATGCCGGCATGCTGCGAGTAGCCCATGCCGACGCCGCCGCCGTGGTGCAGCGACACCCAGGTCGCGCCGCTCGCGGTGTTCAGCAGCGCGTTCAGCAGCGGCCAGTCGGAGACAGCGTCGGAACCGTCGGCCATGGCCTCGGTCTCGCGGTTGGGACTGGCCACCGAGCCGGAGTCGAGGTGGTCGCGGCCGATCACGACCGGCGCCCTGAGCTCGCCCGAGCGCACCATCTCGTTGAACGCGAGCCCGAGCCGGTGGCGCTGGCCGAGCCCGACCCAGCAGATGCGCGCCGGCAGTCCCTGGAAGCGAATGCGCTCGCGGGCGGCGTCGAGCCAGCGGTGCAGGTGCTCGTCGTCCGGGATCAGCTCCTTCACTTTCGCGTCGGTGCGGTAGATGTCCTCCGGGTCGCCGGACAGCGCGGCCCAGCGGAACGGGCCCACGCCGCGGCAGAACAGCGGCCGCACGTAGGCGGGCACGAAGCCGGGGAAGTCGAAGGCGTCGTGCACACCCTCGTCGAACGCGACCTGGCGGATGTTGTTGCCGTAGTCGAACACCGGGATGCCGAGTTTCTTGAAGTCGAGCATCGCGCGCACGTGCACGGCCATCGACCTGGCCGCCTCGCGTGCGACGAGGTCCGGGTCGTCGCTGCGCTTCGCGATCCACTCCTCGACGCTCCAGCCCGCCGGCAGGTAGCCGTTCGCCGGGTCGTGCGCGGACGTCTGGTCGGTCACGGCGTCGGGGCGCACGCCGCGCTCGAGCAGCGCAGGCAGGACCTCGGCGGCGTTGCCGAGCAGGCCTACCGACACGGCGCGCCGGTCCTTGACGGCTCTATCGATGATCGCGAGCGCCTCGTCGATCGTCTCCGCGCGCTCGTCGAGGTAGCCGGTCTTCAGGCGCATGTCGATGCGGTCCGACTGGCACTCGACGGCGAGCATCGACGCGCCGGCCATCGTCGCGGCGAGCGGCTGCGCGCCGCCCATGCCGCCTAAGCCCGCGGTCAGGATCCAGCGGCCGGCCAGGTCGCCGCCGTAGTGCTGGCGGCCCATCTCGACGAAGGTCTCGTAGGTCCCCTGCACGATGCCCTGGCTGCCGATGTAGATCCACGAGCCGGCCGTCATCTGGCCGAACATCATGAGCCCCTTGCGGTCCAGCTCGCGGAAGTGCTCCCAGGTCGCCCAGGCCGGCACCAGGTTCGAGTTCGCGATCAGCACGCGCGGCGCGTCCGCGTGCGTGCGGAACACGCCGACCGGCTTGCCGGACTGCACCAGCAGCGTTTCCTCGTCGCCGAGCTCGCGCAGGGCGCGCACGATCGCGTCGTAGCAGTCCCAGTTGCGCGCGGCCTTGCCGATGCCGCCGTAGACGACGAGGTCGCCGGGGCGCTCCGCGACCATCGGGTCGAGGTTGTTCATCAGCATGCGCAGCGGCGCCTCGGTCAGCCAGCTCTTGGTTTGCAGCGAGACGCCGGTCGGCGCCTTGATCGTACGGGGGTCGCTCATGGTTGCGTTGCCTTTCTCTGTCGGCCGCCGCGGCCCGCGCCGGGCGGCGTGTATCGGCCGGCCAGCTCGAAGCGGCTGCCGGGGTGATGCAGGCGGCCGTAGCTGACCGGCCGGCCGCGTGCAAAGGTGCGGCGCACGACGACCAGGCAGGGCTCGCCTTCGGGCATGTGCAGGTGCTGCCGGACCGACGGGTCCGGCAGCTCGGCGCGGACGACCTGTTCGGCCCGGGCCAGCGGCGCGACCGCGCTCAAATAGGCGCTCGGCGTCGTCACCGTGTAATCCTGTTCGAGAAACCCGGGCGCGAAGCACGCCGCGACGTGGCGGTCCTCGAGCTGCAGCGGCACGTCGTTCTCGGCGTGCACGACGAGCGCGCGGAACACCTCGCTGCCCGGCCTGACGGCCAGTGCGCGCGCGACCTCCGCATCGGCCGGCCTGCGCGCGAGTTCGAGAACGCGCGCGCTGTGGCGATGCCCGCGGTGCGCGATCTCCTCGGCGATGTTGCGCACCTCGAGCACGTGCGAGGCCGCGCGCAGGTCGGCGACGAAGGTGCCGCGCCCGGCGATACGCTCGACATAGCCCTCCGCGTGCAGCTCGCGCAGCGCCCGGTTCGCGGTCATGCGCGAGACGCCGTGCGTGCCGGCCAGCTCGTTCTCGGACGGCACGCGGTCGCGCGGCTTGAGCTCGCCCGTGGCAATACGCGCGATGATGCCGTCCTTGAGCTCGCGGTAACGCGGCACGCTGCGTACGCTCATTCCGGCGCCCCGTCGAGATCGGCAGCGATGCCGGCGACGGCTGCGCGGAAGGCCGCGCGCGTCCGCTCACGGTCGGCGTGGCGGCCGTCGACGACGCGCCAGCGGCCGCCGACCATGACCCGGTCGAGCGGCAGCGAGAAACCGGAGAAGACGAGCGCGTCCAGCATCGTGTCCGCGCCGTGCCCGGCCAGCATCGGGTCCTCGTCGTCGAGGCACAGCAGGTCGGCCGTGGCGCCGCGCTCGAGCCGGCCGCTCGTCGTGCCGCCGGCCTGCGCGCCGCCGGCGGCGGCCCGCTCGTACAGTGCACGGCCGGTGTGGCGGCCGCCGATCGCCGCGATGTTGCGCGCCTCGGCGACGAGCCGCTGGCCGTACTCGAGCCAGCGCAGCTCCTCGAACGGATTGATCGAGATGTGACTGTCGGAACCGATCGCGATGCGACCGCCGGCCGCGAGGTAGGGCGCGAGCGGGAACAGCCCGTCGCCCAGGTTGGCCTCGGTGCTCGGGCACAGGCAGGCGACGGCGCCGCTCTCGGCGAGCGCGGTCACTTCATCGGGATCCAGGTGTGTCGCGTGCACGAGGCACCAGTGCCGGTCGACGTCGTGGTGTTCGAGCAGCCAGCGCACCGGCCGGCGGTGGCGCACGGCGAGGCACTGCTCGACCTCGCGCTGCTGCTCGGCGATATGGATGTGCAGCGGGACGCCGTCGCCGCGGGCGGCGCCCGCGATCTCGGACAGCGACGCACCGCTGACCGCGCGCAGGCTGTGCGCGCCGATGCCGACCTCGAGCTCGCCGGCCGCGCGCTCGCGGCAGCGGCGGTAGTGTGCGAGGAACTCGGGCAGCGTGCGCGCAAAGCGCTGCTGGCGCGGGCTCAGCGGCTCGTCTTCGAAGCCGCCGCGCTCGTACAGCACCGGCACGTAGGTCAGGCGGATGCCGGCGTCGTCCGCGGCCTGCGCGAGCGCATCGAACATCGCCTCCGACGGCGCACTGCCGGGCTCGCTGTGCAGGTAGTGGAACTCGGCGACGGCCGTGTAGCCGCTCGCGAGCATCTCGACGTAGGCCTGGCGCGCGATGGCCGTCAGCCGCTTCGCGTCGACCACGCTGGCGAGACCGTACATGCGCTCGCGCCAGGTCCAGAAGGTGTCGCGGTCGTCGGGGCCGCGCTGCTCGGTGTGGCCGGCCAGCGCGCGCTGGAACGCGTGGCTGTGGGCGTTCGTCAGGCCGGGGATCACGACGCCGGCGCGCGTCTCGTCCGCGCGCGGCTCTGCGTCCGCGCGCACTTCGTGCAACAGCCCGTCCGCGCCGACCCCGATCCGCACGTTCGACTGCCAGCCGGACGCGGTCAGCGCCCTGTTCGCGAATAGCGTCGTCACTCGTCCCCCGATGCGCCCGCCGGATCGCTGCCCGGCAGGTTGTATATACAACTGGCGCCATGCTACCGTTCGGGCCCTCCGAATTGCAACCGGATCCGCGCCGCCGATGCCGAGCTGGGACCTGCTGATCACCGACGCGAAGCTCGCGACGCTGCGCCCCGGCGCGGCGGCAGGCGACGACCCCTGGGGCACGGTCGAGAACGCCGCCCTCGCCGTCGCCGACGGCCGCATCGCCTGGCTCGGGCCGGCGGCCGGGCTGCCGTCCGGCGACGCCGCCGAGCGCTGGTCGGCCGAGGGCCGCTGGCTGACGCCGGCGCTGATCGACTGCCACACCCACCTGCTGTTCGGCGGCGACCGCGCCGCAGAGTTCGAACAACGCCTGGCCGGCGCGAGCTACGCGGAGATCGCGCGCGCGGGCGGCGGCATCATGTCCACCGTGCGCGCGACGCGCGCGGCGAGCGACGAGGACCTGCTCGGCGGCGCGTCACGGCGGCTCGCCGCGCTCTGCCGCGACGGCGTCACGACCGTCGAGATCAAGTCGGGCTACGGCCTCGACCTGGACACCGAGCTGCGCATGCTGAGGCTCGCGCGGCGCGCCGGCAGCGAGGCCGGCATGCGCGTCCGCACGACCTTCCTCGGCGCGCACGCGCTGCCGGCCGACTTCGACGGCGACGCGGACGCCTACATCGACTTCGTCTGCGACACGGTGCTACCGGCAGTGGCAGAGGAAAACCTCGCCGACGCCGTCGACGCCTACTGCGAGTCGATCGCGTTCACGCCCGCCCAGGTCGCGCGCGTGTTCGAGCGCGCCCGCGAGCTCGGCCTGCCGGTCCGGCTGCACGCGGACCAGCTGAGCGACTGCGGCGGCGCCGCGCTCGCGGCGCGCTATGGCGCACTGTCCGCGGACCACGTCGAGTACTCGAACGACGCGGGCATTGCTGCGCTCGCGCAGGCCGGCAGCGTCGCGGTCCTGCTGCCGGGCGCGTTCGTCATGCTGCGCGAGGAGACGCGCCCGCCGGTCGCGGCGCTGCGCGCAGCCGGCGTACCGATCGCGCTCGCGACCGACTGCAACCCCGGCACGTCGCCGGTCGTCTCGCTGCTCGCGATGCTGCCGATCGCCGCCGCGCAGTTCCGGCTGACGCCGGCCGAGTGCCTGGCCGGCGTCACGCGCAACGCCGCGCGCGTGCTCGGGCTCGCCGACGAGCTGGGGACGCTGGAGGCCGGCAAGCGCGCCGACCTCGCCGCCTGGGACGTCGGCCACCCGCGCGAGCTGGCCTACTGGCTGGGCGCGCAGCCGCTGGCGGCGCTGTTCCGGGGCGGTCGCCGACTGGAAATCTGACCTGCTCGCGCCGTCCGGCGCCTGATTTGACACCCGCATTATGTGACCCGCGTCACAGTCCCGCCTCGCCCGGTGCGCGTTGTGAACTCCCGCCGTGCCCCGGGATGCCGTGTAATTGGCACAGGCCCGCAAGCCCGTCCGAAAAAAACTCAACCCCGGATTTCGCCATGACGTCAAGAACGCTGCAGATACTCCTCGCTTCGCTCGTGGTCACGGGCTGCGCGTGGTTCGCCAACCATGATGGCGACACGGCCGCAACGACCCAGCGTTATATCGTCCAGGCAGCCGATACCGAGACGGCAATCGCGGCCATCGATGCCGCCGGCGGAGAATTGACCCATCGCCTCGGCATCATCGATGCGGCAGCGGCAAACCTGGACGCCGACGCGACCAGAGAGCTGCGTGGATTACCGGGCATCGCGCTAATCGAGGACAACGCGCTAACGGTAGCCGGCACGCCGCAACCCGATACTTTCTACCCGTCCATCATCAATGCCGACAAGCTGCACGCCCAGGGCATCACAGGCGCCGGCGTGACCGTCGCCGTGATCGACACCGGTGTCTGGGAAGGCGGCTGGCTGGCGCGCGACACGAGCAGCAGCTGGCGCATCCTGGGTCACTACGACGCGACCACCGGGATCTTTGATCCCTACGGATCGACCGACAACAACGGCCACGGTACGCACGTCAGTTCGGTCATCCTTAGTAGCGGGTCAACGAAGTCGAAGCTCCACAATGGCGTCGCACCGAACGCTCGCCTGCTGTCCGTGAAGGCATTCGGCGACGACGGCAGCGGCTCCTACGCGGACGTCATCAGGGGCATCGACTGGCTGGTCGCCAATCGAGACAAGTACGGGGTTCGCGTCATCAACATGTCTTTCAGTGCGCCGCCGCGCTCGCACTACTGGGACGACCCATTGAACCTCGCCGTGATGCGCGCCTGGCAGGCCGGCATCGTCGTCGTGGCCTCGGCCGGTAACGTCGGTCCCGACCCAATGACCGTCGGCGTACCCGGCAACGTACCCTACGTAATTACCGTCGGCGCGATGAGCGACGCCGGGACGCCCGCGGACGGCTCCGACGACATCCTGGCCTCGTTCTCGTCCGCCGGGCCGACCGTGGAAGGCTTCGTCAAGCCCGAGATCGTCGCGCCGGGCGGCCACGTGCGCGGCATCATGGAAGCGGAAGACGCCATAGCGCGGAAGCACCCGGAGTTCTACCTGGGCAACAATACTTTCGAGATGTCCGGCACGTCGCAGTCGGCAGCGGTCGTCAGCGGCGCGGTAGCCCTGTTGCTCGAGGCGAGCCCGGGCCTCACCCCGGACCAGGTGAAATGCAAGCTGATGTCGACGGCGCGACCCGCGGTGACGGCGGGCGGCAAGCTGGCTTACAGCGTATTCCAGCAAGGGTCTGGCCTCGTCGACGCCTACGCCGCCGTCTACGGCGACGTGTACGACTGCGCGAACCGCGGCCTCGACGTCGCCGCCGAGTTCAAGGGCACGCACTTCGGCGGCCGCGCGAACCGCGACGCAAACGGCAACTACTACCTGATGGGACTCGACGGCTACCTGTGGGCCGACGGCTACCTCTGGGCCGACGGCTACCTCTGGGCCGACGGCTACCTCT
>CALALV010000181.1 GCA_937925605.1 uncultured Woeseia sp.
CGTCGCCGGCGGCGCAACGACCGGCGACGTCGGCCCTGGCGCGAACCACCACCATGCGGCGGCGGCCAGCAAGACGGCGGCGACGATCGCGACGGTCGCGACGAGGGTCTGGCTGTTTTCGCGCTCGCTCATGATCCTGTCCGGCAGCCGGGTTCCCTGCATGTTAACGCCTGCGGCGCCGCTGTGAACGGCGCGCAGCCGCACGGGCGGTAATTTTTTCGCCGAGCGCACGGTCAGCTGACACATGCCCACGCGCCAGTGCCCGTTCTCTCGCCGATGACACAGGCAGTCCTCGCCATCGCTGCGGTGCTGCTGCTCGCAGTCGCCGGCCTGTACCTCGTCAACCGGCCGGTCACGATCCGGATCGATGCACCGGCGCCCGCCGACCTGCCTGCCGACGGTTTCCCGCACGCGGATTTCGAGGCGCTGCTCGCGCGCTATGTCGATGGGGAAGGACGCGTCGATTACGGGCGCTGGCACGCCACGCCTGCCGATCGCCAGCGCCTCGCAAGCTACCTCGCCGCCGCGGCGCTGGTCAGTCCCGACAACGCGCCGGCGCGCTTCCCGACCGCCGGCGACGAACTGGCCTACTGGATGAACGTCTACAACGCGGCCGTAATCCACGGCGTGCTCGCGAACTGGCCGCTCGACAGCGTCACCGACGTGCGCGCGCCGCTGGAGATCGTGCGCGGGCTGGGGTTCTTCTGGCGGCAGCGCTACCTGTTCGGCGGCGAGGCCCTGTCCCTGCTCGACGTCGAAAACGACCGCATTCGCAAGCGCCACCGGGACGCACGCATCCATTTCGTACTGAACTGCGGCAGCGAAAGCTGCCCGGTATTGCGTCCCGAGCTACCCGACGGCGCGGCGCTCGAGCCGTACCTGGCCCGCGCGGCGCAGGACTTCGTCACGGACCCGCGTAACGTGGAAATCGATCACGACGCGCGCGCCGTGCGCCTGTCGGCCATCTTCAAGTGGTACCGCAAGGATTTCCTGCGCGACCTGAGGCTCGCAGGCCGGCCGGCCGACCACGACCTTGTCGATTACCTGCGCATGGTGGCGCCGGAGTCGCTGCGCGCGGAGCTCGCGGCGGCCGGGGACTACGCGATCGAATTTCGCGACTACGACTGGTCCGTCAACGGCCGCTGACGCTCAGCTGGCCGCCCGCCGCTTGCCGCGGCGGCTGGACAGCGGCATCGGCACGGGCCTCGTGGACGGCGCGGCCAGCGGCTTGCCGACGTAGTTGCCCTGCGCGTACTGGATTCCCAGTTCGCCGAGCAGCGAGAAAATTTTTGCGCTGTGTACGTACTCGGCGACCACCTTCATCCCTGCTTCTCTGCCGATCTCGCCGATCAGCCGCACCATCTTCTGATCGACCGGGTTTTTCGGCAGGTTGCGGATGAACGAGCCGTCTATCTTGATGTAGTCCACCGACAGCTGTTGCAGGTGGCCGAGCGAACTGTAGCCCTTGCCGAAGTCGTCGAGCGCGGCCTCGCAGCCGAGCGCGCGCAGCGCGGTCACCTGTTTCTCGACATGCTCGAGATGGCGGACGGCGAGGTTCTCGGTGATCTCGAAGACCAGGCAGTCGGCCGGGACGCCGTGCTCGCCCAGGAGCGACTGCACGTAGCGCGCCAGGTTCTCGGTCTCGAAAGCGTTCGCCGACAGGTTCAGCGCCAGCTTCAGGTCCTCGTGCTCCTCGCGCAGTGCGGGGAGCGCGGCGACGACCCGGCGGATCAGCCACGCGTCGATCTCCGCCATCAGGCCGAAGCGCACGGCCGCCGGCAGGAACAGGTCGGGACCGATCAGCTGGCCGTTTTCGGTGCGCATGCGCAGCAGCACCTCGTGGTGGGAAATTCGACCGCTCGCGACCTCGGCGATCGGCTGGAAGCGCAGCAGGAAGCCGTCCGAATCTATGGCTTCGCGCAGGCGGCGCATCCAGCCGACGTCGGCTGCCATCTGCTCGGCCTCGCGCTTCGAGACCTTGTAAAACTCGAGGCGGTTGCGGCCGCGCGATTTCGCCTCGCGGCACGCGATGTCCGCGCGCGCGATCAGGTCGTCGTGGCCGCCGGTGCCGCCGCGAATCATCGTCGCGCCGATGCTGCAATGGACGTGGAACGCGTTGTTTTCCTCGATGTGCACGAGCTGGCGCATCTCCTCGAGGATGCGGCGAGCCAGCTCGGTCGCGCCGCGCTTGTTCACGCCGCGCACGAGCACTGCGAACTCGTCGCCGCCGAAGCGCGCGACGACGCCCTGCTCGCCGACCGAGCGGCGCAGCTGCTCGGCCACTTTAGTGATCAGGCGGTCGCCGGCCGGGTGTCCGCAGGTATCGTTGACGTACTTGAACTGGTCGAGATCGATGAACAGTAGCGCGCCGCGGTTGCGCGAACGCGACGCATCGGCAATCGCCTGTTCGAGTTCCTCGACGAAACGGCGCCGGTTGAACAGGCCGGTGAGCGGGTCGTGGTTGGCGAGCTGAAGGAGCTTGGCGTCGCGCTCTCCGAGTTCCTTCGCGGTGGTCTCGAGCGCCTCGACGATCTCCGAGATTTCCCGGTGGGCCGCCGGCTTGAAGCGTACCGCCAGGTTGCCCTTGGCGAGTTCCGCGATCGGGTGCTGCAGGTCCGAGATCGCGCGCAGCGCGCGACGCAGCGACAGGCGGCCGACGAAGCCCGAGAACACCAGCAGCAGCAACAGCGCCACGGTCGCGAGCTTGATGTTGCCGAGCAGGTTGTCGTGGAACTCCGTAAAGTCGAGTTCCAGGCCGACGAAACCGACCAGCTCCATCGCGGTATCCGCCTCCTCGGCCAGCGGGTCGAAATCGAAAAGTCCGTCGCTCGCGATCGACTCCGTCCAGATCGGCGCGTAGATGCCGAAGGCCCGGACGTCGACGATCGTGCTTTCTATGAGGTACGGCGTTTCCGCCCCGACCAGGGCCGAGACCCGCTCGAGCTGGCGCGGCGACAGCGAATAATCGGCCGCCGCCGGAGTGTCCGCGGCGTGCGCGAGCGATGCGATCGCGGAGCCGTCCAGGCGGTAATAGGTGACCCGCTCGATTTCGGGATAGCGGCCGATGTACTGCTCGAGGCGCCGCTCGACACCCTCGTCGGACGGCAGGTACAGCGGCGCGCCGAGCTCGTTCAATTCCTCGGTCCACTGCAGGGCCCAGCGGCTGTAGTTCTTCTGTAGCACCCACTGGCCGCCCCAGTAGAGGCCGGCGATCGCCAGCGCGCCGATGACCGCCGTTATCAGGATCTGCAGCGAGAGGATCTCGTTGATCAGGACCCGCTTGCCGCTCGCAGCAGCGAGCCTGCCCTCGCGCCGCGGCCAGAGCGCGGACAGCCAGGCCTTCATCGCTCCGCACCAGGGACGCTGCGCTCGGCCAGCTGCAGGCGCCGGCGCAGGCTCTCGTGCAGGCTCGTGCGGGTCTCGGTCAGCGGCGTGAGCGGCGGCACGGCGGCAAATTCGCCCGCGGCGAGGCTCGCGAGTATGTCGACCACGGTGTCGGCCACGTCGCCGGCATCGCTGGTGGCGGCGAGCGTCGCGCCGAGCTCCAGCAGCGACTCGTTGAAAGCCGCGACCTGCACGCCGTGCCGGTTTGCGTAGGCGAGCATCTCGCGCAGCACGGCGCCGCTCAGGATGCGGTTGTCCGGGAACAGCCAGTAGCCGTCGATCTCGGGCGCCATGCGGGTGAACAGGTACAGCGTCTCGCGATCCGAACTCGCGACCCGCGAGTGGAAGGCAAGCCCCTCTGCCGCGGCGGCCTGCCCGGCCTCTTCCAGCAGGGCTTCGTGACCCTCCCCGACGATCGCGCCCACGCTGCGCATCGCGGGCGCCACCTCGCGCCAGTGCGCGAGCTGTTCCGCGAGCGGCGGCAGCACGGCAACGCCGCGCATGTGAGTCTGCTCCAGGTCGTTCTCGCGCACGTTGAAGACCTGGGCGAACACGACCGGGATATCGCTCGCGTCGCGCGCGTGCACCGCGGCCTTGAGCCCGATGGCGACCACGGCGGCGGCACCCGAGGCACGGATGGCGTCGAACGCGTCGCGCACGGAGAGACTGCGGTCGGCGAGGTCGTAGGTCTCGGTCGCCGGCAGGCGCTTCGCCAGCTCTAGCGCGACGCTCTCGTAGGCCGGGGCGCGACTGCTCAGCACGATCGCGACCAGCGGCGGCGGGGGCGGCGGCTCCTCCACCACGACCGGCGGCGGGGGCGGCGGCTCCTCGATCACGACCGGCGGCGGGGGCGGCGCCGCGGGCTCGGGCTCTGCGACCGGTTCGGGCCCGGGTGCGGGCTGCGGCGGCGCCTCGAACACGGCGCAGCCGGCCAGCGACAGGCCGAGCAGAGCGATCGACAGGTAATTTCGTAACACCGGCAATCCCCGTGGCAAGCCGGAACGGTCCCGGCGGGCGCGGCCGTTCCTGCACCGGCGAATCAGAATAGCCGCGCAGACCAGTGGCACTAGGACGCAGGTCTCAGTTGCCCGAAGGTCCGCAGCAAATGCGGAAAGCCTGCCGCATATGGTAAATCCCGCTGTCACACCGGCCGCTTATGTCAAGCGAAAAGACCGGGCGGCGCGCGGTGCGCGCCCTGTTGCGCGCGCCGGGGTGCTGCGCGGGCCGCGGTCGTTGACAGGCCGAGCGCCGCTGTGAAAGCCTCGATGCCGGATGACAAGGGCACAGCAGCCGAAAGGCTGCCTCGCAAAGCCACCGGTCTACGGTTTCGACTACGACAGCGGGGTTACCACCATGCAGTTTCTTCTCGGCATCACACCGTGGCCGGTCGTGTCAGCGTTGCTCTGGCTCGTGCTGGCCGTCACGGCCCTGTACTTCGCCCGCAGCACGGCGCACTCGGCGATCGCCGCGGCGGCGCGTACGCTGCACCGCAGTTTCCGCCTGGCCTCTGCCGCCGTCGCGCGCGGCGAGACGCACCTGCGCGCCCGTAACCGCGAGGTCCTGCTTGCCGCCGGGCGCGAGGCCAAGGAACGCGTGGTCGAACGCGAGTTCGACCGCGTAGCCGACAGCGTGCGCAAGGACCTCGGGCAGTACGCGGCGCTGCACCGCGCCCTGTCGGAGAGTATCGAGCGCATCGAGACCGATCACCGCGAGGCCGTCGAGGTGCCGCCGGATCCGCCCGGCTGGGTCAGCGCGGTCGAGGCCGTGGCGAAAATCGACACCCGCGAGGGCCGTGTCGGCGTCGGCAACGTGCTGGCGGACATTCACAAGTCGCTGGTCAAGGCGCACGGCGAGGCGATGAACCTGTATCGCCGCGCCAGCCGCGAACGTCACCGGCTGCTGCACGCGATGCGCCCCGAATGGCGCGGCGTCCAGCAGCGGCTCGAGCAGGTCGGCAAGAGCGTCAGCAGCCTGCTCGAACGCTCGACGGCCATCGACCGCCACATGCAGGAGTACGAGGACATCGTGCACGGTCGTGACCGGGCCGTCGCGATCCTGTCTTCCTCCTCGCTCGTGTACTTCTTCGTCTCGGCGCTGGTACTCGCCGTCGCGATCGGCGGCGCGACGATCAACTTCTCGCTGATCGCGCGGCCGATGGCAGAGATGGTCGGCGGCACGAACCTGATTGGCGGTTTCCGGACCGCAGACATCGCGGCCCTGGTCATCATCATGGTCGAGATCTCGATGGGCCTGTTCCTGATGGAAAGCCTGCGCATCACCCGCCTGTTCCCGGTAATAGGCGCCCTGCCAGACAAGACCCGCGTGCGCATGATCTGGATCACGTTCACGATCCTGTTCCTGCTCGCCAGCGTCGAGGCGGGTCTCGCATACATGCGCGAAGTGTTGCTGCAGGACGAGCTCGCGACCAGCGCGCTGCTGCGCGGAGACGGGGATGCGACGCTTCCCGGCGAGTTCCTGTGGATCACGACGGCAGCGCAGATGGGCATGGGCTTCATCCTGCCGTTCGCGCTGACCTTCGTCGCGATTCCGCTCGAGACCTTCGTGCACTCTTTGCGCACGGTGCTAGGGCTTGCCGCGATCGGCCTGCTGCGCTTCGTCGCGCTGACCCTGCGGGTGATCGGCAACGCCTGCCGCTATCTCGGCGCATTGCTGCGGAGCATCTACGACCTGCCGCTGTTCATCCCGCTGTGGCTCGAGCAGCGAGCCGTGCCGGACGATGGCCTCGCCCGGCCGAAGCGGCAGGAGGTGACGTCGTGAGCGCGCGCGGCAGTTTGCCGGGCGCGGTGCTGCTTGCGCTGTTGCTGGCCGTCGGCTGCACCCCTCAGGCACCGGTCAACCACGGCGTTTACATGCTGCTGGATACCTCTGGAACCTACCGCCAGGAACTCGACAAGGCGCAGCAGATCATTCGCTACACGCTGTCGCGTCTCGACGCCGCGGATTCGTTCGCGGTCGCGCGCATCGACACCGGCAGTTTCAGCGAGAAGGACATCGTGGCGAAAACGACGCTGGACGATCGTCCCAGCACCATGAACCGGCAGAAGCGCCAGTTCGCCGAGACGGTCGGGCGTTTCGTCGAGGCAACGCAGTCCTCGCCGTACACGGACATCAGCGGCGGACTGCTGCAGGCAGTCGAGTTCCTCAACGAGAAGGACACGGGGCGCAAGACCGTGCTGATCTTCTCGGACCTCAAGGAGGACCTCGAGGATGGCTACGTCCGCGACGTGCCTTTCGAGCTCGCCGGCTTCGATGTCATCGCATTGAACGTAACAAAGCTGCGCAGCGACAACGTGGACCCGAACGAGTACCTGGGGCGGCTCGGCGAATGGCGCCGGCGGGTCGAGGCGGCAGGCGGAAACTTTCGGGTAATCAACGACCTGGACGGGCTCGAGGGTATGCTCTAGCGGGACCGGGCCGCGCTCCCGGCCCTTGAAATCCGGCGCTTCCGGCAGCAGATAATCGGCCGGATTTGCTACAATGTTCGGCCTGCCCGACGGGGGCGGCGGCGCTTTCGACAAAAAGCGCACCGCCCCCGCTTGCATCCCGGGGCAGGAAAGGATTTCAGGAGTGTATATGGCGCAGCCAGCAACGATTGTCGATTCCGGTATCCATCTCGCGCACCTGGCGGAGATGCGTGCCGCACCGGGCGCGAAGCTGACCCGTGGCCTCGACGACGAGACCCTTCGTCGTTTTCTCGAGCGCGACACCGCGCTCGCCGCCGCTATCGAGCGCGGCCACGAAATGTTTGTGAAGCTCAAGCGCGAAGAACCCGACCTGATCGCGCTGGACGAAGCCGAGCAGATGCGCGTGCTGCAGGACGGGATCGTCAATTTCTACGCTGCCGACGCGGTGAACCCGTACGTCGCCGCGGCCGCGCAGGGTTCCTGGATCGTTACGCTGAAGGGCGCCGTGCTGTACGACTGCGGCGGCTACGGCATGCTCGGTTTCGGTCACGTGCCGCAGCCGATCCTGGACGCGATGAACGCGCCGCACGTCATGGCCAACGTCATGACGCCTAGCGTCAACCAGATGCGCTTCATCCGTCGCCTGCGTGCGGAACTCGGCCACACCCGCGCGGACGGCAACCCCTTCGAGAGCTACCTGTGCCTGAACAGCGGTTCGGAGGCGGTGTCGGTGGCATCACGCCTCGCCGACATCAACGCCAAGCAAATGACGGACCCGGGCGGCCGGCACGCCGGCAAGCGGATCTGCGGACTGTCCCTGAAAGGCAGCTTCCATGGCCGCACCGACCGGCCGGCCCGCTACTCGGACTCGACGCTCAAGGCCTATCGCAAGCATCTCGCCTCGTTCCAGGACGGCGACTACCTGCTGACCGTGGAGCCGAACAACCTGGAACAGCTCGAAGCGATCTTCGCCGCGGCGGACGAGGACGACGTCTTCATCGAGGCGTTTTTCATGGAGCCCGTCATGGGCGAGGGCAACCCCGGCCAGGCGATCACGCCCGCGTTCTACCGGCGCGCCCGCGAGCTGACCGAGGCACACGGCAGCCTGTTCATGGTCGACTCGATCCAGGCGGGCCTGCGAGCGCACGGCGTGCTGTCGATCGTTGACTACCCGGGCTTCCAGGACCTGCCGCCGCCTGACATGGAGACCTATTCCAAGGCGCTCAATGCCGGCCAGTTCCCGCTGTCGGTGCTGGCCATGGCCGGCCGCGCGGCGACGATGTACCGGCCCGGCACCTACGGCAACACGATGACCTGCAACCCCCGAGCTCTGGACGTCGCGGTCGCCGTGCTCGACCAGCTGACTCCGGAAGTGCGCGAGAACATCCGGGCGCGCGGCAAACAGCTGCTCGACGGGTTCGCGCGGCTCAAGGAAGAACTGGGCGACGCAATCACGAAGGTACAGGGCACCGGCCTGCTGCTGTCCTGCGAACTGCACCCGCGCTACAAGTGCTACGGTGCCAACAGCACGGAAGAATACCTGCGCAAGCAGGGTCTCGGCGTGATTCACGGCGGCACCAACTCGCTGCGCTACACGCCGTCCTTCCTGATGTCCGGGAAAGGCGCCGAGCTGATCATCGAGCTTACCCGCGACGCGCTGATCAACGGCCCGACGCAGGCCTGAGCGCGCCGCTCGGTTCTTCTGAAAACGCCGGTTCGCCGGCGTTTTTTTTGTCCGCCGCCCGTGCCTACGCTTTCAGCTGAATCGGTTTTACCGCCCGGGGCGCTGCGGTATGCTTCGGCCTCGTTTCCGGGCACTTGCCGAATCAACCGGCGCCTGGCCGGTCCGCCAGAGACCACCGCGCGCCGCCATCCGGGGGGATCAGCATGACGTTCAGCCGTCAGCCTTTATACCGTTCTTCGTCTCTCACCGTTCTCGCCTGCCTGCTGGGGCTGCCCGCACTCGCCGACGAGGCGCCGGGCACCCGCGACGGCGCATGGCATTACCTGGGCGGGGACTCCGCGCACACGCGCTACTCCCCGGCCGACGAGATCGACGCCGACAATTTCGAGGATCTCGAGACCGCGTGGGTCTGGGACGGCGCCAGCTTCAATGCCGCGAGCGGGCGTTCGACGCCGAGCTACGTTGACGGCGTGCTGTACACCGTGGCGGGGCCGCGGCGCTACGTCGTCGCCATCGACGCCGGCAGCGGCGAGACGCTCTGGTCCTACCGCGAGCCGCACACGGGGCGCTACGAGTACTCGATGCGCAAGGACTACGGCAAGGGCGTCGCGTACGCGAAGGTGGAGGGCCGGGACGTCATCTACATCTCGACGCCGGGGTTCTTCCTGCACGCGATCGACGCGAAGACCGGCCGCCCGCTCGAGGACTGGGGCACGCCGGTGCCGATCGACGGCTTCCCGGCTTCCGGCGTCGTCGACATGCTCGCCGACCTCGGTCACGAGTACGATCCGTACGACGGGGTACCGCTCGAGAAGGGCTACATTACGACCTCGTCGCCGCCGATCGTCGTCAACGGCGTGGTCGTCGTCGGCAATTCGCACGAACAGGGCTACAACCAGTCGCGCATCGAAAACATCCCGGGCGACATCCTCGGCTACGATGCCAAGACCGGCGAGTTCCTGTGGAAATTCAACGTGCTTCCCGGCCCGGGCGAGTTCGGTCACGAGACCTGGGAGAACGACGCCTGGAAGTGGACCGGCGACATTTCGTCCTGGGCACCGCTGGCAGCCGACCAGCAGCGCGGCATCGTGTACGTTCCGACGAACGGTGCAACCCTGGATTTCTACGGTGGCTTCCGGCCGGGCGACAACCTGTTCTCGACCAGCCTGATCGCCCTCGACGTCAAGACCGGCGAACGCAAGTGGCACTACCAGCTCGTACA
The DNA here is from genome assembly GCA_937925605.1 of uncultured Woeseia sp. Lineage (GTDB taxonomy): Bacteria > Pseudomonadota > Gammaproteobacteria > Steroidobacterales > Woeseiaceae > Woeseia. The sequence continues at coordinate 9,716 of CALALV010000181.1, forward strand.
CCACGACATCTGGAACTACGACACGCCGACCGCCCCGGTACTGCTGGACGTCGAGATGGACGGCAAGACCGTGCCGATCGTCGTGCAGGTGACAAAGCAGTCATTCGCCTACACGTTCAACCGGGTAACCGGCGAGCCGATCTGGCCGATCGTCGAGCACCAGGTCCCGGCGTCGACCATTCCCGGTGAGAAGCTGTCGAAAACGCAGCCGTTTCCGACGAAGCCGGCGCCTTACGACAACCAGGGCCTGACCCACGACGACCTGATCGACTTCACGCCGGAACTGCGCGCGCAGATGATCGAGATCCTCAAGGACTACAAGATCGGGCCGCTGTTCAATCCGCCGCTGCACCGCGACAACGACGAGGGCTACAAGGCCGCACTGTGGTGCCCGGGCGACATCGGCGGCGTCAACATCGACGGCCCGGCGGCCGCGGACCCGCACACCGGCATTCTCTACGTGACCTCGCGCAAGCACTGCACGACGCGCATCATCGCGCCGGGCAAGGAGCGCGATGCGCTGATCGAGAAGCCGACCGGCACGACGATCGCCGACTACGCGGTGCTGTCCGGCTTCGGCGTGCGCGGGCCGGACGGCCTGAACATGTTCAAGCCGCCGTACAGCCGCATCACGGCGATCGACATGAACACGGGCGAGCACCTGTGGTGGATCCCGGTCGGCCGGACGCCGTCCATCGTGCTCGAGCACCCCGACCTGGCGGACATGGACATCGACAATACCGGCACCGGCCGCGCCGCGCCGATGGTCGTCACCGAGACGCTGCTGATGTACGCCGGCGAGGACAGCGACGACACCCCGTACCTGTTCGCCGTCGACAAGGCCAGCGGCGAGGAACTGGCGCGCGTCGAGGTCCCGGAGCGCAGCAACTACGGCATGATGACCTACGTGCACGACGGCAAGCAGTACGTGATCCTGCAGACGGGGCCGCGACTGACCGCGCTGGCCCTGTCCGACTGGTAGCGGACGCGACCGCGGGCGGCCGATCCGTGCCGCCCGCGGGAACGCCTGGCGCACAGGCGGGTCTTAACAGTCTCCATACGAGCCACAGGGAAATCATGGCACGCACCTTTTTACTGCTGATCGGCGCGCTCTGCGTCACCGCGGCCGCGGCGGAAGACCGCACGATCGCGGACGGCGTCTACACGGAAGAGCAGGCCGAACGCGGCGAAGAGCTGTACGCGCAGCACTGCCTGCTCTGTCACGACAAGCGTTACTTCCGCCCCGTGCTGCAGCGCTGGAACGGCCAGCCGCTCAGCATGCTGTACCTGATCATGAGCACCTCGATGCCGGAGAGCAATCCGGCCTCGCTGCGCGAACAGGAATACATCGACATCCTCGCCTACATCCTGTCGCTGTCCCGTTACCCGGAAGGCGATACGCCGCTCGCACATGCCGACGGCGCGCTGGAGTCGATCACGGTCGCACCGCGCCGGCGCTAGCAAGCCCCAGGCTTGCGCCGGTAACACCCGAAACCAACCCGCCGTTTTTTTGCGCCGCCCGGCGCGAGCCACTATGCTGTGAACGGCGTCGCGGCCGTTCGCAACCGGCACTCTGCGCAGGCCGACCACCGGCTGCCCACGACCCGTGACCCGCACCATTGATGAAACGGGGGGATCATCGAATGGCACAGTCAGCAGGACTCGACCGCCGCGCGTTCCTGAAGGGCGCCGGACTCACCGCCATCGCCGGCGCCGCCGGCGTTACCGGCAATGCCGCCGCGCACGTCGCGCCCGGCGCCCGGCGCCCGGACGGGCACTACGATTTCGACGCGGTGTACGACCGCGTCGGCAGCGACTGCTACAAGTGGGACAAGCAGATCGAGACCTTCGGCGCCGAGCGCATCAGCGTGCCGATGGGCATTGCCGACATGGATTTCCGCACGGCACCCGTCATTACCGAGGCGCTGCTGAAACGCATCGAGCACGAGAACTGGGGCTACATGCACGTGCCGCAGTCCTTCTACGAATCGATGATCGACTGGAACCTGAGGCGCTACGGCGAAGAGATCGACCGCGACCTGCTGCTGACTGCGACCGGCGTCAATCCCGCGATCCTGAGTGGCCTGCGCGCGTTCTCGCCGCCCGGCAGCAAGGTCATCGTGCAGTCACCGACCTACAGCGCCTTTTACTCGACGATCCGCAGCGCACACTGCGTGCCCGAGGAAAACCCGCTGAAACTCGTCGACGGGCGTTACCGGATGGACTTCGACGACCTTGAACGCCGCATCGACCACGACACGAACGTGCTGATCCTCTGCAACCCGCAGAATCCGACGGGCAACTGCTGGAGCCGCGACGAGCTTGCGACGCTCGGCGAGATCTGCGCGCGGCGCCGGGTCGTGGTCTTCGCCGACGAGATCCACTGCGACTTCGTCAACCCGGGCGCCAGCTACACGCCGTTCGGCACGCTCGACGACGAGGCGGTCGTACGGAACAGCGTGACCTTCAAGTCGACCAGCAAGTCCTTCAACCTGGCGGCAACGAAATGCGCCTACATGTACTCGCGCAACGCCGACTACATGCAGCGGATCCGCGATACCGGGCACAATGCGACCGTCAACACGCTGGGCGTCATCGCGTCGGAAACGGCGTACAACGAGGCGGAGGACTGGCTGGACGAGGTGGTCGCCTACATCAGCGGCAACATGGCATTCGCCGAAACCTACGTGCGCAGCGAAATCCCGCACGTGGACTTCCGCATGCCGGAGGGCACCTACCTCGCCTGGCTCGACGTCAGCGAGCTCGAGGAGCGCATAGACGCGGCCGGCATGGCCGCAGCGGCGAATCGCGACCGCGACCCGGCGCTGCCGAAGCTCGCGCCGGAGCACATGGTCGAGCGCTGGCTGGTCGACCACGCGGGCGTGCAGCTGAACGACGGCTTCCGCTACGGCACCGGCGGCGCCGGCCGCATGCGCATGAACCTCGCGACCTCGCGGCAACTGGTCCGGCGCGCGCTCGACGCGCTAGCCGCGGCCACGCGCGCCGCCTGAGCGAATCAGCTCAGCGCTGCCGCCGCGAAGTCTACCGCCGCCTGCACGGGCTCGATGACCGGCACGCCGAGCGCGTCGCTGGCGGCCGCGCGATGCCGGGCCAGGCCAGCGCAGCCGAGGATCAAGGTGCGTGCACCGTGGTCGCGAACCAGCACGCGCCCCTGCGACACGATGCGCGACAGCGCGGCCGGATCGTTGGCCGCGGCGTCCACGTCCAGGTCCAGCGGCAGCTCTCCCGCCAGCCGGCCGTCGAGACCGAGTTCCCGCAGGTAGCCGAGGTGGCGCTCGATCGAGCGCTGCGACAGGGCCAGCACGCCGAATCGACCGCCGCGCGCCAGCGCCGCCGCGACCGCGCTCTCCTGCATGCCGAAGACCGGTTTCGCCAGCGCCGCGCGGCAGGCCTCGAGCCCGGGGTCGGAGTAGCAGGCGATGACGAAGGCGTCGCAGTCGTCGCGCGCGGCCAGGGCCTCGCGCACCATAGGCTCGACCGCGCGGATGTCGGCGTCGCTCTCGATGCCGAACGGTCCGTCGCTCAGCGTGGCGCACTCGATCCGCACATCCCCGGCGTAGCGCCGGGCAGTGAGAGCCTCCGCGAGCCCGCGGGTCACGCTCTCGTTCGAATTCGGGTTCAGGACCAGTATGTGCGGCAAGCCCGAACCTCAAAGATCGAGTGTCACGCCGAAGTTCCTGTCCGGGTCCAGTTCCGGCGCGAGCCGTCCCGGCATGCCGGTGCAGTCGATGGTCTTGCGCGGCACGAATTCGCCCGAGCCGCGCTCGACCTTGAGCTCGCCGTCCTCGACCAGCACCCGGCCGCGGCCGATCACCGTCGTCGGCCAGCCGCGCAGCTGCATGCCCTCGTAGGGCGTGTAGTCCATGTTGTCGTGCAGGTCGGCCGCGGTCACCGTGCGGGTCGCGTCGGGATCCCAGATCGCGATGTCGGCGTCCTTGCCCTCGGTGATCGAGCCCTTCCGATGGGCCAGCCCGTAGATGCGCGAGACGTTGCCGCAGGCGAGCGCGACGAAGTGATTGAGCGTGATCCGCTTGTTCATCACGCCCTCCGAGAACAACAGCGGCAGGCGCAACTCGATCCCGGGCAGCCCGTTCGCGATCTTCGTGAACGGCGGCTTCGGTCCGGCGTGCAGCTTGCCGCTGCCGTCGAGCCGGTAGGGCGCGTGGTCGGACGAGTAGACCTGGAAGGTGCCGTTCTGCAGGCAGCGCCAGATTTCCTCCTGCGAGGCGCGGTCACGCAACGGCGGGCTGCAGCAGAGCTGCGCACCCTGCATGCCGGGCAGGTCCATCTGCTCCGCGTTCAGGAACATGTACTGCGGGCAGGTCTCGCCGAAGACTTTCTGCCCGTCGTAGCGCGCCTTCGCGATCAGCCGGGCGCCGGCCTCGGTGGACACGTGCACGATCAGGATCGGCGTATCGAGGAAGCCTGAGAGCGTGATCGCGCGGTTGATCGCCTCGGACTCGGCAGAACGGGGATGGCTGAGCGCGTGGTGCTTCGGCTCGGCGTGGCCCGCGTCCACCAGCCGGTGACTCATCCACTTGATCATCGCGTTATTCTCGGCGTGGATCATCGTCAGTGCGCCGTGACGCTTCGCGACCGCGAGTATGTCGAGCATCTGTTCGTCGTCGACGATCAGCTTGTCGTAAGTCATGTAGACCTTGAACGAACTGATGCCCTGCTCGATCGCACGCGGCAACTCCTCGTGCAGCACCTTGTCGGTCGGATCCGAGACGATCAGGTGGAACGAGTAGTCGATCACCGACTTCGGCGCCGCGCGCCCGTGGTAGGTTTCCAGCACTTCGGCAAGCGACTGCCCGCGGTGCTGCGCGGCGAACGGCACGAAACAGGTGTTACCGCCGAACGCGGCGGACACGCTGCCGGACCAGTAGTCGTCCGCGGTCATGATGCCGCTCGACGATTCCTGCTCGATGTGGCAATGCGCCTCGATGCCGCCGGGCAGCACGTACTTGCCGCTCGCGTCGATCGTGCGCCGGGCCTCGCCGAGCTCCTTGCCGATCGCGACGATTCTGCCCGCGCGGATGCCGATGTCGGCGGCGAAAGTCTCGTCGGCGTTAGCGACGGTTCCGCCGCTGATCTTGAGATCCAGCCCTGTCATTCTGCCCGTCCCGTCATCGGCTAGAGACTCCTGATCATGCCGCCGTCGCAGCGCACGACGCTGCCGGTTACGTAGCTCGCCGGCTCGCTGACCAGGAAGGCGGCGACCGCGGCGAATTCCTCGACCCGCCCGTAGCGGCCGACCGGGATCGTCGCGCGCGACGCGGCACGCACGGCGTCGAGCGACTTGCCCTGCCGTTCCGCGGCGGCCTGGTCGAGCTGGTCGACCCGGTGCGTGTGAATGCGCCCGGGCGCCAGCAGGTTCACGGTCACGCCGTCGGCGGCAACCTCGTTCGACAGCGATTTGTTCCAGCCCGTCAGCGCGGAACGCAGCGTGTTCGACATCGACAGGTTCGGAATCGGCTGCAGGACACCGGACGACGCGATGGTCAGGATCCGGCCCCAGCCGCGCTCGCGCATGTCGGCGACGCAGCGATTGGATACCTCGATGACCCTCAGCACCATCATCTCGAACTGCCGCCGCCACTCGTCGGCATCGGCCCTGGCGACCTCCCCGGGGGGCGGGCCGCCGGTATTGTTCACCAGTATGTCCACGCCGCCGAGCTTGTCCGTCGCGGCTGCATGCAGGCGCGCGGCGGCGTCGGCGTCGCCGAGGTCGGCAACGACGTAGTCCGCGGCGCCCTGCCCGTCCCGGTCGAGCCGCGCGGCCGCGGCGGCCAGGCGCTCGCCGGAGCGGCCGCTGAGCAGTACGCTCGCACCCTCCGCGCACAACGCCGTCGCGATGCCGAGCCCGAGGCCCTGGCTGGACGCCAGCACCAGCGCACGCTTGCCATCGAGACCGAGGTTCATGCCGCCAACCTCTCGCGGTTGCGTTCGATGCGGGTGACCAACCGGGTCAACTCCTCGTGGTCGCGAGCCGTCAGCGCCGGGCCCGGGGCGCGCACGGTCGGCGACGCGATCGCGCCGCGGCGATACAGCAGTTCCTTGCGCAGCGCGAGACCGACGCCAGGCTGCTGCTCGTGGCGCACGAGCGGCAGGTAGGCGTCGAACAGGTCCTCGGCGCGGTCGTGTTCGCCGGCCCGCCAGAGCCTGACGACCTCGACCAGCATTTCCGGGAAGGCGAAGCCGGTCATCGCGCCGTCGGCGCCACGGCCGAGCTCCTGCGGCAGGTAGAGACCGCCGTTGCCGCACAGGATGGAGACGCGCCGCTGCCCGTTGGCCTCGGCCTCGCGCACCGCGGTGAGCTTGGCGAGGCCCGGCCATTCCTCGTGTTTCAGCATGACCAGCTGCCGGTAGTCGGCGACCAGCCGGCCGAAGTCCTCGACCGAGATCTCCGAGTTCGTCGACAGCGGGTAGTCCTGGTAGCAGACCGGCACGTTGTCGTCGAGCGCCGCGAAGACGAGGTCGAAGTAACGGCGGATCTTGGCACCGGTGCCGAGGCCGGCGAGCGGTGCGACCATGACCCCGGCGGCGCCCGCGTCCATGGCCTGCCGCGACAGGCTCGCGAGCTTGTCGAGGCCGGCGTTCGATACGCCAACCACGACCGGCACGCGCCCGTCGACACGGGCCAGCACGCGCCGCATGAACTCCAGCGACTCGGCGGAAGTCAGTTTCTGCGCCTCGCCCATCATGCCGAGGATCGTTATGCCCGTGACGCCTCGCTCGATGTAGAAGTCCGTCAGCCGGTCGGCGCTGTCGAGATCGAGGCGGCCGTCGGCCGAGAACGGCGTCGCCGATATGATGTAGACGCCTGCCGCGCTCTCATCCAGTCGATGTGTGCTCATGCCGCTTCTGTTCCTGTTTCCGAATTACTGGCCGCGACGCGCACGTAACGGCGCTCGCGGTCGCTGATTGCCGTAGCGTAGCGATGCTCGCCGTTCAGGTAGTCGCGCATCAACGTCAGGAAGACCCCGGACAGCAACAGCAGCGCGACGAGATTCGGCAGCGCGCTCGCCGCCACCGAAATATTGGCGAACGCCCACAGCTGGTCGACGTTCGTCACGCCGGCGAACACCACGCCGGGCAGGAAGTACAGCCAGCGCAGCCAGTAGAACGCGCGCGCGCCGACGAGGTCCTCCACTGCGGTCCTGAAGTAGACGTAGAAACCGATCTGCGTCGACAGGCAGAAAGTCAGGATCGCCGTCGAGATGAACGCGTTCGACAGGCCGGGGCTGTAGAAAGTCGAGAATGCATCCAGCAGCATTTCGATGCCGGAGCTGCCGTTCGCCAGCACGCCGGTCGACAGGATCGCGAGCGCCGTGACCGTGCAGACGACCGTCGTGTCCACGAACACCTCCGCCGCGCCCCACAATCCCTGGCGGAACGGGTGCGGCGTCTCGGCGTTTGCGTGCACCATCGGCGACGTGCCGAGCCCGGCTTCGTTCGACAGCATGCCGCGCGCCATGCCCATCTGCACCGCGGCGACGACCGCGGCGCCGGCGAAGCCGCCGATCGCCGGCGCCGGCGCGAATGCGTAGCGCAGGATATCGGCGAGTACCGAGGGAATCGCGGTTGCATTCGCCGCGACGATGACCAGGCTGCCCGCCAGGTACAACACCGTCATCAGCGGCACGAGGCGCGCGCAGAAGCGGCCGATGCGGCGGACGCCGCCGATCGCGACGATTGCGGTGACGATGCCCATGCCCGCCGTCACGAGATACGGGCTGATGCCGTAGCTCGCGTCGAACGCGCGACCGACCGTGTGTGCCTGCAGCATCGAGGAGCTGAAGAAACAGTTTATCGTGACGCCGATGCTGAACAGCACGGCGAGCGCTCGCCAGCCGAGCGCCTTGCGGATGTAGAACATCGGTCCGCCGCGCAGCGCGCCGTCCGGTCCCATCTCGCGGTAGTGAACGCCGAGCGTGACCTCGGCAGCTTTCGAGATCATGCCGAAGAACGCGAGCACCCACATCCAGAAGATCGCGCCGGGCCCGCCGAGCGACAGCGCCGTCGCGACGCCGGCCATGTTGCCCATGCCGACGGTCCCGGCCAGCGAAGTCGACGCGGCCTGGAACGGCGTCATGCGCGTACGCTCGCGGCTCGCCTGCCGGTCGAGAATGCGGCCGAAGGTCTCGCCGAAAATCGTGCGGAAGCGCGTTACCTGGAAGAAGCGGCTGCGCCAGGTCAGGTACACGGACACGAACGCAATGAAGCCCATCGTCCACGGGCCCCACAGCAGGTCGCTCAGTTGCGTCACGACGCCGAGCAAGGCATCGAGCATGAATCCCCCCGGTATGCACGCTTCGCCGGCGAGCCGGGTCGCGGCGCGCGACAGATTACAGTTGAAACGTCAGGAGCCCGCGTGCCGGCTCGCTTGCGAGCGTAGCAAATCGCGCGAAACCGTCCAACGCCGCCGCTCTCCGGCGTGCGCGCGTGATCAGCGATCCGGGTCGAGGACGGCGCGCGCGACCCGTTCGCCCGTCGCCGCCGCGAGCGTCCAGCCGAGCATGCCGTGGCCGCAGTTCAGGTACAGCCCCGAGATCGACGTCGGCCCGGTCAGCGGCCGGCCGTCGGGCGTCATCGGCCGGTTGCCGGCCCATGGCGAATCGTCCTTCTCCGTCCAGTCGGCGGCCGAGGGCGCGAGCGCGCGCGCCGCGCGCCTGAGGTCGCCGATGCGGCGGTCGTCGTCGCGGCCGTCGCCGCCCGAGAAATCGGCGAAGCCCGAGACGCGCAGCCGCCCGCCGAGCGGGCAGAACAGGATGCGCCGGGCGGGGTCGGTGATGCTGATCGCCGGCGCCCGCAGGCCGCGCGGCAGCGTCAGGCTGTAGCCGCGCACCGGGTAGATCGGCGCGCGCAGCCCGACGCCGCGCAGCAACGCGCGACTCGCATCGCCGAGGCAGACGACCGCGGCGTCCGCGCGCAGTTCGCCCGAATCGCACAGGACGGCACGCAGGCGACCGCGTTCGAGGGCAAGGCCGGTCACTGTCGTCCCGTAACGGGTTTCCACGCGGCCCCGAACGGCGAGCCACGCGGCGAGACCGCGCGTGAACGCCCGGGCATCGCCGACCTCGTCGCGTTCCGCATGCACCGCGCCGGCATAGTCCGCGGCGAAACTCGCGAGCGCCGGCTCCAGCGCGCGCGCCTCGGCCGGTCCCAGGACAGCGGTCTCGCAACCGGCACGGCGCTTGAGGTCGGCGAGCGCGCGCGCCTCGGCCAGCGGGGTGCCGGGCGGCAGCAGCACGAGCTTGCCGTCGGCCGCGTGTGCAAACTCGATGCCGGTCGCCTCGCGCAGCTCGGCCAGCAGCCGCGCCGAGGCGAGTGCGAGCTCGAGCACGGCCAGCGTATTGGCGCGGGCCCTGGCAGCCGTGCACTGCGCGAGAAAACGCAATCCCCAGGCGGTGAGCGGCGGCTCGCGGAAGGGCCGCAGGCGGATGGCGGGATCGCGGCCGCAGATGACGCGCGGCAGCGCAGCCAGCAGGGCCGGCCGCGCCAGGGCATCGGTGAAGCTCCAGGACAGCTGGCCGCCGTTGGCGAAGCTCGCGCCCGCCGCCGGTTCTGCGGCGCGCTCGACGAGTGTGACCGCGACGCCGCGGCTGGCAAGGTAGTAGGCGCAGGTGACACCGGCGACGCCCGCGCCCAGGACGGCGACCTGCATGGACTGGCGCTCCCCGGGACCCGAGGGGCGCATGTTACGGGCGAGCGCGGGCCGGTGCTACTTGATGTTCAGCGCCGCGTCGCGCCCGGCGATGACCTGCTCGCTGTGGCGGATGCGCAGGTTGGTCTGGTCGGGATTCGCGTGCACGAGGAATCCTTCCGGCGTGTGCAGCAACAGCGAGACGTCGATGTCCATGTCGCGGGCGTTCGCCCGGCGGCGAATCTCGCAAACAGTACGTTCCTTCCTGCGATCGAAAACCGTGAAGCTGTTTTCCGTCATGCGCACGTCGTAGGCCTTGCCGCTGCCGCGCACGACCTCGCCGTTGTGCACGGTCGCCCGGCGCTTGCCCTTCTCGTCGAACAGGTCCAGCTCGACGTCGAGGTCGCCGCTGTCCTCCTCGCGCGCGACCCTGAGCAGCGGCTCGCCCTTGCAGGCCAGCAGGTTCGGCGTATCTGTGTACTCGTTGCCGCCGATGCGGACAACGAAGTCCTTGCGTACTTTCATGGAAATCACCTCTGGATTCGGTCGGGCCGGGCCGGCGACCGGCCCGGCAAAGCTTTGCCGGTCGCGACCGCAGCAGGGCGGCCGCGGCGCGGGTCTCAGGTCCGGTCCGCCAGCGCCGCGCGGGCGCCTGCGCCGGACGTGGCGCTGGACAGGGCCAGTGCGACGAGGAAGCCGACCAGGATGCCCGGCATGCCCTCGTAGACCATGTCGTGCCAGCCGGCCAGGCGCCAGCCGATGGCGGTCGCCACGCCGCCCAGCATCGTCGCGATGGCCACGGGCTCCGTGACCCGGCGGCCGAGGGCGTACAGCGCCAGGAGCGGCGCGAAGGCCGAGGCCAGCACGCCCCAGGACATGATCACGAGCTGGAAGACGCTGCGCGCGCCGGCGAGCGAGACGCCGAGCGCGAGTGCGACGACCAGCGCCGTGACCAGCTTGATCTGCCAGTTGCGCTCCAGCCGGGAAGGCGCGAGGTCGTGGGTTACCGCGGCCGAACAGGAGAGCACGAGCGAATCGGCGGTCGACATCGTTGCGGCGAAAATGCCGGCCAGGATCATGCCGACGAAGAAATCGGGCAGCAGCTCGAGCGCCATCGTCGGCAGCGCGAGTTCCGCGTCCAGGTCGCCGATCTCGGGCAGGTACAGGCGCGAGAGCATCCCGACGCCCGTGGCCAGCAGGTAGAACAGCGTGAAGTAGCTGTAATACCAGAAGCGCGTGCGACCGAGATTGGCCGGGTCGTCGAGCGCCATGAAGCGCACCATCACGTGCGGCTGGCCGACCACGGAGAAGCCGGCGAACATCCAGCCGACGACGAACATCGCGAGCCCGGCCATGCCGGGCAGCAGCATGTCCTGCGGGTAGACATCGAGGAATCCGGGGATCGCCCGCATGTCGCTGATCGTAGCGTCCAGCCCTCCCTTGCCGACGACGGCGACGACGAGCAGCAGCGCCATGGCCGCGAGCATGACCATGGATTGCGCGGCATCGGTCCAGATCGACGCACGGATGCCGCCGGCGACGCTGTAGGCGAGTACGACGACCGCGACGGCGATCGCGCCGTAGTCGGGGTTCCAACCCAGAACGCCCTGCAGCGCCTTGCCGCCGGCGCTGATCTGCGCCGCGGCGTAGGAACCGAGGAACAGCAGCATCACGACGGCCGCCAGTCGCCGCCAGGTGGCGAACTCCTCGCCGTGCCAGCGCGCCAGCACGGCGGCGAAGGAGGCTTCGTTGGTGGACTCGGTGTACTCGCGCAGCCGCCGGTGGATGAAGAGCGAGCCGAGGAAATCGCCGAGCAGCCAGCCGATCATCAGCCAGGCCGCGGCGAAACCTGCGGCGTAGGTGAAGCCGATGACGCCTATGAACATGTAGCCCGAGTTGTTGGTCGCCACCGCGGACAGGCCGGCGAGCCAGGGTTTCACCTCGCGGCTCGCGAGGTAGTAGTCGTTGCGATGCTTGCGCGCGCGCAGCGCGGACGCCAGCCCCACGCCGACGAAGAGCAGCAGGAAAGCGGCAAAACTGAGTTCGATGATCATGTCGGGTCCGGGCGTCGATGCTGCCGCGCCGGCGGCGGGCTCACGCGGCCCGCGTCGACCGGCTGTCGTCGCTCGCCGCTTTCGCCGGTGATTCGACGAGCTCCCGGTGCAGCGCGATCACCGACTTGTCGAAATCGTCCTCGCCGACCACGAACAGGATGTCGACGTTGCGGATCAGCTGGTGCACGCCCAGCACGTCCACGCCGTCGTCGGCGAGCGCGTTGACCGCGCGGGCGGTCAGCCCCGGCACCTCGAGATCGCTGCCGATCGCGGACACGACGGCGACCTTGCGGACCGTGATCGTGGCCGACTCGAAGCGCTCGCGCAGTTCGACGGTTGCCCGCTTGATCTTCTTCAGCGGGCCCTCGACGTAGTGAACGATCGTGTTGGCGTTCGACGTCTTGGTGACGATGCGCAGGCGATTGCGCTTCATGGCCTCGAGGATCGCGATGTCGTAGCCGTTGACGCGCACCATGTCCTGCTCGAAGAACTCGAGCGCGTAGACGTTGGGCAGGCCGGTCACGATCTCCGTGCGCGGCTGCTCGGACACGTAGTCGCCGTTGATGACGGTGCCCTCGTCTTCCGGGTCGAAGGTATTCTTGATGCGCAGCGGGATGCGCGCCTGGCGCAGGCCCTTGGCGGCGCTCGGGTGGATCGCCTCCATGCCCATGTTCGACAGCTGGTCGGCGACGTCGTAGTTGGTGCGGCCTATCTTCCTGACCTTGTCCTCGCCGATCAGCAGCGGGTCGCCGCTCGACAGGTGGAATTCCTTGTGGATGATGGCCTCGCGGGCGCGCGTCAGCACGGCGATGCGCGAGAAAATGACCTCGGTGTAGCCGCGGCCGTAGGTGGCGACCGCGCCGTCGCGGCTGTGGCCATAGCCGGTGACGATCGGCAGCGTCGTCGCGAGGTCGATGTCGTCGAGCGAGCCGCGGATTTTCTCGTCCAGCGTAAGCTGCTCGTTGTCGCGCCAGTTGGTCAGGTCGACGAAGCAGGCGTTGACGCCGCGCTGCTGCAGCAGCAATGTCGTGTTGTGCGCGCTATGCGCCTCGCCCAGCGCCGACAGCATCTCCCGGACGGTATTCATGTGCTCCGACAGGCTGAAATGCCCGTAGGAACACAGGCGGTGCAGGTCGAGCAGGCAGCTGCGCACGCCCTCGATGCGCTCGCGCACGAACTGGTCGGCGATGCGCCGATCTGCATGGTCGCCGAAGATCTCCGAGTTGATCTTCAGCATGTCGTCGCCGACCCGCGACAGCGCGTCACCCCAGGCCCAGTCGGACTCGGAGTTCGAGAACAGCGCGTGCACGCCCGGCTCGCCGGTCTTCTTGTGGCGCAGCAGCTTGTTCGTGATGCCGGCATAGGCCGAGACCACGAAGACGCGGCGGTACAACTCGTCGCCGCGGCGCTGCCCGATGAAGATGTTGTTGAGGATCGACTCGGTATCGGCCATCGATGTGCCGCCGATTTTCTCGACCGTGTGTCCGGCGCTCTGCGCCGCGGTTTTTTCGTCGCTCGTGTTCACTTTCGCAATTCCTTGCCTGGCAGGTCGCTGCGCGCGGCCTGCGCGGGCCGCAGGCTCAGGCCTCGGCCGCCTCCGCGTGCACCGGGTAGGCGCCGGAGGCGTCGTGGACCTCGTCGCCGCGCAGCGGCGGGTTGAAGACGCAGGCCATCTGCATGTCCTCTTCGGCACGCAGGATGTGCCGGTCGTGCCTGTCCAGCGCGTACATGACGCCCGGACGGATCTGCGTCACTTCGCCGGTCTCGCGGTCCTCGATGCTGCCGCGGCCGGACATGCAATAGACCGACTCGAGGTGCCGCTTGTAGTGCATCGGCAGCTCGGCGCCGGCGTAGATGGTCGTGACGTGGAAGGAAAAGCCCATGCCGTCATCGCGCAGCAGCAGGCGGACGCTGGTCCAGCCCTCCGCGTCGACGCGGCGGTCGCTGTCCTTCGCTTCGTTGTAGTCGCGAATGATCATCTCAAGCCTCCTCACGCAGCCTGCCGGTCGTGCCTGGCGGCCACGGCGTCGACGGCGTCGCCGAGTATGGTGAGGCCCTTCGCGAGCTCTTCGTCGCTGATCGTCAGCGCGACGAGGCACTTGACGACCTCGTCCTCCGGGCCGGCCGACTCGATGACGAGACCGTTCTCGTAAGCATGCGAGATGACCTCGCCGGCGAACTCACCGGACGGCATCTGCAGGCCGCGCATCATGCCGCGTCCCTTCATGGCGATGCCCGCGGACTTGTTGCGCGCGATGATGGCCTCGAGCCCGGCTTCGAGCTTCGCCGACTTGTCGGCCAGGGTCGCCTCGGCCTGGTCGCGATCACGCCAGAAGTGCTCGAGGGCGGCGCGCGCCGTGACGAAGGCGTGGCAGTTGCCGCGGAACGTGCCGTTGTGCTCACCCGGCAGCCAGTCGTCGTGCTTGCGGTCGATCAGCACCAGCGCCATCGGCAGGCCGTAACCGGAAACGGACTTGGCCAGCGTGACGATATCCGGCCGGATTCCGGACGGCTCGAAGCTGAAGAAGGTCCCGCAACGGCCGACGCCGGCCTGGATGTCGTCCAGGATCAGCAGCGCGCCGTGCTCGCGGGCGATCTTTTCGATCTTGCGCAGCCACTCGTCGCTCGCGGCATTGAGCCCGCCCTCGCCCTGCACGGCCTCGACGAGAATCGCCGCCGGCGCGTCGACGCCGCTGGACGGGTCGGACAGCACGCGGTCGAGGTAGTCGGCCGTGTCTAGCTCGTCGCCCATGTAGCCGTCGTACGGCATGCGCGTCACGCCGCCGAGCTCGACGCCGGCGCCGCCGCGGTGATGCTGGTTGCCGGTCGCTGCCAGCGCCCCTAGCGTCACGCCGTGGAAGCCGTTCGTGAATGCGATGACGTTCTGGCGCCCGGTGACCTTGCGCGCGAGCTTCATGGCCGCCTCGACGGCGTTCGCGCCGGTCGGGCCGGGGAACTGCAGCACGTAGTCGAGTTCGCGCGGCTTCAGGACCGTCTCGTGGAACTCGAAGAGGAAGCGCTCCTTGGCGCTCGAGTGCATGTCGAGGCTGTGGGTGATGCCGTCGCCGGTGATGTAGTCGACCAGCGCGTCCTTGAGCACCGGGTGGTTGTGGCCATAGTTCAGGCTCGAGCAGCCCATCAGGAAGTCGAGGTACTTCTCGCCGTCGCGGCTGATCAGCCACGAGCCCTGCGCCCGGTCGAAGATGGCGGGGAAGTTGCGGGAGTAGCTGCGAACGCGGGATTCGAGCAGTTCGAAAGTTTCAACGGCTGGCTCGCCGGCCGCCGTACGGTTGGTATCAGACATGTCGGTCCTCTGTATAAGTGTCGAATTCGTGATTCAGGCAGCGCTGCGGGAATCGGCCTGCGCTGCCTCGCGGTCCGGGATCGGACCGATCGTGATGAGCCGTTCGCTGTCGTGGCGCCCATCGAAGTGTTCGTGCTTGTCGAAGCCGTCGCTTTCGTCGAACGGCGCGTCCATGCGTTTCGCGAAGGAGCGGAACAGCGCGAACGAGCCGTCGTTGTCCGGCGTGATCGTCGTCTTCATGCGCACGACGTCTTCACAGTCGGCCCGTTCGACCAGCGCCTCGAGCATCCGGCCCGCGAGTCCGCAGCCGCGCGCACGCTCGTGCACGGCCACCTGCCAGACGAACAGCGTGTCCGGCTCGGCCGGCGGCCGGTAGCCGGAGATCCAGCCGACGACGTCTCCGTCGCGCTCGGCCAGGATGCAGGTGTCCGCGAAATCGGTGCACTGCAACAGGTTGCAGTACACCGAGTTGCGGTCGAGCGGCGGGCATTCGCGGATCAGGCGCGCGACGGCGGTGCCGTCGGTCGCGTCCGGCTTGCGCAGCCGTATCCGGTCCGCATCCCGGGATGCGGCACTTTGTCGGGTGTCGGAATGACTCATGGTATTTCCCTATTCTAACCAATGCTCGAATCAAACGGAACCGCCGGTTTGCTGGCGCTTCCGTGTAAATTGCTGAATTATCTTATTTTCTCTCTCATATTGGCCAGCCTGGCCGTGTATCGTTGCATTTCGTTACGGATGAACCGCTGAAAAACCCTTCGTTTTGTTAAGTATTTGTGCATTCGCACATCGCCGGGGCTGGCGCCCGCTTTGCGAATCCGTCCACAATCCCGGTTCCATCGGCTACCGGGCAAGCAAGCGTGACCACGAGGCAGTCGCAGCACGCACTCGTCGCCCTGCGCCGCATCCTGCGCGCCACCGAACTCAGTGCCCGGCAGCTCGGCACGGCCAGCGGCCTGACCCCGTCGCAGCTGATCGTGCTGCAGCTCGTCGCCCGCGAGGGCAAGGCCCTGCCCAGCGCCGTGGCGCGCGACGCTCACCTGACGCAGGCCACCGTGACTTCGCTGGTCGACAAGCTGACGCGCGCTGGCCTGACGTCCCGGCGGCGCGACACCGAGGACCGCCGACGCATCTGGATCGAGGTGACCGAGGAGGGACGCCGGCAGCTCGCGCAGTCCCCGGACCTGTTGCAGGACCGTTTCGCCGCCGGTTTCGAGCGCCTCGAGAACTGGCAGCAGCTGATGGTCATCAGCGTCCTGGAGCAGGTGGCCGAGATGCTGGACGCGTCGGCCATCGATGCGTCCCCGGTCCTCGACGTCGGCGATATCGACCGCTAGGCCGGCTGCGCCGCGTCGAAGCGCGCCATTTTCGCGAGCGTCTCGCGGCGTACGCGGGCCTGCCAGGGCTGGCCGTTGCCGCCGGGCGGCCGCACCGCGGACCACGGTATGGCGATCGTGCGCGCCGGCGCCTGCGATCCGCCCGGCTCGATCGCGACCCGGACGAAATCGACGCGGCCGGTGTCGCGGTCGACCAGCAGGTCGCGGATGTGCCCGCTGTCGCGGCCTTCTGCATCCAGCAGAATTCCGCCGAGGGAAGCCTGCACTGACGTGTGCCTGTCGGTGCTTCTCATCGGTTCGTTTCCTCCTTGCTGTCGCTTGGCGGTTTGACCACGACCACGTCGCAGTCGGCGTGTTCCAGGATCGCCTCCGCGGTGCTGCCTATGACCAGCCGCTCGAGCCGGCCGCGTGCGACGCCGCCCGCGACGATGACGTCGACATCGAGCTCGCGGACCAGCTCGTCGAGCGCATCGGTGACGGCACCCTCGACGAGGTGCGTGCGCGACGACGGCAGCCCGGCTCGCCCGGCCAGTTCGTCCAGCCGGCTCTGTCGCTCCCCGCGCAGGCGATCGATCGTCTCGGGATCCATGTTGATCAGCGGCAGCGGCACGTGCGGCCCGGCCGCGATTGCCGGCGCCATCGCGATGCCCGGCTGCCAGGCGTGGAACAGGTGCAGCTCGCCGCCATCGGGAGCGGCGATGCGCGCCGCGGTGTCCACCACGCGGCGGTCGAGGCCCACCTGGCGTTCCCGGGCGTGCACCGGGTCGACGGCGGCGAGCACGCGCAGCCCCCGGTCCTCGTCGACGGGTTCGCGCTTGACCAGCCACACGGTCTGCGGCGCGTGTCGCACCAGCTCCCAGTCAGTCGCGCCGATCAGCAGGCGCTCTAGCCTGGAGTGGTGGCGGGCCGAACGCATGACGAGATCGGCACCGGCGGCTTTCGCCCGGTCGAGGATCGCCTCGTAGCGCGGCGCGTGCCAGACGACCTGGGTCCAGACCTCGCGGTCGCCCAGCGCGGCGGCCTGTTCGTCCAGCCAGCGCTCGAGTCGCGCAGCGTAGTCCGCCTGCGCGGCCTCGAGGTCGGCGTCCGCGACCGGCACGTCCGGCGCGTCCATGCAGTCGCAGGTCACCAGGTCGATACGGGCGTCGCCGCCCCGGGTCAGCTGCCGCAGCCGGGCCAGCGCAGGCTGGGCGGCAGCGCGGGGGTCGACCTCGGCCAGGATCTTGTTGAAGGGAGTCACTGCATCTCCTGCGCACCGTGCGCGGCGCGCTCAGGCTCGGGATATGCAATACGAAGCAAGATGCGTGCCGGGCGGCGCTGCCTGCTCGGAAGCCCGTAACGGCGTGATTTGCCCGGCCGCGGGTGGCGCAGCCCCGCGGGATTCGGTGTAGCGCTTACAACCGCGGCGCCGGAATTTTCAAGGCCTCAGTCCGCCTCGCGGTAGGCCTTCAGGCGGTTGTAGAGCGTCTTCAGGCTGACGCCGAGCGCTTTTGCCGTCTTTTTCTTGTCGCCCTCGAAGTGCTCGAGCGTGGAGAGGATTGCGCGCCGCTCCACTTCCTTCAGCGGGGTCGCGACGTTCAGGCGGATGTAGTCGGTGGTGCTGGGGCTCGTCGACACCACGCGGCCCGGCAGGTCGTCGACCGCGATCTCGCTCGCCGCCAGCAGGTAGCCGTGCAGGACCGCGTTGCGCAGTTCGCGCACGTTCCCGGGCCAGTCGTGCAGCCGGAACGCCTCGAGCACGTCGGGAGCGAAACGCTTGTCGAGGCCCGTTTCCTCGTTGCGCTGCGCGAGAAAGTGCTCGGCGAGCAGGTCGATGTCCTCGCCGCGCTCGCGCAGCGCCGGCACGCGCAGCGGGAACTGCGCGAGCCGGAAATACAGGTCTTCCCGCAGCTTGCCCTCCGCGACCGCCTCGTCCGCGTCGCGGTTGGTCGCGGCCAGGATGCGCACGTCGACGTCGATCTCGCGCTCCTCGCCGACCGGCCTGATCCGGCCGGACTCGAGAGCGCGCAGCAGCTTCGCCTGCAGCCCGGGCTCCATCTCGGTGATCTCGTCCAGGAACAGCGTGCCACCGGACGCACGCTGGAAATAACCGCGGTGGTCGCGCACGGCACCCGTGAAGCTGCCTTTCTTGTGTCCGAACAGCTCGCTTTCCATCAGCTCCGGCGCCAGTGCGCTGCAGTTGAGCGCCACGAACGGCTTCGCCGCGCGTTCGCTGAGCTGGTGCACGGTCTGCGCAACGAGCTCCTTGCCCGCCCCGCTCTCGCCGCTGATGAAAATGCTCGCTTCGCTGGGCGCACACTTGCGGATGTGCCGGTACAGCCTTTGCATCGGCGGCGATTCGCCGATGAGCAGGCCGCGGCCGGATTTCTGCGCCGCTGCGTCAGCTTCGTCAGCCGACAGCTTGTCCTGCAGCTCGCGCAGGTTTCGCTCGAGCCGCTGCTCGTCCACCGGCGCCTGGAACAGGTCCGAGACGCCGGCTCGCATCGCGCGCGTCGCGAGCGGCACGGTCGGTTCGGGGCAGACCAGGTAGATCTCGATCACCGCTGCGAGGTCGAGCGACTCGAGCAGCTCCAGCGCATCCTCGCCGCCGACGGTTTCGTGCAGGACGACCACGTCGGGCATCTGCCCGAGCATGATCTCGCGCGCGGCGCCGAGTTCGGTGGCGGTTTCGACGCGGTAGCCACAACGGCGGAATACGTCGCCGAGGGCTACGGCTCCGTCCTGTTTTTCATCGACGATCAACGCTAGCGCCAAGCCCGGGCTCCTCGGTGGGAAAGTCTGGGCCGGCGCGGTGCGCGAGGCCGACGGGCAGTATACCCGAGATGCACAGCGCCACCGGCGGCAGGCTGCCGCCGGTGGCGTGACGGGTCTTACTGCCGGCGGGCGGCGCCGACCGCCGCACCAGGGGGAGGTCAGGCGGTCGAGCGCTCGTCCTCGAGCTGGCGCAGGCACTCGTCGATCTTGCGGATCTTCGAGCCGCTGTCGGCGTCGCCGGTCAGGTTCTCGTCGCTCGCGGCCTGCAGGCGTACGAGGTCGTAGCGCCATTGCTCCAGCACGCGGACCTTGTCGTCGGCCGACAGGCGCCGGGCTACCAGCACTTCGCACGGATCGGCGAACTCCGCCGACGGATCGTGGAGAATTTTCTGCAGTTCGGTCACAGCGCCTCCCTGCCCTAGCTGGCCTTGCGCGTTTCCGAGCGGCTGTCGGCAAACGCCCGGAGGTTCTCCTCGGCGAACTGCCAGTTGAGCAGTTCGTTGATCACGCGGTCGACATACTCGCCGCGGTCGTTTTGCGTGTCGAGGTAGTAGGCATGCTCCCAGACGTCGATGGTCAGGAGCGGCGTGTCGTCGCCCGTGAGCGGATTCGCGGCGTCATGCGTGCTCACGACGTCGAGCTTGCCGGAGGGCGTGACCACCAGCCAGGCCCAGCCGCTGCCGAATTCGCCGACGGCGGCCTTCTTGAGCCGCTCGCGGAAGCTCGCCGTGTCGCCGAAGCTCTGCTCCAGCGCCTTGCCGAGATACTCGCCCGGCTGGCCGCCGCCGTCGGGCGACAGGCTGCGCCAGTAGAAATCGTGGTTCCATACCTGCGCGGCGGAATTGAACGTACCGCCCTTCGCATGCCGGATGATGTCTTCGAGCGACTTGTCAGCGAGCGGATCGTCCTTGATCGCCTTCTCGAGCTTGCTCATGTAGCCCTTGTGATGCTTGTCGTAGTGAAACTCGAGCGTGCGCGCACTGATGTGCGGCTCGAGCGCATCGTAATCGTAGGGCAGGGGTTTCATCTCAAACTTCACGGTAACTCCTGGTTTGTTCGTTGCAGATGGTCGGCTTTACCCGGCGCGTACTAGCAGTCGGTGTCTTCCGCGCCGGCTTCCTGCTTGACCTCCTCGCAGGCGTCCTCGACTTCGTTGCCGACGTCCTCGGCAGCCGCCTGCAGCTCCTCGCCGGCCTCCTCGACGTCGTCAGCGATTCGCTCTGACGTCGAGTCGGGCTGGCAGCCTACCGCAGCGAAGCCCATGACAACGGCGATGGTTACAAACAGTTTCCGATATGCGCTCATTCGATTTCTCCTCAGGTTTATTGTCGTTGACGTTGCCGCTGCCTGCCGGCAGGGGCGCTGCGGATAGCAATGCAGAAAGCATGCCAGCGATTTCCAGCGGCATTCGCGGCGGATTTGCCGGCAAACACGGGCAGATTTTGCAACGCGGCTGCAAAACTTACGCTGGCCGCCGGTTCTGGCGCCCGGATCGATTGGTTTATCATCGCCGCAGCGCTACGGTCCGCAGACCCGGGGGAACTGGATGAAAGACTCGCTGGAAGAGAATTCGCTGCGCTACCACCGGCTGCCGCCCGCGGGCAAGCTGACGATCACGCCGACGAAGCCGCTGGCGAACCAGCTCGACCTCGCCCAGGCCTACTCGCCGGGCGTCGCGGCGCCGTGCCTGCGGATCAAGGACGACCCGACCCAGGCCGCGGTGTACACGGCGCGCGGCAATCTCGTCGGCGTCATCTCCAACGGCAGTGCCGTGCTCGGACTGGGCGCGATCGGCCCGCTCGCCGCGAAACCGGTCATGGAAGGCAAGTCCGTCCTGTTCAAGAAATTCGCCGGCATCGACGCCTTCGACATCGAGATCGACGAGAACGACCCGGAGCGGCTGGTCGAAATCATCGCCCGCCTCGAGCCGACCTTCGGCGCGATCAATCTCGAGGACATCAAGGCCCCGGAGTGTTTCATCGTCGAGGAGAAGCTCAACGAGCGCATGGGCATACCGGTGTTCCACGACGACCAGCACGGCACGGCCATCGTGGCCAGCGCCGCGATCAGGAACGGCCTGGAAATCGTCGGCAAGCGGCTGGACGAGATCCGCCTGGTGTCCACCGGCGGCGGCGCGGCGAGCCTGTCGTGCCTGAACCTGCTGGTCGAACTGGGCCTGCCGAGGGAAAACATCACGCTGGTCGACCTGCAGGGCGTCGTGTACCGGGGCCGCAAGGAGGACATGAACCGGTACAAGGAGGTCTTCGCCCGCGACACCGACCTGCGCACCCTCGATGAGGCCATTGACGGCGCCGACGTGTTCCTCGGGCTGTCGGCGCCCGACGTGCTGAAGCCGGCGATGGTCAGGAAGATGGCCGAGCAGCCGCTGATACTCGCGCTCGCCAACCCGGTGCCCGAGATCCTGCCGGAGGCGGCGCTCGAAGCGCGACCCGATGCGATCATCGCCACCGGTCGCTCCGACTATCCGAACCAGGTGAACAACGTCCTGTGCTTTCCGTTCATCTTCCGCGGCGCGCTGGACGTCGGGGCGACGGACATCAACGCGGACATGAAAAGAGCCTGCGTCGAGGCCATTGCGAAACTCGCCCGTCGCGAATCGACCGACGAAGTGGCCAACGCCTACCAGGACGAAAATCTGACCTTCGGTCGCGACTACCTGATTCCGAAGCCCTTCGACCCGCGGCTGATGGAAGAGGTGTCGCTCGCGGTCGCGAAGGCTGCGATGGACAGCGGCGTGGCGACACGACCGATCGACGACCTCGAGGCCTACCGCGACCGGCTGCAGAGCTTCAGCCACCGCTCGGTCATGTTCATGCAACCGATCATCGACGTCGCGAAGCGCGACACGGAGCGGCTCGTCTACGCGGAAGGCGAGAACATGACCGTGCTGCGCGCGGTGCAGCTCGTCGTCGACGAGCAGATCGCGGACCCGATCGTCATCGGCCGCGCCGCGGTCGTCGACGACCGGATCGCCCGGCTGGGCCTGCGCATGCGCGCGGGCGAGGACTTCGAGCTGGTCGACCCGGAGGACGACCCGCGCTACCGCGAGTACTGGCAGTTCTACCATTCGCGCGTCTGCCGGCGCGGAGTTTCCGTGCAGGCGGCGAAAACGGTCATCCGTACCAACACGACGGTCATCGCGGCCTGCATGGTCGCGATGCGGCAGGCCGACGCGTTGATCTGCGGCACGATCGGCCGTTTCGACCACCACCTGCAGGAAGTCATCGAGATCATCGGGCCCGAGAAACCGGGCCACAAGATCTCGTCGATGGCCGTGCTGTTCCTGCCGGACGGACCGCTGTTCATCGCCGATGCCTTCATCGAGGTCGACCCGAGCGTCGAGCAGATCGTCGCGACGACGCTGGCGAGCGCCGAGCGCGTCCAGAGTTTCGGTATCCGGCCCAAGGTCGCGCTGTTGTCGCACTCGAATTTCGGCTCGTCGCGCTCGCGCTCTGCGCGCAAGATGCGCGACGCCACGCGGCTACTGCAGGAGGCCGCGCCCGCCCTCGAGGTGGACGGCGAGATGCACGCGCTGACGGCCATGAACGAGGCCGTGCGCAAGACGCTGGACCCGCGCTCGAGGCTGCAAGGTCGGGCCAACCTGCTGATCATGCCGAACCTGGACACGGCGAACATCGCGATGGAGCTGATCCGCTCGATCACGGACGCCCTGTTCATCGGGCCGATCCTGTCCGGTACCGCGCAGCCGGCGCACATCGTTACGCCGTCTCAGGGCGTCCGGGGGATCTTCAACATGAGCGCCATCGCCGTCGCCGACGCCTGGCGCAAGGTCAACGCGGAGGCCGCGGGCGGCAAGGAATAGCGGCATCAGCTCAGGTCGCACGGTTTGCCTGCGCTGACCGGCGTCTCCCTAGTGGCCGATGCCCAGCTCGAAGTAGGCGGTGGCGATCTTGTCGATGGCCAGCACGAAGGCGGCGGTCCTCAGATCCGTTATGTTCTTGCGCGAGTTGCGCACTTCGCGGATCTGCAGGTAGGCGTTGCGCATCGTGTCCTCGAGCCCTGACCGGACCAGGTCGATTTCGCGCGGCCCTTCCTTGAGCGGCGCGGCCAGGCGATCCGGGATTTTTTTGCCCGTCGCTTCCTCGACGATCTTGATGATCTGGTGCCCGCGATTCTCCTCGAGGCGCCGGTCGAGGCGCCCGAAACGGATGTGCGAGACGTTCTTGACCCATTCGAAATAGGACACGGTCACGCCGCCGGCGTTTACGTAGGCGTCCGGCAACAGCGTCTTGCCCGATTCGCAGAGGATCCGGTCCGCGTCGTAGGTAACCGGGCCGTTCGCGGCCTCGACGATCAGCCGCGCCTTGATGCGCTTTGCATTGTCGGCCGTGATCTGGCTCTCCAGCGCCGCCGGGATCAGGATGTCGCAGTCGAGTTCCAGCACCTTCTTGCCGTCTTCCACGTAGTCGGCGCCGGGAAAGTCGCGGACGCCCCTGGTCTGCTGGAGGTGTTCGTAGACGGCCTGCACGTCCAGCCCCTCGTCGTTCCGTATCGCGCCGTCGCGCTCGATGATCGCGACGATCCGGACCTCGTCCTCCTCGCTCAGGAACTTCGCGGCGTGGTAGCCGACGTTGCCGAGGCCCTGGACGACCACGCGCTTGCCCCCGAGGCCCGGCGAGAGGCCCGCGGCCTTGACGTCTTCCTCGTGTCGGAAGAATTCCTGCACCGCGTACTGCACGCCGCGGCCGGTGGCCTCGGTGCGCCCGGCGATGCCCCCCTGGCTCACCGGCTTGCCGGTCACGCAGGCGATGGCATTGATGTCGTCCGGGTAGTTCATGCGGTAGGCGTCGACGATCCAGGCCATTTCGCGCTCGCCGGTGCCCATGTCGGGCGCCGGCACGTTTTCGCTCGGGCTGATGTAGCCCTTCTTCGCGAGCTCGTAGGCGAAGCGTTGCGTGATGTCGCGCAGTTCATCGGCCTCGTAGTCCGCGGGATCGATGCACAGGCCGCCCTTGGAGCCGCCGAAGGGCACGTCGACGATCGCGCACTTGTAGGACATCAGCGCCGCCAGCGCCTCGATCTCGTCCTGGTCGACGGCCGGCGAATAGCGAATGCCGCCCTTGACCGGCAGCCGGTGCTCGCTGTGCACCGCGCGCCAGCCGCTGAAGACCTGCACGTGCCCGCGAATCTCGACCGGGAACTGGACGCGGTACAGCGAGTTCGTCGCCTGGATCTGCTTCGCTATGCCGGGGGGCAGGTCCATCGCGCCGAAAGCCCGGTCCACCATCTGGTTGACGCTGTGCAGAAAACCCGTGCCTGCCGCCATCGCTCGACCCCCGGTGATAGTCAGACGCAGATATTGTGCGCCGCTGCCCGGGTGCTGACAAATTCGCGCCGGCCGCTGTCGGCGCCCTGAGCTTGCCGGTATGCTGGCGCGCAGCATGAACGGACAGCCTGCAGAGCGCGACCCGCGAGCGGCGGTGCATTGCCGATGAACGGCGATGACGCGGGCCTCGTCACCCGCTTTATCGGCGTCTTCCGCTACAGCCACCGCGCCATGCAGCTGGTCTGGACGACCAGCCCGCTGCTGACCGTCGTCCTCGCCGTCCTTACCCTGACCGCCGGCATCCTGCCGGCCGGCATCGCCTGGGTCGGCCAGCTGATCGTCGACGGCGTCGTCGCGGCGATCGCGGCGGACGACCCGGACATCCGCGGCGTGTTGACGCTGGTCGGCCTCGAGGCGCTGCTGGTCATCGGCATCGCCGCCAGCCAGCGCGGTATCTCCGCCAGCCAGTCGCTGCTGCGCGCGCTGCTGGGCCAGCGCGTCAACGTCATGATCCTCGAAAAGGCGCTGACGCTGACGCTGGCGCACTTCGAGGACTCGGAATTCTACGACAAGCTGACCCAGGCCCGGCGCGAGGCCTCGAGTCGGCCGCTGTCGCTGGTCAACCGCACCTTCGGGCTTATCCAGAACGCGATCACGCTGACGAGTTACGCCGTGCTGCTGTTCGCCTTCTCGCCCTGGGCCGTGCTGATCCTCGTCGGCGCCGGCCTGCCGTCGTTCTTCGCGGAGGCCAAGTTCTCCGGCGACGCGTTCCGGCTGTTCCGCTGGCGCTCGCCCGAGACGCGCATGCAGATGTACCTCGAGACCGTCATCGCCCGCGAGGACGGGGTGAAAGAGGTCAAGCTGTTCCAGCTCGGTCCGCGGCTGCTCCAGCGCTACCGCGACATCTTCGACAAGCTGTTCGTCGAGGACCGCGCGCTGACGCTGCGCCGCGATACCTGGGGTTTCCTCCTCGGGCTCGTCTCGACGGCCGCGTTCTACGGCGCTTACGTCTGGATCGTGCTCGCGACGATCGCGAAGGAAATCACGCTCGGCGCGATGACGATGTACCTGATGCTGTTCCGGCAGGGCCAGTCGGCCGTCTCCGCGATCCTGTCGGCGGTCAGCGGCATGTACGAGGACAACCTGTACCTGTCGAACCTGTACGAGTACCTCGCGCAGCCGGTGCCGGGACGCGTCGGCGAGGCGAGCCGCGGCCCGGACCCGGGCCGCGGTATCGAGTTCGAGGGCGTCTCGTTCCGCTACCCCGGCGCGCTCGAGGACGCGCTCGGCGACATCGACCTGCAGCTGCGGCCAGGCCAGAGCCTGGCGCTGGTCGGCGAGAACGGCTCGGGCAAGACGACGCTGATCAAGCTGCTGACGAGGCTCTACGAACCGACGGCCGGCCGCATCCTGCTCGACGGCCTCGACCTGCGCGACTGGGACGTCGAGGCGCTCAGGCAGCGCGTCGGCGTGATCTTCCAGGACTTCGGCCGCTACCAGTTCACGGTCGGCGAGAACATCGGCGCCGGCGACGTGCGCCACATCGACGACGAGGGCCGCTGGGCGGCGGCCGCGAAGACCGGGCTCGCGGCGCCGTTCATCGAGGCCATGCCCGAGGGCTACCGGACGCAGCTCGGCCGCTGGTTCAGGGGCGGCCGCGAGTTGTCCGGCGGGCAGTGGCAGAAGATCGCGCTGTCCCGAGCGTTCATGCGCTCGGCCGCGGACATACTCGTGCTCGACGAGCCGACCGCCGCGATGGACGCGGCGGCCGAGGCCGAGGTATTCGAGCACTTCCGGCGCTCGAGCGGCGACCGCATGACGATCCTGATCTCGCACCGCTTCTCGACGGTGCGCGCCGCCGACCAGATCGTCGTCATGCAGCGCGGCCGGATCATCGAGCGCGGCACGCACGCCGAGCTGCGCGCGCAGGGTGGCCAGTACGCGCACCTGTTCGAGCTGCAGGCGCGCGGCTACCAGTAGCGGACCGGGCTCAGGTAGGCGCGTCGCCGGCCCAGCGCAGCAGGTTCAGGAACTCGCGGCGAGTCTTCGGTCCGTGGGTCAGGAACGACGGATCGGGGTCGTTCAGGTAGTTCTGCCGTCGCTTCGTCAGCCGGTCGTTGCCGGCCCGGAGCTTCACTTCCGCCGCGTCTATGCCATAGGGCTTCGTCGCGTTGAGGCCGAAGACCTTGGCCCGCAGGCGCGGCGTGATCTCCGGGTAGCCGTAGCGCTCGCGGTATTCCTCCGCGATCTGGAAGGTGCGGAATGCCTGGATCTGGTCCTGCGGGCTGCCGTACCAGATCGAGTCCGTGCCCCACAGCACGTTGTCCTCGCCGCAGTAGCGGAACAGCTTGCCGAGCGCGTGCGCGGCGCTCTCCGGTTCGCGCATCAGCATGCGCCAGGTGCTGCCGAGCTCGGCGTAGACGTTCGAATTCGGCGCGACCTCGTTGTCGATCAGCGACTTGATGAGCGTATCGATGCCGTCGCCCGAGCCCTCGCCCAGCCACGGCCCCTCGGCCCGGCCCGGCACGTAGCCCGAGTGGTAGATCAGGAAGTTCATGTCCGGGTAGCGCTTCGCGACCACGCCGATGTCGTGACACTGGCTGTGCTCGTAGGACTGCGGGCCGAACGGGATGCCCTTGTGCACGCAGATGATGTTGACGCCGAGCGCGAGGGCCTTCTCGATGAACGGGATGCCGGTGTCCTCGTCGGACAGGAAGTAGCCCTTGCCGCCCGGGCCGAACTGCGTGTAGGTCTTCCAGGCGCAGACGTCCCAGCGTTCCTTGAGCTCGTCCATGGCCTCGAGATCGCCGTCCTGGTTCGGGTTGACGCGGCCGTGCAGCATCAGCCGGTGCTCGCCTTCCAGGTCCGCGACGATCTGCCGCGTCGCGTCGGCCTCCTCGATCGTCAGCGGCTCGGCCTCGCGCGACGACGGCACGAAGGACAGCACCATCATGTCCGTGTCCGAGTCCATGAACACGTCCTTGACGAATTCCTCCGGCCCGAGGCACTCGAGGTGGCTGTTCTCGCCCGGCCCGTCCGCGAGCTCGCAGTTCGTCTTCGGCGCGAAGCGGAACCCGCGCCCGCGCGCCGGGTTGTCGCGTATCCACTTGCCGTTCGGGTCGACGAAGTGCCCCTGCACGTCGAAGATGAACTCGTCGCCGCCGAGTGCCGCCTCGGCCAGCTCCGCGTCGAGCGCCGCGTCGGCCGCGAGCTCGAAGCGGCCGCCCGACTGGCCGGCCAGCGCGTTCACTTCGTTGAAAGCGAGCAGCGTGCTCGCCGCGCCGCAGGTCGAGACCAGGAAGCGGCGCCGGTCGACGCCGGTCTTCTTCGCGTGCAGCGCCGCGCGCTCGTGCGCGAGCCGGTTCGCCTCGACGTTCGCGAGCGACAATGGCAGTGGCGCGAACTCGCCGTTCGACGTGGTATCGATCTTGATCGGCAGGCGGCTGCCCTCGGGGTCGTGACGATCGGCCATGGCGAATCCTCCGGCTGGATGTCTCGAGTCTGGTCGACGCCCGCGCGCTTTTCAAACAATCGCCGGCTATGTCGCGCCGCGCTCAGAAGATACTGGTCGCCAGCATGCCGCCGTCGACGACGAGGTCCTGCCCGCTGACGAAGCGGGCCGCGTCCGAGGCGAGGAACAGGCAGGCGTCCGCGACGTCCGCCGGAGCACAGAGGCGGCCGAGCGGCACCCGCGCCTCCCAGCG
Organism: uncultured Woeseia sp.; assembly: GCA_937925605.1. Taxonomy (GTDB): domain Bacteria; phylum Pseudomonadota; class Gammaproteobacteria; order Steroidobacterales; family Woeseiaceae; genus Woeseia. Next base: position 37,847 of record CALALV010000181.1, read on the forward strand.
CGCGACGCCGTCCGGCCAGTCCTCGCGCAGCCCGGGGCGGTCGACCACGCCGGGCGACACGGCGTTGACCCGGATGCCTGACGGCCCGAGCTCCTGGGCCGCCGAGCGCGTCAGCATGACCAGCGCCGCCTTCGACGCGTTGTAGTGCGCGTGCGCCGGCGCCGGGCTGTACGCCGAGATCGACGCGATGTTCACGATCGCGCCGCCGCCCGCGTCGCGCATGCGGCGGGCCGCGGCCTGCGTACAGGCGAGCGCGGTCTCTACGTTGGCCCGCTGCATCCCGGCCCAGTCGGCGAGGCTCATGTCCAGCAGCTCGCCCGTCGGGTAGATCCCGGCGTTGTTGACCAGGATGGCTGGCGTGCCGAAATGCCCGACGGCCGCCGCGATCAGCGCCTCGGCGCCCTCCGCACCGTCAAGCTCCGCCGGCTCGGCGACCGCGGTGCCGCCCGCGTCCGCGATCCCCGCGACGACGCGCTCGGCATCCGCGCGCCCGGAGCGGTAGTGGACGACGACACTGGCGCCGGCTTCGGCCAGGCGCGCGGCGATCGCGGCGCCGAGGCCGCGGCCCGCGCCGGTCACCACGGCCGTGCGGCCGGTCAGATCCAGCAGGTCGCGACAGGCGGGCAGGTCCATGCAGGGCTCCGGGCGGGGTCGGCGGCCATTGTAGCCGCCTGC